>CALMZU010000234.1 GCA_937870775.1 uncultured Elusimicrobia bacterium
CCAGTCAGCTGCCGGGACCGGCGTACCCGACGGCAGGCCGGTGCGCTGCCGGGAGAAGAGGCCGGAGAGCGAAAGGCGGCCGGCCCGGCCCAGGTCCAGGCCGGCGCGGGCCGAGGCCGAATCGCGGCTCAGCGCCGAGTTTTGCTGGAAGCCGTCCGAGGAACCGGATCCCCCGGTCACGTAGATATCGCCGGAACGCCCGGCGGCGCCGGCCTTCAGGGCGGTCTCCTTCAAACCGTAGGAGCCGCCGGAGACGGAGGCCTCGGCGGTCCTGGCGCCCGGCGACAGCCGCCGGGTGAAGAGCTGCAGCACGCCGCCTTCGGCGCCGGCGCCGTAAAGGGCGCTGGCCCCGCCTGGCAGCGCCTCGGCCCGCGACAGCGCGCCCGCCGGTATGACGGAAAGGTCCACCGTGCCGGTGATGTCGGGCGGCAGCCTGACGTCGTCGAGGTATACCGCGGTCTGCTTGGACTGGAAGCCGCGCATGGACACCGTGGCCGCGCCGAGCCGCCCGTTGAGGCGCCGCACGTTCAGCTGGGGCAGCAGGTCCAGCAGTTCGGCCAGCGTGGCCGCGTCGCGCTTATCCCCGGCGTTCACCGCCGAGGCGTCGGCCGGGGCCGTGGCGCGGCAGGACGCGGTGCGGGCCACCGAGAAAAAGACCTCGGGTCCGGCGTTCTCCTGTGAATAAAGGCTGGTACAGCAGAGGGACAACAGCAAAGGCAGGCAGCTAAGTCTCATTTTTCCTCCCGCGAAGATGGCCGCATGGCGGCATCCTGGCGGTAGACCGGGCTCAGCCTTGCGGCATCACCGTTGCGGGGCAGCTCCGGATTCTCACCGGATTCCTCCGCCTGGACGCCTATATTCTACATAAATTGACCGATGTCGTAGGACCAACGGCCCGGAACTAAGTGGGACCATTGCCGGGAAATAAGGGGACCATCAACCCATATGGCCCGGCGGAGAAAGGGATATGATATAGATTGAAATATTATCCTGCAGGTGCAAGGAGAGGAAAATGGATAAAGCGAAACTGAGCGGTCTGCTGATACTGCCCGCGCTGCTCGCGGCCCCGGCCGCGGCGCAGGAATTCTCCTTCGACGGTATGCCGTCGGTGAAGGAGATCGTGGCGCAGGCCAAGGCCGGCGACGCCGCCGTGGCCCCGTCGGCGATGAAGACGAACAAGGCCCCCGTGAAGGAATGGACCATAATGGTCTTCATGAACGGCAAGAACAACCTCTCCGAGTACGTGCACTCCGACATGAACGAGATGGAGACCGTGGGCTCCACAGACAAGATCAACGTGGTCACGCAGTCCGCGCGCAGCTACCAGGCCCCCGCCTCCAACCCCGGCTACCCCGGCGGCTGGAACGACTGGGACAACGGCCCGGTGGTGCCGCATCCCGGCTGGCCCAACCCCTACTGGAACGACATGCCCCCGATGATGGGGCGCGGCGCCGCCACCCGCGGCGTCGAGGACTGGACCGGCGTGCGCAGGTATTACGTCACCAAGGACACCGACACCGCGGTCACCGGCTCGATGATGCTGCAGGACATGGGCAAGGTTGACATGGGCGACTGGAACCAGCTGGTGGAGTTCGGCCGCTGGGCCAAGGCCAATTACCCGGCCCGCCACTACATGCTGATAGTCTGGAACCACGGCGACGGCTGGAAGACCAAGAGCCCCCGCTCCGCGCTGACCCGCGGCATCTCCTACGACGACGAGACCGGCAACGGCATAACCACCGTGCAGCTGGGCCAGGCGCTGGCCGGCATGGGCGGCGTGGACATCTACGCCTCCGACGCCTGCCTGATGCAGATGGCCGAGGTCATATACGAACTTAAGAATTCCGCGCAGGTGATGGTAGGCTCCGAGGAGACCGAGCCCGGCGCCGGCTGGGACTACGGCGCTTTCCTGTCGAGGATAAAGAGCTTCGGCATAGAGAACGTCGCGAAGGCGGCCGTGGAAGGCTATACCGCCTCCTACGCCGCCAAGGGCACCGGCGTTACGATGGCCGCCGCCCGCTCCAACAAGGCCGAGCAGCTGCGCCAGCTGACCGACCAGTGGGCGGACCTCGCGATGAAGCAGGACAAGGCCAAGCTGCTGGAAGCGCTGCGCGAAGCCAAGTCCTTCGGCGGCGCGGACTCCCGCGACCTGCTGCACTTCCTGTCCGTGGCCGGGACCAAGATCCCCGCGCTGCAGGCCAAGGGCGCCGAGATAACCGCGTTCTTCAACGGCAGCATGCTGGTTAAGAACGCCACCAACGGCGACGCTTATAAGAACGCCACCGGCATAGCGATGTACCTGCCCTCCTACAGCTTCGACGAGAACTACTCCAAGCTGGCCCTCTCCAAGGCCGGCAAGTGGGACGAGTTCACGAAGTGGCTGCTTGAGAAGTAAGAGCTGACGCGAAACCGGCCTCCCCGCTCCGGAGAGGCCGGTTTTTC
>CALMZU010000235.1 GCA_937870775.1 uncultured Elusimicrobia bacterium
TCGCTGGAGCGGCTGAAGGAAGTGTACGACAAGGCCCATCCGCGTTCCGGAGGGGGGAAAGGCTCCGCCTCCTGACGGCTTTATGACCGACATCGCCTCCCTTTCCGAAGCCCCCGCGCTGCTGGCCAGGGCCGGCCGCTCGGCCGGTTCAGGCCCGGACCTGACGCAGGGCGCCGGCGGCAACGTCTCGGTGAAGGTCCCCGGCGGCCGCATGCTGATAAAGGCCTCGGGCGCCCGGCTCAGGGACGTTACGCCGACGTCGGGCTACGCGCTGGTGGACAGCGGCGTCATAGCCGGCAGGCTGAGGCGAGGCCCGGCCGGGGAGGACGAACTCAGCGACCTGATAAAAGCGGCTACCCTGCCCGTGGATGGTCTGCCCCCTGCCAAACCCTCCATAGAGACCGGCTTCCATTCCCTGCTGAACTCGGCCGTGGTGCACGTCCATTCGGTTTACGCCAACGTGCTGAATATGAGCGAGGAAGGGGCTTGCGCGGCCGCAAGGCTTTTCCCCGAGGCGGTGCGTATCCCTTACAGGTCCCCCGGCGCGCAGCTCTGCTCGGCCATAGCCGTGCACGCCCGGCCGTCGGAAGAGCAGGTCTTCTTCCTGGCCGGGCACGGCCTGGCCGTCTCCCATCAGGACGTCGACGGGGCGCTGGCCCTCAACGAGCGGGTGAACGCCGCCATACGCCGCGGCCTTTCCCTGCCGCCGTACACGGCGGCGCCCGCGGCAGCGGGACTGGCGCCGCATAACGCGGCCCGGCTGGCCTTTTACGGCAGGGATTTCATGCTGAACAACGTGCTGTCTCCGGACCAGGCCCTGTACTGCGGCCCGGAGGCCCTCTCCGGGGCCGCCGGCCCCGACGTGAACGAGGTGCTTGCTGCGCTGTTCTACGTGCTGGACTGCATCCGCGCCCTGGGCTGGAAGCCGCGCTTCCTCTCCGCGGACGACGTGGCCTACCTCGCCACCATGACCGGCGGCCGTTACGCCCGCAAGGGCAAGGAATAAGATTTACCGGGTTTACCCGTTCTAGAACTCCAGGTTGGGACGGAGTATGAACTGGAAGCTGTTCTGCGGGCGCGAGCCCGTCCGGGACGTCAGCGGTCCCGAGTATTTCTTGTCGGCGGTCCAGACGAAACCGAACCCCAGCGTGAAGGCCATGCGGGAGTTCCGCATCGGGAATTTCTTGTCGACGACGAAGTAGTGCCTTATTGGTTCCAGTTTCCTCTGCGAGAAGTCGGAAACGTATTCGAAGCCGCTGTTGTGCAGCCAGAAATTGTCCGTGCCCTTCTCCTTGAAGTCGGTGCGGCTGCGCCTGAAGCCTATGTAGAAGGCGTCCGCGATATGGCTGTCGCCGTGGAACTTGGCCCCGCCGCGGAAGCTCCAGCGCAGGCTGCGGTCCTTGAGTATCTGCTCGCCCTTCAGTTTACCTTCCAGCTCCAGCCAGTCGTCCTTCAGCAGTACGTTGTCCTTTATGTGGTAATTGCCGTAGCTGACCAGCAGGCCGGAGTAACCGTTGCGCTTGCCCTGGAAGGACCGGTTTATAGTGTCGAATGCGACCACGTTGCCGAGGAACAGCGACACCGCCCAGGGCTCCTCGAAGCCGGCCGTCACGGCCTGCACCGCGTTGAAGTTGCTGGTCCACTGCATGTCGTGGTAGAAATCCCAGGCGTGCTTCCTGACCAGCGTGCCGGCGTAAGGCAGCGGGTTCAGGCTGGCCTCCAGTATCAGCGTGCGCGGCTGGTAGAACTTGGTTATCAGTTCTTTGTAGATCTCCAGCTCGGAATCCACTTCCAGGTGCGGGATCGGTTTGCCGGTGAGGCTGTTGTACATCCCGTAGGCGGAATAGTACGGGTCCAGCTCCAGTTCGAAGGTGGTCTTCTTTTCAGGCGCGTCCTGCGCCGCGGCCGGCAGCGCGAGGCAGAGCAGCATCAGTGCGGCTTTTCTCATCGGAATCATAATTTACCATTTTTGATATACTTTGCCTTATGAAAACGCTGCTGCTCGCCCTGCTGCTGCTGCCCGGCCCCGCCTCCGCCTCGGTGAACGGGAAGATAAAGGAGATAGCCTCCGCGCCAGGCCTTAAGAACGCTTCGTGGGGACTCAGCGTGAAGGACGCCGCCACCGGCCGCGACGTGGCCGCCCATTCCCCGTCGCAGAACCTGGTTCCCGCCAGCATACTCAAGGTCTTCACCACGGCCGCCGCGCTCGAGAAGTTCGGCCCCGCTCACCGCTTCGTCACGCGGCTGTACCGCGACGGGAAGCTGGACAACGGGTTCCTGAACGGCAACCTCTATATAAAGGGCGGCGGCGACCCGTCGTTCGGTTCGCAGCTGCTGCCCGGGGCCCAGCCGCTCGACGAAGTGTTCAAGGCCTGGACCGCGGCGCTGCGCGCTGAAGGCGTGAACGTCGTTAACGGCGCCGTGCTGGCCGACGACACGGCCTTCGACGCCGCGCAGGCCGGCTCCTGGTCCTGGGAGGACATCGGGAACTATTACGCCGCGCAGCCTTCGGCGCTGACGGTCAACGACGGGCTGTACAAACTTTTCCTCAAGCCTTCCGACAAGGCGGGCGGCGAGGCCGCGGTGCTGCGCACCGAGCCTTATATAGACGGCCTTACCTTCGAGGACCACATGAAGACCGGCCCGGCCGGCTCCGGCGACAACGGCTACATCTACGCCTTCCCCGGCCAGTACCGCGCCGTGCTGCGCGGCAGCATCCCGCAGGGTTCCCCGGAGTTCGCCATAAAGGGCGCGCTGCCGGACCCGGCGCTGTTCGCGGCGCAGAGCTTCGG
>CALMZU010000236.1 GCA_937870775.1 uncultured Elusimicrobia bacterium
TTGTAATACTTTTCCGGGACGGGCGTAATAGCATTCAGAAGCTCGATCTCAAGGAGGTTTTTATGAAACTCAAGGTAATGGTGTTAGCCGCGGTACTGGGACTGCCGGCGCTGCTGCTGGCCGCGGACGCGGTGGAACTGGTGAAGATAGTTACCAGCGAACAGAACGGCCGGCTGGTGGACGACATAAACCTGCCGTTCGTCAACGACCCCGACGTGATAGGCGAATGGTACAGCGTGGACTTCGTGCGCGACATAAAGGACTTCGTCCCCGGCGCCAAGCGCTTTGAGGGCAAGCTGTACCTGGGTGGTTTCCTGTTCAAGCCCGAAGGCGCCATGGGGGTAATGCCTAAGAACCCGGACAGCGCGCCGTGGTTCAAATGGACCAAGGGCGTGGTGACCCACAGCGGCGACCGCACCGCCAGCCGCTACACCATAAAGGAAATGAACGGCGCAAAGTACATGTTCCTCGAGTGGAAGAGCGGCGACTACACGATAAAGCACAAGACGCCGCAGTACTACGTGCTGAAGAAGAAATAAGGCGCGCAAGCGGCGCAAAGCCCTCCCGGCGGCGGGAGGGCTTTTCTTTTTCCGGCGTTAAATATGTAAGATATAACGTCGCCTGTTTTCGCGGCAAACCATATCTCCGGAGGGAAAAAATGAAAGAAGTTTTCATAGCTGAGGGCGTCAGGACGGCCATAGGCAGCTTTTCCGGTTCGCTTTCCGACGTAAGCTCGGTGGAACTGGGCCGCACCGTGGCCAAGGCGCTCCTGGAGCGCACCGGCGCCGCCGCCGAGAACATAGACGAAGTTGTGATGGGCAACATCTACCAGGCCGGCATGGGCCAGAACATAGCCCGCCAGGTGGCCCTGGCCGCCGGCATCCCCAACAGCAAGACCGCCATGACCATAAACATGGTCTGCGGTTCCGGCCTGCGCGCCGTGGCCCAGGCCGCCCAGCAGATAAAGTGCGGCGACGCCGACATGATAATAGCCGGCGGCACCGAGAACATGACCGCCGCGCCCTACCTGCTGAAGAAGGCCCGCGCCGGCTACCGCATGGGCAACGGCGAGCTGGTGGATTCCATGATCAACGACGGCCTGTGGGACGTTTTCAATAACTGCCACATGGGCATCACCGCCGAGAACCTGGCCGCCAAGTACGGCATAACCCGCGAGGAGCAGGACAAGCTGGCGGCCGAGTCGCAGAACAAGGCCGAGAAGGCCATGAAGGAGAACCGCTTCGCCGACGAGATAGTGCCGGTGATGATACCGCAGAGGAAGGGCGACCCGGTGGCCTTCGCGAAGGACGAGTTCCCGCGCGCCGGCGTTACCGCCGAGGGCCTCTCCAAGCTGCGCCCCGCCTTCAAGAAGGACGGCACCGTCACCGCCGCCAACTCCTCTGGCATCAACGACGGCGCCGCGGCCGTGCTGGCCGTGTCCGGCGAAGCGCTGAAGAAATACAACCTTAAGGCGATGGCCCGCGTGGTTTCCTACGGCTGGGCCGGGGTGGACCCCGCCATCATGGGCATAGGCCCCGCCGACGCCGTGCGCCTGGCGCTCAAGCGCGCCGGCTGGAAGCTCGAGGACGTGGAGCTGATAGAGGCCAACGAGGCTTTCGCCGCGCAGGCCCTGTCGGTGGCCAAGGAGCTCGGCTTCAACAAGGAGATAGTGAACGTGAACGGCGGCGCCATAGCGCTGGGCCACCCTGTTGGCGCTTCCGGCGCCCGCATACTGGTCACCCTGCTGCACGAGATGCGCAGGCGCAACCTGAAGAAGGGCCTGGCCACGCTGTGCATAGGCGGCGGCATGGGCATAGCCATGTGCGTGGAGCGCTGACCTCCCCGTCTATCGAGGCCCGGCCTCGATAATTGAAAAGAGCCCCGGTTATGCCGGGGCTTTTTTTATGCCCTTGCCGCTGGCGGGCGGCTCTGTTATACTTGAAATGTGATTCTCGAGAGGCTCAAGATGAAAATTAATGGACTGCTTGCGTCCCTGATGCTCTTCTGTTCCACTGCGCTGGCCTCCGGGTTCGGGCTGGACTCGCTGCGCTCCGGCGACATCGCCGCCATGCAGACCCCGGCCCCCTCCGGTCCGGCTTCGACAGCGTCCGCCACCAAGGAATGGACGATAATAGCCCTGATCAACGGCAAGAACAGCCTTTCTGACGCCGCGCTTCAGGACCTCAACGAGATGGAGACGGTGGGTTCGACCCCGGCCATGGACATAGTTGCCGAAGTGGGCACCGTTACGGAGAAAGAGGGCCAGCCGGCCGTTTACAGCGTGAAGCGTTACCATGTGGCGAAGGACGGCGACACTTCCAAGGTGAGCTCGGTGCCGGTGACGGAGCTTAAGAAGACCGACATGGGCTCCTGGGAGCATTTCGCGGGTTTCGTGAAATGGGCCAAGGCCAAGTACCCGGCCAAGCGGTACCTGGTGGTGGTCTGGAACCACGGCAGCGGCTGGAAATCCTCCGGCAAGCCGCTGGAGCCGGTCCCCGCGGCCGCTTCCCGGGGCATTTCCTATGACGATGAGACCAGCAACCATATAACGGCGCTGGAGATGGCCCGCGCCCTCTCGGCGGCCGGCGGTGCCGACCTGCTGGCCTCGGACGCCTGCCTGATGCAGGAACTCGCCACGAACTATGAGATACGCAAGTATGCCGGTGTCATTGTGGGTTCGGAAGAGACCGAGCCCAACGAGGGCCAGGATTATTCCCGTTTCCTGACCGCCCTGGCCGCCCGCCCCGCCGCTTCCGCCGAGGAGGCCGCGCGGATGTACGTGGCGGCTTACAACGACTATTACCGCGCCACCCGCAACGATACCACCATCTCGGCCGTAAGGGCCGCGTCTTTCGATGGCCTGGCCGCTAAGGTCACCGCGCTGGCCGACGCCATGCTGGCCGACGGGGACATGACGTTCGCCCGCGACTCGCGCCGCAAGACGCTGAAGTTCGACGACAGCGACGCGAGGGACCTGGGCCATTTCGCGAGGGTCGTGTCCGAGGACGCCAAATCCCCGGCGGTGCGGGCCGCGGCGCGGGAACTGTATTCCTATCTTAAGGACGAGGTCGTGATCGTTTCGGCCTTCACCAGCCGGCCGCCGGCGGCCTATCCCCCGGGTTACAAAACGGCTCCCGGCGAGCCCGCCTCGGCGCGGGATTTCTCCAACGCCACGGGCCTGGCGGCCTATATACCGGTGGTGTACCTGCCGGAATACAATTACGACGCCCTCAGTTTCGCCAAGGCTTCGTCGTGGACCGAGCTGATAAAGCGTATGAAGTCCGCCCAGTCCGACGCCGATTACTGGGACGATTTCCCCGACGATTGAACCGTCGCGGCGCAAAAAAAGCCCCGGCAGGACCGGGGCTTTTTTTATGTCCTTCGGGGGCTATTTGCCGGCGAGCTGGCCGCAGGCGCCGGCTATGTCGTCGCCCATGCTCTTGCGCACGGTGACCTCGAAGCCATAGGTTTCCATGAGGCCGGCGAACACCTGCACGCGCTCCTTGGCCGGGGCCTTGTACACGCCGCCGGTGCGGTTGTAGGGGATGAGGTTTATGGTGAAGTACTTGGGCGCGGCCACGGCGCGCAGCCAGGAGTTGAGTTTGGCGGCCTGGCTGCGGCTGTTGTTCACGCCGTCGAGCAGCACGTACTCTATGAAGACCTTGCGCTTGGTGATGGTGATGTAGTCGCTGACGGCCTTGGCCAGCTGGTGCAGCGGGTAGTTCACGTTCAGCGGCACCAGTTCGTTGCGCAGCTCGTCCTCGGAGGCGTGCAGCGAGATGGCCAGGTTGCACTGCGGCAGGTCCTTGGCGAAGCGGCGTATGCCGGGTACGTGGCCCGACGTGGAGACCGAGATGTG
Source organism: uncultured Elusimicrobia bacterium (assembly GCA_937870775.1). Taxonomy (GTDB): domain Bacteria; phylum Elusimicrobiota; class Elusimicrobia; order Elusimicrobiales; family UBA9959; genus UBA9959. The sequence continues at coordinate 3,860 of CALMZU010000236.1, forward strand.
GCGCTGGCCGAGGCCGATCATCTCGGGGTCGGCCATGGTGTGTATGGCGTCCAGCACGGATTCGTAATTGAAGAAGGGCTCGCCCATGCCCATGAAGATGACGCTGCCTATCTTCTGGCTGCGGGTCTGCCTGAGGTAGGCGGCGGCCGCCAGGAACTGGTCGACGATCTCGTCGGGGGAAAGGTTGCGCTTGAGGCCCTTGCGGCCGGTGGCGCAGAAGGGGCACCGCACCGGGCAGCCCACCTGCGTGGACACGCAGAGGCTCCACTTGTCGGCCAGCAGCTTCAGCAGCACGGTCTCTATGCGGTGGCCGTCCTTCAGGCCGAAGCAGAACTTCACGGCGTCGCCGCGCTTGGCGGTCTGCGTCTCCAGGACCTCCACGGAATGTATGCGGAACTCCTTCTTCAGGCGCTCGCGCAGCGGCGCGGGCAGCACGGTGACCTCGTCCCAGGTGGCGGCGAAGTTCTTGTACACGGCGTCGCGCACCTGCTTCAGGCGGAAGGCGGGGACGTCGTTCTCTTTGAGGAAGTCTGCGAACTTTTTCAGGTCCATGTATATATTATCGCAAATTGGCGGGGCACTATATAATAAAAAAGCCCGCCGGGCGGCGGGCTTTCGGCGCCTCGGGGCGCTTTATATGGGACAGACCGGCGCTTCGGCCTTGGCGCAGTCCACTACCTGCGGGGCCAGCACCGGGCGGAACACCTGCACCTTTATCTCCTTCTGTATCGAGGCCAGGTAGGCGTCGTAGTCGAAGAAATAGGAGCCGTGCCAGGCCTTTATGTCGCGTATCTTGAACAGGTCGCGCTTGGCGTCGCGGCGGAAGAGCTTGTTGTGCAGTATCAGGTCTATCAGCGTGGGCTCCACGTTCTCCACCTGGGCGTCCACCTGGAAATTGGCGTCGGCGGCGGGGATGTTGTTGGAGTAGGCGTCGCGGCTGGCCCAGATATTGCGCCAGACGGCCACGTTGGCGGGCTTGGTGACGGCCTTCTCGAGGTGTTCTTTCTTCACTTCCAGCGCTATGAAAAGCTTCACGACGAAATTAGCGGGGATCAGCGGGGAGCCGGCGGTTATCAGCTTGTTGATCTTCACGTCGGGGCGGGCGGCCGCCACGCGGTGCAGGGCGGTGTGGGTCATCACCGAGCCCCAGCTGTGCGCCAGTATGTAGACCGGGCGGCCGGTGGCCTTGTACTTGTCGTAGGTCTCTATGATCTTCTTTTCCAGCTCGGGCACGGTCTTCTCGGTGTCGCCGGGGTCGCGGGACCAGGAGAAGGGCGCTATGATGATGTCGCGGTCGCCGAAGCCGGGGATCTCCTTCAGCTTGGCCTCCAGGTAGTTGTCGGGCATGCGGCGGGCGCGGGAGGCCTCGGCCAGGTCGCGCACGTCCTCGTCGTCGGAGGGGAAGAAATAGTCCTTGTCGAAGGCCACCATCGTGTTGACCAGGTCCTCTTCGGACATGTTCTTGCCGGGGAGGAACTTCTTTATGAGCTTCAGCACGTACTTGAGCTCGAGGTGGTTGGGGCCGATCTCGCCGAAGCTGAGGCCGGGGACGGTGATAACCACGGGGTCCAGGCCGGCCTTGGCCTCGACGGCCTCGCGGAGGGCGGGTTCGGGATTGCGCAGGTCGGCGGTCAGCCTCTCGACGTCCGCCTTGCCGAGGGTGTTCAGTTCGGCGGCGGGGGCGGCGGCGGAGAGGGAAAGAACGGCAAAAACGGCGGCTAAAGCGGTTTTTATCGTCGTCATAAATATGTAGAATCAGTATACCAAATTTGGACGGTTTTTGACTTCCATCAATGCCTATGACCGCGCACAGCCCTTTTAAACGCCTGACGGCCTTCCTGGCCCTCAATTTCTGCCTTTCGCTGCTGATCTGTTCCTTCTTCCTGCTCTTCGCCGGGCATCACCCGCTGGAACTGCTGTACGTCTGCCTGGCGCTGGTCTCCAATACGGTGATGCTCTACGCGGCGCTGGGCGGCCTCTCGTTGCTGCTGTTCCTGCTGCCGCGCGGCATCTGGGCGGCGGGCGCCCTGCTGGGCGCCTTCCAGCTGGCGCTGGTGACCGACGCCGGCGTGTACAAGATATTCAAGTTCCACCTGAACTCCATGGTGGTGAACCTCATCCTGACGCCCGGCGGACTGGATTCGCTCGAGCAGGGCTGGGGCATGAAGCTGTTCTACGTGCTGCTCGCCGCCGGCGCCTTCGCCCTGCAGTGGCTTTTCTGGCGCCTGGCCGGCCGCCTGGCGCCGCGCCTGCCTTCCGGCCGCCGCCTGGCCGCGACGGCCGGCCTGCTGCTGTTCTTCGTGGCCGCCGACAAAGCGCTTTTCGCCTGGGGTACCCTTTACGATTCGGTCTATATCACCCGCAACGCCCAGCTCTTCCCGCTGTACCAGCCGCTGCGTATACGCAGCTTCGCCAGCAAGTACCTGGGCGTGAAGCTGGATAATGAGGTCGCCGGCGTAGATATGGCCTATTCCGGCCTGGCCTACCCGGCCGCGCCGCTGCGCGTGGAGAAGCCCGCCCGGCCGCTGAACCTGGTGGTGATAGCGGTGGACTCCATGCGGGCCGACATGCTGACGCCGGAGATCATGCCGGAGACCTGGGCCTTCGCGCAAAAGGCCGCCGTGTTCCGCAACCATTACAGCGGCGGCAACTGCACCCGCTTCGGCATCTTTTCGGTTTTCTACGGCATATACGGCAATTACTGGTTCAGCATGCTGGGCGAGCGCCGCGCGCCGGCGCTGCTGGACGTCCTGAAGGGGCAGGGCTACGACATGCGGCTCTTCGCCAGCACCAAGCGCAGTTTCCCTGAGTTCAACAAGACCTGCTTCGTCGACGTGCCGCGCGAGGGCATATACGACGAGCCGCCGTCGCCCGACGTGGCCGAGCGCGACGCCGACATAGCCGGCCGCCTGGCCGATTATATCCGGAACAGGAAGAAGGGACGCCCCTATTTCGCCTTCCTCTTCTATGACGCCTCGCACGGCGCCTATTCCTACCCGGCGGGTTTCGACCATTTCAAGCCGGCCGCCGACGCCAACCGCCTGGCGCTCAACAAGCAGAACATCGGGCCGCTGTTCAACAAGTACAAGAACTCGGTGCGCTACGACGACCACCTGACCGGCCGCGTGCTCAAGGCCATAGAGGAGACCGGCGGCTTAAAGGATACCGTGGTGCTGGTGCTGGGCGACCACGGCGAGGCCTTCCTGGAGCGCGGGCGCTACGGCCACAACCAGGGCTATACTCCGGAAGAGGTGCGCGTGCCGCTGGTGCTGTACGCCCCCGGCCGCCGCCCGGCCGCCGTGGACGGGCTGACCAGCCACATGGACATAGTGCCGACGCTGATGCCGCTCCTGGGCGTGAAGAACCCGCCGGCGGAATATTCCAGCGGCCGCGACCTGTTCTCCGGCTCGGCGCGGGATTTCGTGCCTTCCTTCTCGTGGGATTCGGCCGCCATCATAAGGAACGGCGGCACGCTGGTGATGCCGCTCGAGGCGTACAAAGGCGGGCTGAAGGCCTATGATTCGGCCTACGCCGAGCTGGGGCGCGAGGCTGCCCGCGCCTATATGCCGCTGATGGGCGTATTCCAGAAGGAATCGCGCCGGTTCAGCAAGTAGGACCGGCCGAAGGTCCGCGGCGGCCGCGGGCCTTCCTCTTCCTTATCTTTTCTATTTCCTTCAGGCGTTCGGAGGTCTCGGGAGAGACCTTCAGTTCAATCTCGTCCACCATCTCGCGCAGCGCGATGAAGCGGTTGAGGGATCGCTTGCGCTCGCGCTGGCATTTCACCACCAGCCCCAGCGGCGCGTAGCGCAGCTGCACGGCGTTGGCGGTCTTGTTGATCTTCTGCCCGCCGTGGCCGCCGCCCTTCACGAACTGCTCGTCTATCAGGCGCAGGTCTATCTTCAGGCGGGCTATGCGCTCCTTCAGCGCGGCCACCTTGGCGGGGGTTATGTCGGAGAGCTCCGGGAAGTTCATTCCTCGGCCAGGCCGTGCTCGCGCAGGAATTTCCTGATGTGGCT
>CALMZU010000237.1 GCA_937870775.1 uncultured Elusimicrobia bacterium
TCTGTAGCGCCCGCGCTCCGCCTCCTGACCACGGGACATAGGTATTGAGGTCCGCGACGGAGGCCGGAATCCACAAAGAGCTATAGTAGTTATTGTCGCGGTACAGTTCCAACGTCGGGAGCGGGGTGCCGCCACCTCCGGCGTAGGCATAGGCCTTCATCACCAAGCGGTCGCTAAGGCCCTTAACTATGGCCCCCGTAGAGGCTATCTGGGTGTACTGCTGAGGAGACGCGGAAGTTATCTCGCGTATGGGGAACGTAAAAAGAAGCGTCTCAGTCCCGCCTGTCGTGCGCTTATAAACCTCGGCGTACACAAAGAGGGTGCGGTTGGCGTTGCCAGCCGTCTTGGCCGCGTAGAAATGCACTTCCCAAGTCCCTTCCTGTATGGTGGTCACGTTCGGGAGGTCTATGGAGGTGATATAAGTGCTAGTCAGCACAGCGGTAGTAGGCACCGATGTGAAAGTACGAGTAGAGGCCGATACCCCCACAACGGGTGTGGAGAGCATAAGCAGATAGGGGGACACGTCGGAAGGATAAGACGAGAGGTAATACTTCGCCACGACGCTCGTCCCCGGAGCCGCCCACCGAGTCCCTCCGGCCCCGTCGGTTGTGAGCCTATAACCGTCCGTCCCGTTATCCGGAGGGAGATACAGATTGATGTTCGTGGTCTGGGTCGATGAAGACCTAAGTATTGTGGAGTACGCCCCGGTGGTCAGAGCGACGGCCGGAACGTTGAGCTGACCCGTCATGGTATCGCCGGCCTTGAGGACATTATTCGTGGCCGTGGTAGCCGTAGTAGCATTACCATATAAGGCCCCATAGAACCCCGCATCGGCAGTAACCGTAGAGGTAAAGTGTCCGCCGCCAGTAACGTCAAGAGCGTAAGCCGGAGCAGAAGTATTGAGACCAAGACGGGGATTGGTCAGCCCGCCCAGGCCATAAAGCTGCGGGCCGTAGGGGGTGCCCAGGCCAAGACGGCCGTTACCCGCGCTCTGGTAATCGTAAATCGTGAAGCCGCTGGTGTACCCATAATCGAAAAGACCCTGTATAGCGGACTGAGTAGCCCCGCCGGTTTCCCATGTAAATATGGGGCCTGTCTTGGCGCTATGCACTTCGGGGATCGTGGCCTTAGAAGCTGCGCCATCGAGAGTTATGACCGGTGTGTTTGGCGTGGACGATGAAGCCGCTATCTTCATAACCCCGGACAGTTTCATCGTGGCCGAGGAAGTGCCTATGCCCAAATCATAATACGGCCCAGCGTGTGCCGTGGCCGCCATAGCCAAAAGCATGAAGGGTAATTTAAGAATCGATTTAAGCATAGGTCACTCCTCTGTCCACAATCCTCTTAGTTATTTGCGAACGACTCCTCCCACCACTTTCCGTCATAGTACCTCAGCCGGATTATGTCTCCCGCGCCGAGAGCGCGCGTGGTGCTGCCGAGTTCCAGCAGCGATCCGCTGAGGGTTCCGTTATCCTGAAGGGTGACGGCGTTGGCACCGCCCATCAAGGTAAGAACCTGACCGCTGACGGCGCTGGTCGTCGATATGAACGGCGTGGCCGTGGAGGTCAAGGTGCCCGAGGCATTAAGGACTATGAACGCCTTACCCGTAGGGGTTATCGACGTGCTTATCCCTATCGAGGAATAAGAGGCCGTGTTCGGGGTCTCCGAGACGGCGCCCGTATTGGTTACGCCCGCCATAGAGAGCGCACCGGTAGCGCTCAGGGACGCCACTGAGAGGGCGCCGGAAGTGCCTATGGAGGCTACCGGGGCCTCTATGTCGCCTATCACCAGAGCGTCGCCGTAAACGACGCCCACCGTGCGCGCCGACGCGAAGGGCACAAAGCCCATCACGCACAGCGCCATTATCGCTATCACTTTCTTCATGGTTTTCTCCTTTGACTTTGTTTGGGCTTTTACCCTATCAAGAACCAGCGGGCCGCAGCGACGCTGTACTTGAAAAGTTGTTCCACGTCGGTGGCCCAATACTGTATGCACGTTGAGGGGGCGGCAGGCCGGTCCCCCAGAGGCCCAGAGGATTCTGCCACGGCCTCGGCCGCCGAAGCCGCAGCCGCGGCAGCGGCCGCTATGGCCTGATTGGCATACAGTTGCGCTTCCGCTAAAGCTTCATCCAGGTCCTCGGGGGACATCGTACCTGAAGTCAAATAGAACTTCCCGTCCGTCTCGGCCCAATAGACAACTTTGCCATCTTCGGGGGCTGAGATTATATAGTCCGTAAAGGGGATGGAGGTCGATTCCTGTTTGGCCGCGCGGTCCGTAAGCGCCTTGAGCTCCTGAACCATGAGGGTCAGTTTGTCCAGGGCGTTCTCCATAGCCAAGAACTTCATGGGGTCGTTCGCCGGGAAATCTGAACTCTGCACCTGAGAGGACGCGCGCTCTATAAGCGAATGGAGACCATCGGCCACGGCGGAGGAATAATGTACTGTGCCCGTCTCGGCGTCCGTATCGAACTCTACCCAACAGGTGTTTTCCGCCGGAGTTTCTTCGCTATCTGTCCAATCCGGCACTATCGTCTGAGCGGTATAGACCCCGGCGGCCGTCTCCTTTCTAACTACGAGGTCCGCGGTGCTGAAGATTTTAAAGGCAAAATCGAACGCCGTCTTGGTGCCGTCACCAAGGGCTGAGGAGTAAGGAGTAGTGGTCGCTACGCTCATAGTATGCCTCTCATTTTACCATAGTTCGCCCGGCCGGCGCTTGGGTTTTTCTTCTCCGCCGCCCAAGGCCCCGCGGGCGAAAGACGGCGTAAACTGCCGTTTGAGCCCATCCGCCCCGACGAGGCCCTCTTTCGTTTTGTACTTCTCTAAGGTTATCAAGGCCTCTAAATTCTTAGCCAGCTTTGTAAGGAAACCCAAGGAGGCCCCGACCGATATAAACATAGAGGGCTTAATAGCCTGAAGTACGGAATTGAGTTCGTTGACGACGCGCTTTATCGCTACCCCCACCGCAGAATCGTCATCCTCGTACTCCTTGGATAGCGAGCGGGCAAGGACGCCAAAACTCGCCATTACGCCGATCCGCACGAGTTCCATTTTCTGCTGCGGGGTCATAGACTCCTTGCCGGTTATGGAGTTCTTTAGGGCGTTCAGATCCTCCAGCGTAGTAGCCACTATGGGATAGGCCCACCCGCGGAACTTCTTAAAGGTGGAGCCCTCGGGGGTTATACCCGCAGGGCTTTCGAGCCCTGGAATATCCAGCCACCGGCCGGCCTCTATTTTTATTTCGGCCAGGCGCTCAGGAGTTACGTTGCCGGATTCAAATTCTTCTTTCGTGAGCCCGCCCAAGAGAATCGTCTCCATCGTATTCCGGCGGTTAAGGGAGAACACCCCGTAAGCTACCGAGGATATATGATCCGCAAGATCCTGTCCTGGGCGGACGATATTGCGCCAAGGAGTACCTACTATCTCAGGGTGCGCGTTTATTATTTTACGACCCTGCGCGGTAAGCCTGCGCCTATTTGCCTCCGCGAATTTCTCAGGGCCCATGAGTATCACCATGGCCGTGGTTTCGCCCACCGGAGAGGCGACCTGAAGGATATAGTTGCCGCCTATGTACATAAATGACACCGTGCTATTCAGGTGCCGGAGCCCGGCGGCCACCATACTGGACTGCGGTATAAATATGCAGGCATTACCCTTCTTGGCATCGACGTATATTTTAAGAGCCTCGTCCCACGACTTATATATGGCTTTAACGTCCTCATCCTCGGCAGCCAGTTTATCAAGGTGCTTAGCGGCTTCGGCCACCGTAAGCACTTCGCCCACGGATTCATCGAGAGCGCGCTTCTTAAAAAACTGTTTCATGTACTCCGCGTGTACTTTTATCACGTTCTTCGACGGAGTAAGTTCGCCGGACCTAAACAATACGTTTTTGAAAAACTTAGTGAATCCGACGTTTTTCTCTTTAGGCGCAAGGAGGTCCACGGACTGCGTTTCCTCATGGACCAAAGTATTAACTATGTCCTTGAGCGCGGCTTTAACGCCGGTGTCCTTAATATCCGCCAAGGCTTCCAGCACCCCTTTTTGGACGTGGGTTATATATTTTCCGCCGGTAAAGCGGGAGGAGGCCATATCCCCGTTGGCTACCAGATACTCCTCAGCTTTTTGGTGCCCCTCCTCCATAAATCGGACGAACTCCAGTTCTTCGGGGGTTAGTTTAGTAGCGGCTTCTGCTTTGTCCTCGGCCTCTATGTAGTCGAAAACCTCCTTCATCTGAGGGACCAGGCGGCCTACGAGTCCGCGTTTGCGGGAGGCAAGGGCCTTGGCCGCGAGGGGATAGAACTTCTCGTAGTACGCTTCGGTTATGGCGCCGGCGCGTACCATAGCGCCTTCTAAGGTTTCCGTGGAGTACCTGAATAATTTATTAAGGTGAGAAAGCCTCGTAGCGTCGAGAA
>CALMZU010000238.1 GCA_937870775.1 uncultured Elusimicrobia bacterium
GTGAGCCTTAATCTTAACCTCAACCTTTCCCTTCTTCCCAAGCTCGGCCTCAACCCCAAGCAGAGCGAGGCCGTGCAGTATTTCGCCGGCCCGCTCCTTATACTGGCGGGCGCCGGCACAGGCAAGACCAAGACCCTTACCTCCAAGATAGCGCTGCTCATCGCCTCGGGCGTGCCGCCGCAGCGCATACTGGCCATCACTTTCACCAACAAGGCCGCGCAGGAGATGCAGCAGCGCGTCGCCAAGCTGGTGCCCTATTCAGGCGGCATGTGGATACACACGTTCCACGCCCTCGGCGCGCGCATCATCCGCCAGCACGGCAGCCTCATAGGCATAAAGCGCGACTTCGTGATCTACGACGACGACGACCAGAAGAAGCTCATCAACCTCGCGATGGAGGAGCTGGGCTACCAGGAGGAGAAGAACAAGGCGTCGATGTACCTCTCCATCATCTCGCGCGCCAAGGACGACCTGCTGGACGCGCAGAGCTACCTGATAAACGCGCAGGCCGTGGGCGACGAGGCCCGCATAAAGGCCGCCAAGATCTACGCCCGCTACCAGAAGAAGCTCGTCGAGGCCGGCGCGCTCGACTTCGGCGACCTGATAGTGCGCACCGCCGAGCTGATAAGCCAGAAAGAGGAGATCCGCGAGTACTTCCAGGAGAACTTCCAGTACATCCTCGTCGACGAGTACCAGGACACCAACCACGCGCAGTACGTGCTGGTGAAGACCCTGTCCGCCAAGCACAAGAACCTCTGCGTCGTCGGGGACCCGGACCAGAGCGTGTACGGCTGGCGCGGCGCCGACATCCGCAACATCATGGATTTCGAGAAGGACTTCCCGGACGCCAACACCGTGGTGCTGGAGCAGAACTACCGCTCCACCGCGCGCATACTGCACGCGGCCAACGAGGTGATAAAGCACAACCGCAACCGCCGCCCGAAGAACCTGTGGACCGACGCCGCGCACGGCGAACCGCCGCAGGTGCTGGAGTACGCCAACGAGGTGGAGGAGGCACGCGGCATCACCGACGAGATAAAACACCTCACCGCCCGCGGCCCGCACACCTACAACGACATAGCCGTTTTCTACCGCACCAACGCGCAGAGCCGCTCTTTCGAAGAGGCCTGCCGCCGCGCGCGCATACCTTACCGCCTCATCGGCTCGGTGCGCTTCTACGACCGCAAGGAAGTGAAGGACGTGCTGGCCTACCTGAAGCTGCTGGTGAACCCGTCGGATACCGTGAGCCTGCTGCGCGTGCTTAACGTGCCGGCCCGCGGCATAGGCCAGACCGCCGTCGAGCGCGTAATGGAATACGCCCGGCAGAAGGAGATGCCGCTCTACGACGCGCTGCTCTCGGCCGAGCAGGTGGACGGGATCAGCGGCAGCGCGCGCCGCGGCATCAAGGAATTCCTCGACCTGCTGGAGGGCGTGAAAGGCGACCTGTTCTCCGCCACGCCCAGTTCCATGCTGGCCAACATCATGGACAAGTCGGGCTACTGGAAGATGACCGAGGAGCTCGCCGAGAAGGACCCGCAGGAATCGCTGGCGCGCCAGGGCAATCTGCAGGAACTCGTGAACGCCGTGAAGGATTTCGAGGAGCAGTGCGTGAAGCGCGGCGAGGCCCCGACGATGCACAAGTACCTCGAGGAAGTGATGCTGTCCTCGCAGGTGGACAAGCTCAACACCGACACGCACGCCGTCACGCTGATGACCGTGCACCTGGCCAAGGGCCTGGAGTTCCCGGCCGTGTTCCTGACCGGCCTCGAGGAGAACCTCTTCCCGATAAACGCCGGCAATTCCTCCGAGGAGGACATGGAGGAGGAGCGCCGCCTGGCCTACGTGGGCATGACCCGCGCGCGCGAACGGCTTTTCCTCTCCTGGGCGGCCAGCCGCCGCGTGTTCGGCACGTCGTACTCCAATCTGGCCTCGCGGTTCATTTTCGAAAGCAAGGTGGCGCGCGAGACCGCGCCGAAGCGCGGCGAGGAGGACGTGCAGGTGGTGGCGTCCTACACGCCGCCTCCGTCCATGCCGCGCGTGGGCAAGGGCCGCAAGGTCATGCATCCCGTGCACGGCCCCGGCCGCGTCGTGGACCAGATAGGCTCGGGCGAGCTGGCCAAGGTCACCGTCGTCTTCGACAGCGGCGTGCGGCAGACCTTCATGCTTAAATACGCGCCGCTGCAGCCAATGTGATATGTCAAAGAAAGAACATTCCGCCGGCGGCGTCATCTTCGAGAACGGCAGCGTCCTGCTGATACAGATGCAGAACCTGAAGGGCGAAAAGGTGTGGACCTTCCCCAAGGGCCACCTGGAGCCCGGCGAGACGGCCGAGCAGGCCGCCGTGCGCGAGGTGGCCGAGGAGACCGGCTGGGACTGCGAGATAGACTCCGACCTCTCGACCGCGCGCTACTCCTTCACGCGCGACGGCGAGCTGGTGGACAAGGACGTGCGCTGGTTCCTGATGCGCCGCGTGGGCGGCGACGGCGTACCGAAGACGCCCGAAGAGATATTCGACATGAAATGGCTGGCGCTCGACGAGGCCGAGCGCGAGCTGATCTACCGCAGCGACCTCGAGATCCTCGACCTGCTCAAGAAAGCCTAACGCCGCCCCGTCCCGCCGCGCCGCAGTTCGGCGAAAGCGAACACCGGGCGCATGGATACGCGCCCGCCCTCCGCCGTCACGGCCACCTCGGCCGGCCTGAAGAACATCCCCCACTGGAAGAACTGCGCGGCCCTGTTGAAGGCCGAGGCCCGCGATACATTTTCCGCCGCGGCGGCCAGGGCGGCCGCGCGAGGCCCCAATCCGGACAGCGCGCCCTGCGGGTCGCCGGAGCCGGCGCGGCGCAGCGCCTCGTCGAGCATGGGCCCGGCCGCGGCCAGTTCGGCGCGGGCGGCGGCGTAAGAGGCGCGCGGGAAGAAGGCCGCCAGCCAGCGGTACAGCAGGTAATCGTAAAGGCAGGAGAACCCCGGACCGGCGGCCCGGGCCCGCAGGGACAGCAGGCCGCTGTAGGCGCAGTAATGCAGGTAGGCCGCGGAGAACTCGCGCTCGGCCCGGCGGGCCAGCGCGGCCAGCGCCTCGAGGTCGGCGGAACCGGCCTGTCCGGCCGCGGCCGAAAGTGAATCCCGCAGCGCCAGCAGCCTGGCCTTAAGCTCCGCGGCGCCGGGCGCGGAAAGGTCCAGCCTGGCGGCCATGGCCTCCAGGTCCGCGCAGCGCGCGCGCAGCGCCAGCGCGGCCAGTTTCAGACGCAGCGCCGCCCGCGCCGTTTCCAGACCGCCGGCCTCGGCCTCGGTCATCATTCGGCCCTTCACCGCGGAGGCCGACACGAGGAAGGCGCCGTAGGCGGCCACGGCCTCGCCGTAAGGCCGCTCCAGCCCCGCGGGACCGCGGCCCGACGGGCCCTTGGCGGCCTCCAGCCAGGCCCCTGCGGAGGCGGTCTCGCGGGCCAGCCCGGCGGCGTTGAGCTTGCGGTCGGCGAATACCAGCGACGACGCTCCGGCCGCGCTGCCGGCGCCGCCGGCGCCTATGCGTACGGGGCCGGCCTCGGGCTCGGCCAGTTCGCCCTCATAAAGCCTCTTCGCGGCCAGCTCCATTTCCTCGTCGGAGACGCCCTTGTCGGCGGCCGCGCGGTTCAGGTCCTTCACCAGCGAAACAAATCCCTCGTCTAGCTTCCAGCTGCGCTTCATGTCGTCCAGCCCGCCGGAGGACCTAAGCCCGCCCGCCGGGCGCCCGCCGGAATACAGCCTGGCCGCCTCGGCCGGGTGCGCGCCCACCCATTCCATGACGGCGGAGCGCAGCTCGGCGTGGGTCTCCAGGCCGCGCAGGTCCACCAGCCGGCCGGCCAGGCCGGCGGCTATAAGGTCGTCGGCCACCTCGCCCCTGAAGAACAGGCTGCTGCTTATCTTGTCCGCGGTGGCGGCCGCGCCCGACGTAGAAGTGGACGGGGCTGAAGCCGCCGGGCCCAGGTCCGGTTCAAGCGCGCGCAGCGGCGCGGCCAGCAGCAGCAGAGCGAGAAGCCTTATCATAGCCATGAGCGGATGAAGTAGAGCAGCCTGGAGGCCGCCTTGGAGGCCAGCGTACGGCCGCGGACCTCGGCCAGCGTCACCTCGCGGCAGCGGGCCAGGTCGGCCTCGAAGGCCGCCTCCATGACGGCGCCGAAGGCGGCGTCGTAGACGCTGATGTTGAGTTCCAGATTGTATTTAAGGCTGCGGTGGTCCAGGTTGTGGCTCCCGACCGACGACCAGGTCCCGTCTATGACGGCGGTCTTGGAATGCAGTATCGGCCCCTGCCACTCGTATATGCGCACCCCGTTCCTTATCAGCCGGCCGTACATGGCCCACGAGGCCCAGCGCACGTAGGGATGGTCGGTGTCGTAAGGCGCTATCACGCGCACGTCGACGCCGCGGCGGGCGGCCTTTATCAGCCGCCTGTACACCAGCCTGTCCGGCAGGAAGTAGGCGTTGGTGATGCGGATGCGCTCCCGCGCGCGGTCTATGGCGTAACGGTAACTGCGCCTTATGGAGCGCACGTTGCGTATGCCGCCTGCGGAAAGCACCGAGACAGGCTTGTCCCCGGCCGGCGCCGGGGCCTTTACCGGCAGGGCCGGCGCGGACCTGCCGTCCACCGGCGTGGAGGCCGTCCAGGCCTGCCAGAAAAGTTTCTCCACCTCGGCCGCGGCCGGGCCCGCCACGCAGGCCTGCGAGTCCTTCCACCCGCGGCCGCCCATGGAGCGCGGCGCGTCCTGCTCGCTGATGTTGAAACCGCCGACGAAGGCGCGAGCCCCGTCGACACAGAGCGTCTTGCGGTGGTCGCGTTTTATCCAGTTCCAGTACGGCTTCCAGAAAATTACAGGCCTGAACTCGGCCACGTGCACGCCGGCGGCGGCCAGCTCGAGGAAGAAATCCCTGTCGGTAAGTATGGAGCCGACGGAGTCGTAGACCAGGTAAACGCCCACGCCCTCCGCGGCCTTGCGCTTAAGCAGCTCGCCGAACTCCCGGCCGGCCGCGTCGTCGGAGAAGATGTAGAACTCGAGCAGCACGCGTTCCCGGGCCGCGGCTATCGCGGCCTTCATCGCGGAGAAAGCCTCCTCCCCGCCGGGCAGCAGCTCTACCGAGTTGCCTTCTAGCGCGTTCTCCGGCCAGGCGCAGTAGCGCCGCCAGCCTTCTTCTTCCTGCATATATCCTTTATCGCGGCTTCGGCCGCGGGGTCGCGGCGCTGCAGCTCGCGCTGATAAGCGTTCTCCGGCTCGACGACGGGCGCCGGGGCGGCGGACGCGGCGGCGCAGGCCTCGGCGCGCAGGCCTCCGGCGGCCAGGGCCAGGGACAGGCCTTCGCGGGCCCCGGCGTAGAAAGGTTCAAGTTCCAGCGCG
>CALMZU010000239.1 GCA_937870775.1 uncultured Elusimicrobia bacterium
CGTTGACCGAGATCTTCTGGCCCACCTTGCCCTGCATGCGCACCTGCATCTGCTGGGTTATCTCGAAGAGGCTTGTGCTGCGCGCGCGGCTGGTGGAGGTCTGCTCGTAGAGGTACTTCTTGCCGCTGTAGTTCACCGAGATGACCTTGCGGCCGGTGACCGACAGGCTGGTGCCCGAGTCCTTGAACTCCACCTGCGGCTCGGGGGAGGCCGGCGTCTCGCTGGATACGGATACTTCGGGCAGCGTGAACGAAGGCTCGCCGGCGAACTTGCCGCCTTCCACGTTCTCGCGGGCGGAGTTCCAGGAGTCCTGGCTGTAGCCGAAGGGCAGCTGCTCGGACATCTCGTCGAGCGGCACGTTCTCGTCCGCGGTGGAGTCCTCCACGGCGGCGGGGGAGGACAGCAGGCGGGACTGGTCCTGGCGGTCCAGCAGCATGAAGCGCCCGCCCGAGGCCGACGGGACGGCGAAATCCGCGGCGCGCGACGGCGCCGCGGCGGCGGCCGCCAGCAGCAGTATCGGTATTAGTCTAGCCTTCAGTTTCACTATAACGGCTGTCCTCGCCCGGGCAACAGAAAACCGCCCGCCGAGCGGGCTGTCCCCCGCCGGTACGGGCTTTTTCCCCGGGCGCTTCCCCGGGACATCGATATATAATAGAATAATTAAATGCGCGTGCCTATAGCCCGGCTCTACATCCTGAAGGTCTTCGCCAAATTCCTGGGCCTTTCCCTTTTCGTTTTCGTCGCGCTGCTGCTGATGCTGAACCTGGTGCAGACCGTCAACCAGGGCATGCTGGCCGGCTTCTCCTTCTATTTCCTGGCCAAGAGCCTGGTCTACCTGCTGCCGAACGTGATAGGCATGTCGCTGCCGCTGGCCTTCCTGCTGGCGATGCTGCTGTCGCTCGGGCAGATGTCGCAGGACGGCGAGATAGTGGCGCTGCGCGCCGGCGGCTTCTCCTTCTTCGAGATCTTCTCGTGGGTGTTCTATGCGGCGCTATTCAGCACGCTGCTGCTGGTCTACGTCAACAACTGGCTGGGCCCGCAGACGCTGCGCCGCTCCACCGACTACACCATCTCGATGCTGAACCGCGTGACCAAGATAGAGCTGAAGCCCCGCACCTTCCAGCGCATCTCCGACTGGGTGCTCTACGCCGGTTCCGTGAACCCGCTGACCGGCGAGATGCGCGGCGTGAAGCTGGTGCGCCGTATCAACAAGGGCGACTCGCCGGCCTTCGTCACCAGGATCAACGCCGCCTCCGGGCGCTACAGCAAGTCCGGCGACGCCGGGCTGGTGATAGACCTTGCCGACGGGCAGTTCAGCCAGACCGACTGCCGCGACGACGAGAAACTGCAGTACGGCAGCTTCACGTCGTACCGCACGCTGCTGCCATTCTTCGCCGAAGGCGGCCCGGGGCGCAAGCTGAACCAGCGCGAGATCTCCACCACCGGCCTGTTCCGGCGGCTGGGCGACGGCGTGGCGGACCAGCAGACCGCGGCCAAGTACAGCATAGAGATAGCCTCGCGTTTCGCGATGGCGCTGGGGCCGCTGGTGTTCTTCCTGGCCGGCGCGCCGCTGGGTGTGGCGCTGGACAAGCGCGGCCGCTCCGCCGGCTTCGGCGTGAGCCTGCTGATACTGTTCTTCTATTACGGCCTGACGATGAGCGGCGCGGTGCTGGCCCGCCGCTACGACGCGCTGTTCCCGTGGGTGATCTTCGCGCCGGCCGCGCTGACCGGCGCCGCGGGCCTGTGGCTGTGGAAGCGCAACCTGTACGCCAAGTGACGCCAATGGGAAAGACCTTCTACCGCTATATAGCGAAAAGCTTCTGGGGCCCGTTCGGCTTCGGCCTCGGCGTGTTCTGCCTGCTGCTGCTGTTCGG
>CALMZU010000240.1 GCA_937870775.1 uncultured Elusimicrobia bacterium
CCCCCCCTACTCCGGGCTGACGCGCAGCATGTCCACCGGGCGGCGCGCGGCCTCCAGCCTCAGGCCCTGCTCGGCCAGCAGTTTATCCAGCCCGGCCCTGTCGCCGGAGTTCCACTTCATGTCGAACTGGTATACCCCGCCGAGCCCGGTCTCGTCGATAACCGGCGTCCTGAGGCTCATCCACAGGGCCTTGGCTATGCGCGGCATGCGCTCGGCGCCCAGCAGCCTGCCGCCGCCGTAGGCCATCAGCCCCTCGCGGGCCTCGGGCGCGGCGGCCGCCGGCCCGGCGCCGCCCTCTATCCGCTTCAGCAGCAGCACGTCCCCTTCCTGCTGCACGATCACGGCCTTCATATGGAAGGCCGACTGTATCGCGGATCTCAGCACCTCGCGCGCGCGCTCGAAATCCTTAGGCGCGGCGTCCATCGTTATGTTCAGCGAGGCCACCGGCATGGTGTCCAGTATCACCTGCGAATTATCCACGTCCCAGATCCAGGCCAGGGCCTGGCGCAGCCCGACCGACTGCATGGTCAGTTCGCCGCCGCCGGAGGACATCCGCATCTTGCCCTCGGCCGGGCCTATGCGCAGTGCCAGGTAGGGATCGGCCGAAGACTTGGCCGCGGCCTTCGCCGGTTCGTCGCGCTCTATCGGCTGCGGCCTGAAAGAGCCGCTCAGGGCAGCGCGTATCTCGCCCTCGTCGACGAACTCCGGCGAGATGCGGGCCAGCAGCGCGCCGTCCTTCCCTATCAGGTAGCCGTCGGGGCGGGACTTGACCTTGAAGGCCGCCAGCGACGAGCCAGCGACGTCTATGCCCACCCAGGTCTTCATCTCGTGGGTCTTCATGAAGGCCTCTATCTTCTCCGGAGCCTCGTCGGTGATGGTCAGGAAAACGACCGGTTCGCCCTTGAACTTCTCGGCGAGCTTGTTGATGTGCGGCAGGCTTGCCACGCAGGGCGGGCACCAGGTCGCCCAGAAATCCAGGAACACCACCTTGCCCTTCAGGTCCGCCGGCCCCTTCACGCTCTGCACCGGCGCGTTCAGCACCTTGGCCACGGTGAATTTGGGCGACATTTCGGCGTTGGCCGCCGACGCCATGAGCACGGCCGCCAGGAAGGCCGTCAAAGTCCTTATGTTCATATGTCTCCTTGTTCCCCCATCCCGCTATTCTACAAAAAGCCGGCGCCCCGGCGTAAAAGTTCAGCCGCGGCGCAGAGCTTCCGCCGGCACTCCGGCCAGCGCGGCCGGGGCTTTCCCGCCGGGCCCGCGCAGTATCACCAGGCCGAAGACGCACAGCGCCATGCAGTTCTCCACAAGTTCCTGAAAGACCCGTACACTCTACCACTCCTTCAGCGAAACACTGACGCGCACCTCGCGCGCCGCCGCGTCTATCTCCGCGTCGATATGCCCGGCCGAGAGGTCCGGCAGGCAGTAGCCCGCCGTGAACTCGCCGAGCGTCAGGCGCTGGCCGGGGTAGGGCGGGAACAGCGCGCTGCGAAGGGCTTCCTCCGCGCCGTGCGGCATGCCGTCGGAACCGAACACCAGGTCCGCGCCGGGCACGAAGCCGGCCTCGTCGATAAGCATCCTGAACGGGTTGTTCAGCGGCAGGTACGCGGCGGGCAGCCTGTCCGCGTAGCAGACGGAGTCGCCGCTGAAATTAGGCTGCATGCACAGCGTCACGCCCAGCCGCCTGGCGCGCAGCGCCTGAGCCCGGGTTATCAGCTGCGCGTGCTCTATGCGCGCGCGGAAAGGCCCCGCCGAAGCCCTGGCCCCTTCCAGCGCGTCCAGCGCCAGGTCCAGCGCGGCGTCGCCTATGGCGTGCACCGCCGCGCCGCCGGCCAGGGCCGCGGCCTCCTCCAGCATGGTGCGCAGCCCCTCCGCGGTGTGCAGCAGCACGCCGGTCCCGGCGTCCAGGTAAGGCGTCTTCAGCGCCGCGCTGCGCGCCCCCAGCGCCCCGTCGGCGAAAAGCTTTATCCCGAGCAGCGCGGACCGGGCCGCCGGGCCCAGCTTCTCCAGGCCGGCGCGGCTGGCCCACAGGCCGGCGCGGCCCGGGTATTTATCCATCAGCGCCAGCGCGGCCTCGTCGGAGGAGACCAGCATGTCGGCGGCGGCCCAGACGCCCTGCCGCGCGAGGCCGTCCATGAAGGCCGGTATGCCTGCCGCCCCCCCGGCCAGGGTGAAAAGTTCGAACAGGTCCGGCAGGTGCCGCTCCACCCAGTCCTGGTCGTCTATGTTGGCCACTATCTCGGGATGGCCGCGGCGCAGCAGGTCGCGCGCGCCGGAGTTCAGCCTGAAGCTGTGCAGCGAGATATTGCAGACCGCGGCCGGCGGCAGCCTGTCCAGGTCGGCGCGCGGCAGGTCGTAGAGGTTGTCCTTCCAGCCGCGCGCCGCGATGAGCGGGCCCGGGCCGGCGGCCAGCGCCTCCAGCGCCCCGCCGAGCGTCGAACAGCCGGAAAGGTCCACGGCCGCGCCCAGCGCGGCGTAGAAGGAGACATGCGTATGCCTGTCGTTCAAGAGAGGTATGCGGATCTTTTCCATATCAATCCACGGGCCTCAGCGCGGCGAGGTCGTCGGGCAGCGGGGCCTCTATCCTCATCGGCCTGCCGTCCTCCGGGTGCCTGAACCGCAGTTCGCGCGCGTGCAGCGCCTGGCGCCCCAGCCTCATGCGCGCCGCGTCCTCCGCCGTCATCGCGTCGGCGAGGAAGCGCAGGAAGATCCCCTCGTCGAGGCCGTACATCTTGTCGCCGGCCAGCGGCCGCTCCAGCGCCAGCAGCGTGGCGCGTATCTGGTGCAGGCGGCCGGTATAGGGCCGCACGTCCAGCTCGGTAAGCCCGCCGGCGCGGCGCAGCGGCTTGAAATAAGTGTCGGCCCAGTCCGCCTCGCGGCCGGGTTCCGGCGCGTCGGCCTCCGACGGCACGAACAGGCGCTTCTTGCGTATGGCCGAACCGGCGCACGGCACTATGTAACCCCTTGCCCGCAACGGCCCTTTGAAATCCCCCTCCGCGAAGGCGGTGTAGAACTTGACGACGGAGCGCGCCTCGAACTGCGCGCGGCAGGCCGCGGCGGCGCGGCGGTTCTTGGCCACCAGCGTCACGCCGGAGGTCTCGCGGTCCAGCCTGTTTATGATGTCCGGCTCGGCCAGGTCCAGGTCGTCCTTGAGGACGCCCCACAGCGTGTTGCGGAAATAACGGCCGGCGGGATGCGCCGGCAGGTTCCCCGGCTTGGAGACGGCCATGATGTCCGCGTCCTCGTAAAGCACCTTCACGGCGCGGTCCACGCGCGGCTCGGGCCTGTAAGGCGGCTCGTAGGACACCTCGTCGCCGGCGGACAGCGCCAGTTCCGGTCCGGCGGCGCGGCCGTTCACCAGCAGCGCTCCGGCGGCGGCCAGTCCGGCCCATTCCCCGGCGGTATGGTATTTGAAGCGCGCGGCCAGGAAGACGGCCAGCTTCAGCCCGGCCTCGGCAGGCCCGGCCTTGCAGCTCATCCTGCGCGCGCCGTTTATCATGGGAGAGCGCTACTGTTTCTGGAGGCCCGGGAAAAGCAGCGATTTCAATTCGGCCACGGAACGCTCTATGCTGTCGAGCCGCGCGGCCATGCGCTGCTGCGCCTCGGCTATGGCGGCGAGGGCGGCGCCGTCGCCGCCGGGTACGGCCGCGGGCCGCGGGGCAGGCGAAACCGGCGCCGGGGCCTGTGAAACCGGCGAAGGAGACGGCTTTTTTACCGGCTCCGGGATCAGCGAACCGCGCATGGTCAGCGCCAGCGGGGATTCTTCGGCCGCGGCGGCGGGCACGGGCCTGGCGGCCGGTTCCTCCGAGGGCTCCGCTATCAGCGAGCCCCGCATGGTCAGCGCCAGCGGGGATTCGGACGGCGCGGCCGCCGGGCGCGGCGGCGCAGCGGGCGTCTCCAGCGCGGCCATCACCTCCGGGAACGCGGAGGCCGCCTTCCAGCCGTTCTGCCCGTCGGGCGAGCCCTCGGGGCAGACCTGCGACGCGGCGCAGAAGCCGGGCAGCGCGGCCAGCTTCTCCTTCTCGAAAGGCCCGCGGACCTCTTTATCGGCATATACCCAGTATCTCATA
>CALMZU010000241.1 GCA_937870775.1 uncultured Elusimicrobia bacterium
CCCTGAACCTCACCACCTATTACCCCGCCCCTTACGGCGGCTATGTCAGCATACTGACCACCGGCCAGACCCTGCTCGCCCGCGACGGCGGCAACGTCGGCATAGGCCTGGGCGCCGGCGTCACCCCTCAGTACAGGACCGACATGGCGGGCAACCTGCTTGTCCGCGCCACCTCCAATTCGCCCGCCACCGCCGACCCCGCCACCGCCGGTTCCACCCTTATATACAACACCCCCGGCGAGGGCGCGACGATGAGGATGATCGGGGCTAACGGCACAAGGCTGTACCTGGAGAACCTCAACGGCAGTTTCCGCCTGATCAACCATCCCTGGAACGCCGAGCTCCTCACCGTCGACCAGGGCGGCAACATGATGGTGGCCGGCCAACTGAACGTTCCCAACGGAGACGTCGTGGTGAACCGGGGCACTCTCCGCGGCCTCTGCCGCGAGGTCGGCTACGGCATAGGCAGCAACGTCTACTGCTCCGGCAACGAGCGCATCGTTACCTGGTACGGCAATTCCGGGTCAATCTGCGGCATGCTGTTCTACGGCGGCGCTATGGAAAGCGCCGGCGCCTGGAGCCCGTACACCTGCACCGGCCAGGACCGCAGCGGCGTTATGCTCTGCTGCCGCATGCAATAGGATTTCCGCCGTCCGCGGCCGGAGAAGGAGAAGTACCTTGGCTTCCTCTACGCGTTGTATCACCGTCAAGTTCGATAAATATCCGATAGAAACCGTGCGCTACGCCGCCTACGCGGCCAGCGGCTCGGCCTATGTCCGCATAACGGCCGCCCCCGGCGGCGCCGTGGTGCGGCTGGAGCCCAAGCCCGGCGGCGGCAGCGCCGCCGGCGCCGAGCGCCTCTTCAGGACCGAGCTCGAGGACGAACTGCTGCGCTCCCGCGTGGCCGCGGGCAACCGCGAACTGCGCGAGTTCCTGCTGCTGAAAGCCCTGAACTACCGGCCGCCGGCCCCGCAGCAGGAGGATTCCGGCCTCACGCCGCAGCAGGAGAAAGAGCTCAACGACCTGATCTCGCAGATAGAGTCCGAGATAAAGGCCGAGACCGCCGGCGCGGCCTCCGACCCTCTTGGCATCACCAGCACCTGGGAAGACAAATATGAACGCAAAGACAGCCGCAAAAAAGCCC
>CALMZU010000242.1 GCA_937870775.1 uncultured Elusimicrobia bacterium
TATGACTTAACAGAGCGCGGCTCATGACTGAATCATGAAAACTATCGGAAACATACAGGAAGGTACGGCAAATAAGTTCTCGCTTCTGGCTGGCTGCACGGCTTTCATCCTGGCCGCCATGACGTTACCCCTCTACTTAAAAGGCGCGGGAGAGCTGATCCTTCTCGACGCCGCCATTTCCATCCTGTGCGGACTTGGAATTATCAGAGGGAACCGGCTTGCGGCCGTTACACTGCTGGCCTTCACGCTGGCAAGCCGTTACGGCGCGTTCCGCCTTTCCGGGGGCGGCTGGATAAATCTATTTTTGAACATTTGCATACTGATTTCCTACTCGCTGGGAGTAATAGGGACTTTCGCGCGCGACCGCCTGCGCAGGGCCGCAGCGGGAGAGCAATGTGCAGATTGGATGGACACAGGCATTGCCGTTTTGTTCCGGCGCATTGCCGGTAGCGCCGGGCTCGGATTCGGGCTTCTTATAGCCTGGTTCTCCGCCACTGCGGAGGGCGAGTTCAGTCTTTTTAATCTGGTCGACTCCTTGCTGATCCTGCTATTCGCCTGGCAGACCCTTAAAGGCCGCTACTGGGCGGCAGCGCTGCAGCTTTTGTTATGTTCGGCAAGCATGCTCCTCTCCTATGCACGTTCCGGGGATGTACATTCGATATTCGGGTTTATTCCGTTGTTTATGCTGGAAATATACATACTCGGTTTTATCGGCGTCGCAAAGATCCGGACTGGCGGGACCCCCAACCCCTAAACCTCGTCCCGCCAGTCCCCGGTTTACCGGGAAGGCGGCATTCCAGTCCTCATAATTGCCGCCTTCCCCCGGATTTCAACAGGCGCTATAGAGCATGCAAACCTACTACGGGACGTCATACGTTCAGGAGGCAAACCATGTACCGAATACTTGTCATAGACGATACGCATGCATGGAATAAGCTGGTAGGGTGGCATCTCGCCGCTTCCGGTTTCAAGATAGACTCCGCCTCCAGTTGTGAGGAGGCGCTCGCAAAGTTGAGACACGCAAGACCGGATTGCATTCTTATGGACTTCAATCTTCCGGACGGCACGGCAGTTTCACTATGCGCCGCTATGCGGCTGCAGGAGAAGGTGCCCTTGCCCCCGGTAATAGTCATCAGCGCCGACCCCTACATGGAGATCACGGCATACAAAGACTGCCTGGCCCAAAGATTCCTCCTAAAGGACAGAAACACTTTCAATTTGCTGCCGGATGTTATTTCAGAGGTAATCCGCACCGACGCTTTTCCGGCGCACAAAAAGACAAAGGAGAACACAGAAAATGACGAGGACAAATAAACCTACGAAACCAAAAGCGGTCAGGGTGGACTTCCCTAAGGTCAATGAGACCATCTCCGGCGGCCACTATGCCGTGCGGATTAGCGCGGAACACGGTGTAATCGTTGAGGTATCCGTAGATGGCGGCGCTTATTCCGCCTGCCACAATGCGGCCGGGCATTGGTGGTATCACCTGCACGGCCTCTGCGAGGGGCCGCACAAGGTAATGGCCAAGGCCATAGATCCCAAAGGCAACAGCACCGACTCTGCTCTCCGCAGATTCAAGGTAAAAAAATGATCCCAGGATATCTCCCGGTCCGCGCCGCAAGGGCTGGCATACGCCTTGCGGCGAAGGCCGCACTTGCATCACTGCTCATACTGACCTACTGTGACGGGAGCATCTTGGCCCAAAATGAGAAAGGCGCGCCAGGCCCTGCCACACTAGCCGTACAGGAAATGGTGGCCGCGGCGAAGCAATACGCCGATGAAAAGGCCCCAGGGTTGCCAGACTCAGAAAAGGCCAAAAGAAAAGAGACGCGCGAGAAAATCAGCGGCATACTGGACCTGCATGAGATGGCACGCCTTATCCTGGCAGGCAACTGGAAAAAGCAAAAGCCCGTAGACAGTGAAAAGTACGCAGGGTTGCTGACGGCGCTGGTGGAAAAGATCGGCTACCCGCAGATAGAGAAATTCTTCAATGGCAACCTCGAGATAACCTATACAGGAGAAAAGCCCCTAGGAAACGATAAGACGTCCGTATTCACTAGTATCCTTGCCAAGGACGAAGACGTGACATTCTCAACGGAATTTCGTCTTTACCTAACGGACAAAGGCTGGCGCATATACGATGTGATCACCGACGGAGAAAGCCTGTTGCTGATCTACCGCAACCAGCACGCCGGTATAATAAAAGAAAAAGGCTTTCCACAACTGATAAAGCTGATGGAAAAGAAACTCAATGAGAGCAAATAGTTGGCGTGCCGCCGCGCTGCTTCTCTCACTGCCCTGCTGGGCGGCGGCGGCGTCGTATACGCTGAACCAATGCACGGACTACGCCGCGGCTAATAGCCCGGAAATAAAAGAACTTGCTTTGGGCGCGCGAAACTACCAGAGCAGTGCAGGAGAGGCGCGGTCGGCCCGTCTGCCAAAATTCAGCCTTATCACCTACGCCGCGCCGGCCTATAAGGTTACCGGCGACGCCGACCATTATCATAACGACTACGGCGTGTGGGGACCGTATTACCACGCCAAACTCGAGGCACAGATGCCGTTGTGGACGTGGGGCAAGATAGACAGCTACATAGCCGCTGCGGAGAGCGGCGCACGCGTAGCCGAGGCCGAGGCCGCGCAGAAGCGCGGGGACGTTATCTACGACGTGAAGAAGTATTACAACTCGCTGTTGCTCGCGCGCAGACTTAAGCGCACGGTAGACGACGCCATCGGAACGCTGTCTGAGGCCATAAAAAAGGCCGACGACCTTTACCAGCAGGGCACCGGTGAGGTAAAGAAGAGCGACCTTGAGATGCTGAAGGTCTACCTGGCCGAGGCCGAAAAGAATCAGCGCGAAGCGGCCAAGGGCATAACCATGGCGCGGCTGGCGCTGATGCAGAAGATGGGCATGGAAGAGGCCCGGGATTTCGAGATAGCGGACACACGGCTGCTCCCCGAGGAGGGGGAACTGCTGCCCGCGGAGAATTACATCGGGAAAGCTTTCGAGAACAGGCCCGAATGGCGCATGCTTAAGAATGGCATTGAGGCGCGCCGCAAACTGGTGGATGCGGAAAAGGCGGACCGCCTGCCGCTGCTCTTCCTGGCCGGCGAAGCGTCCTACAATAAAGCCTCCGTGCGCGACGACCAGAAGAACCCCTGGCTATACGACCCGTACAACGGTCTCTCCGGCGGCGTGGTTGTGGGGGCCAAGTTCGACTTCGCCCCGGCGGCGCTGAACGCCCGCATAGCCTCCAAACAGGCTGACATGGACAAGCTCAAGGAGAAAGAAAAGTTCGCCCGCTCCGGCATAGCATTACAGGTGCGCAACGCCTGGGAGACGGCCTCGGCCGCCCGCGGCGACATCGATAGCGCCCGCCGCGGCCTGGACGCCGCACAGCGCTGGGTTATGGCCGCCGGCTTGGTATACGCGCTTGGTACCGCCGGGGCCGAAGACGCGCTTAAAGGCCTGGCTGCGAAGGCCAAGGCGGAAAAGGATTACTACCAGGCCATCTTCGACTACAACATGGCCCGGGCGGACCTGGCCCGGGCCTGCGGACTCGACAGGGTGGACACAAAATGAAAGCGATGGAACGCGCGGCCGGCTTCATCGGCCGGCACTTCTTAGCCATAACGCTCGTTTACGCGGCGCTGGCCATAGCCTCCGCATATTTTTCTTCGCGGCTCGGCTTCGAGTCCGACTTCGAGTCGCTGCTGCCGCGCAGCTTCGAAAGCGTAAAGTCACTCGACGACATAACAGGCGAGTTCGGCGGCACCGGCTACCTGGTGCTGGTCGTAAAATCCGACGATCTGCCGAAATCAAAGGAGTTCTCCTCCGCGCTGGCGAAAGAACTGGAGAAGCTGCCGGAAGTTAAGTACGTCAACTGGCGCCAGCCGAAAAAGTATTTCGACGACCGCCGCCTGCTGTACATGGACCTTGCGGACATCCGCGCGGTGCGCGACCGTGTAAAGAAAAAGATCGATTTTGAGAAACATAAAGCAAATCCGCTCTTCATAGACCTGCTCGATGAAGATTACAAGCTGGACCTCGCTGACATAGAAAAAAAGTACGAGGGCAGCGAGGTTTTCCGGGACTACTACGTAAGCACCGACGGCAAAGAGCTGGTGCTGCTGGTAAAACCTTCCGGCTTGGCCGGGAACCTCGCTTTCTCTCGCAAGCTGGTCGCCGACGCCCAGACCGCCGTGGCCAGGGTGAACCCGGCCGCATACCATCCGTCCATCCAGGTCTCTTACACGGGCAGATTCAAGAAGCAGATAGACCTCAACGAGCAGTTGCAGCGAGACCTTACCCTGACCGGCGGCGGCTCGCTGGCGCTGGTGATACTGCTGCTGGTGCTATATTTCAGGCAAGTGCGGCCCCTGTTCCTTATAGTGCTGCCCCTCTCGGCCGGCCTGCTGATAACCTTCGCGGCGGCTTACTTCACGGTGGGTTACGTGAACATCATAAGCGCGTTCCTGATCTCTATTTTGATGGGTATTTCGGCCGACTACGGCATAGTGCTCTACAGCCGCTACATCGAGGAACGCCGCCGCGGCCTGGCCGCGGAAGCGGCTGTTTCCGTTACACTTAAGAGCACCTTTGAACCCATATTTCTGAGCGGGCTTACTACGGGGCTGGTATTTTTAAGCCTCATGCTCGCCGAGTTCAAAGGGTTCTCTCAATTCGGCCTGATAGCAGGCATGGGCGTCTTTCTAAACATGCTGGTGTTCTTCACGCTGTTCCCCGCGCTGATACTGCTGTTCGAAAAATTCAAGCCCGCCCCCATACGCCCGGCGGCAGGCTTTTCGTTCCGGCCGGTACGCGGAGCATTCTATATACCGGTTCTGGCCGCCGCCGCGGTGATGACCATTTATGCGGCGTCACAGGTCAAGAATTCCTCTTTCGAATACAACTTTAGCAAGATACAGGGGTCCAACATCCCGTCGTTCAGGCTGGACGAGCGCGTAAACAAGATCATCGGTACTTCGCTTACTCCGGACCTGGCCCTGGTTAAAGACCTGGATGAGGCGCGCGACCTTGGGCGAGTACTGGAAGAGAAGGAGAAAGCTCCCGGCACCACCAT
>CALMZU010000243.1 GCA_937870775.1 uncultured Elusimicrobia bacterium
AACGCTACCTCGCCCGCGGCGGCACCTATACCAACAACACCGCCGACCTGGATATCTCCTATCCCAACATGGGCACCAGCGACATCACCACCAAGTTCTTCAAAGCCACTATCAGCGGCGCCGGCAGCTGTTCCACGGGTCCGTGCTATATGCTCAGCGTACAGCGCCAGACCACCAACGGTTCCGTTGCGGACCGTTACGGCACCTACACCCTGACCTGCAACGTGCCGAACGCCCCGGCCGTTACCAGCGCCAACGGCAACGTCCAGAACGAACTGCTGAAATAAAGTCCTGGAAAGAACAGGGCCGTCCGCGAGCGTCAGCCTGGCGCTCTTGCGGACGGTCCTTTTTTTTGTATAATTGTGAACTGAAGTATAGAGCGCCCGTAGCTCAGTGGTAGAGCATCCGCCTTTTAAGCGGGTGGCCGCGCGTTCGAATCGCGCCGGGCGCAAAATTAACGGACAGCCCTAAGGGGGAAGGATCAAATGACTACGAATCGTAAAGGTTTCACGCTGATAGAGCTGCTGGTCGTCGTGCTCATCATCGGTATTCTCGCGTCCATAGCCATCCCGCAGTATTTCAAGGTCGTCGAGAAGGCCCGCGTGGCCGAAGCGATGTCCCTGATAGCCTCCGTAAAATCCGCGGAGGAACGCTACCTCGCCCGCGGCGGCACCTATACCAACAACACCGCCGACCTGGATATTTCCTATCCCAACATGGGTACCAGCGACATCACCACCAAGTTCTTCAAGGCTACCCTCAGCGGCGCCGGCAGCTGCGCGAGCGGTCCCTGCTATTCTCTCAGCGTGCAGCGCCAGACCACCAACGGCTCCGTAGCCGACCGCTACGGCACCTACACCCTGACCTGCAACGTGCCTGACGCCCCGACCGTCACCAGCGCCAACGGCAACGTGCTCAACGAGCTGCTGAAGTAAAGGTAGTACCGGCAGATAAAAAAACCCCGCCTCTCGGCGGGGTTTTTTTATTGTCCTTCCGGGGTCAGCGTTCCTGCTGCAGTTCCCCCCGTCCGGCCTCGGTCACCACGCCCAGGCCGTCGCGCGCCAGCCAGAGCTTGCCGTCTTTCCACGCGAAGGCGGAAAGCGGGTAACCCGGACGCGGGGTCTTCAGGGTATACACGGCGTCGAGCGAGAGCGAAGAGTCGAGGTTGTGACGGTAGATCTTGCCGGTCGAGGACACGGCGGTCCACAGATACCTTCCGTCCTTGAACAACTGGTCCGGTTTTTCGGGCAGGCGGAAAGTCACCGCGGGAGTCAGTTCCGAATCTGGGCGGCGCAGTACCGCGTTGCCTTCGCTGTCGCATGTCCACAAGTACTCCCCGTCGAAAAAGAGAGCCGTGACCTTGCCGGGCATCTGGAATTCCTTCTGCAAAGGCAGACCCGGCGCCAACTTGCGCGCCTCGATCGTTTTCTTCCATGAATCGGCCACGTACAGGGTCGAACCGGCCGCAGCCAGGCCGCTGATGTGCGTCTTCTCCAGGGGGAAGGTCTCGGCGAGGCCGAGCCCGTCCTTGCTCAAAGAATAGACGTAGACGGCCTGGGTCAGCCAGTCACCGGCGTAAAGTTTGTCCCCGGCCCAGAAAAGGGCGGAGATGTTGGCGGCCGCGCCCGAGTATTCCTTGTAATAGGCAGCGGCCCTGGCGGCGCGGTAGAACAGCGACGACGCGCCCAGCAGCACCAGGACGGCAGCAGCAGCCGCGGCGAGGCGGAAGCGCCTCGACGGAGAGGAAGAGACGGTCTCCGGGGCGGCCGGCTTCGGGGCCGGGGCAGGCACCGGGGCCGGCCTGGCTTTCTCCTCGGCCGGGACCGCGGGGCGAGGGCGGGCCTGCCTGGCGGCGGGACCGCTGACGAACTTCTTCACGGTCTCCACCAGTTGCGCGTTCTCGAAAGGTTTCTGCAGGTACTCGCTGGCGCCGAGCTTCATCACGTCCACGGCCGACTGTATATGTCCGTAACCGGTGATCATAACCACCGGCAGGGAATCGTCTATCTTCTTGAGCTGTTCCAGGACCTCCATGCCGTCCATGCCGGGCAGGCGCATGTCCAGCAGCACGAGGTCCGGCCTGTCGCCGCGCACGGAGTCGAGGGCCGCGGGGCCGTCGCCGGCCTCGGAGACCTCGTAGCCGCGCAGCTTCAGGACGTTGCGCACGGCCAGGCGCATGTCGGGTTCGTCGTCAACAATAAGGATCCTAGCCATATATTCCTCAGGCTGCGGGCAGTTCCATCACCGCCCTCGTACCGCGCCCGTGGCCGCCGGAGATCTCCAGCGTGCCGCCGTGCGCCCTGGCCACGTTGCGGGCCAGCGTCAGGCCCAGTCCCATCTTGCCCTGCTTCGTAGTGAAGAACGGGTGGAACACGGCCTGCAGGTTCTTCTTCTCTATCCCTTCTCCGGTATCGGAGATCTCCAGGCGCTGGCGGCCGTCGGCGGCGGTAATGGTCACGGTCAGCTCCCCGCCGGAAGGCATGGCCTCGGCGGCGTTCAGCATAAGCTGTTCCAGAGCGGCGGCCAGCCTCACCCGGTCCACGCTGACCGCCGGCAGTTTGTCCCCGCCCTTCAGCGAGGTCCTGATGCCGTCCAGTTTGCCGGCCACGCGGAGCTTCTCCAGCGCCTCCGAAGCTACTGCGGACAGGCTCTCCGGCGAGCGCTGCGGCAGCACGGGCCTGGAGAAGTTCATTATCGTGTCTATCTTCTTCTGCAGCAGCACGATGTTGCGCACTATCACGTCGAGCGACTCGCGCGCGCCGTCGGCCTCCGGGGCCTCGGCGCAGAACTCGGCGTGGCTGCGTATGATGCTTATCGAATTAGCGATCTGGTGCGCGACGCCGGCGACCAGTTCCTCGAACTCCGGCATGTAGCCCGGCGCCCCGGATGAGCGGCCGCGGCCCTTCAGTTCCTCGAAGTCGCGTCCTATCTTCTCCATCCGCTGGTTGACGTCGGCGAGCATCTTCTCCTTTATCAGGAGTTTCTCCTCGGCCTCCCGCAGCATCGCGCGGTAGGGCTTGGCCTTCAGTTCCTCGCGCA
>CALMZU010000244.1 GCA_937870775.1 uncultured Elusimicrobia bacterium
ACGACATGCCCGAAGGCGTAAGAGTCTATCTTCGGTATCATTCCCCCCCTCCCCTTGCCGTCTTCAGCCCCGGCCCGGTCCCGGCACGGCGTAAAGCACGGTCTCGCAGGCCACCGGCTGGTGCTGGCGCAGCCAGAACCGGTAGCCCGCTCCCAGCGAGTCTATGAAAAGCGGTATCTCGAAAAGGTCGGAGGGACGGTGGTAGACGCAGACGGCCAGCTTGGGCCGGTTGCGCTTTATGGTGGCGGACGCGCCCTTCAGGGCCTCCAGTTCCGCGCCTTCCACGTCGAGTTTTATGAACGTGGCGTCGGGGGCGGCGTTGTCCACGGTGTCCACCTCCGCCAGTTCCCGGCCGCAGCCGGAGAAGGCCGAAGCCGAACTGCCCTCTATCACCGCGAAGGGCAGCGTGGCGGGCCGGCTCCACAGGCCCTTCACGGATATCTCCACGTTCTCCAGCCGGCGGCGCGCCACGGCCTCGCGCAGTTTACCGGCGTTGGCCGGCTCCGGCTCGAAGGCGCGGCAGCGCGCGTAACGCCCGCCGGTGATGCGGGCGAAGGTAAGCAGCGTGTCGCCGGTATAGGCCCCGCCGTCAACGAAGACCTCGTCCTCGCGCAGGTCCATTATGCCGCGCACGAAGTACTGCTCCTTGCAGGCCACCGCGGCCAGCGGCCCGGCCTCGCCGGTAAGCTTGGCCGAAATGAAGGCCTCGAAAGTGCGCCGCGAGACCTCGTCGGACAGCAGCGCGTGCGCCGCCGCGAAACCGGCGCGGTGGCGCTCCACGTAGGCCGCGTCCATGGTATTGCCCAATAGCGGGCCCATCACGTCGAAGAAATAGACTCCGGCCTGCCCGCCGCCGAGGCGCGAGAGCTTCTCGCGCGCCAGCGCGGCGTTGGCGAAGGCTATCACGACGTTGAATTTTTCGAAACGGGCGGAAACCTCGGCGAAACTGAGCGCCTCCCCGGAGGAGGTGAACCCGGCGTCGGTGAAGCAGGCGGCGGGCTTTAGCCCTTCACGGGCCAGGAAGCGCCGCACGTAAGGCGCGTACCAGCCGTCCCCGTAAAGCACTATGGGCAGAGCGGAGGCCTTCAGAGCCTCCAGGTCCGCCCCCGTCCCGCCGGGCGTGTCCTTGTTGTATCCGGGGAACTGCAGCATGTGGATATTCTACAAAACCCTGCCGCGCCGGCAATTATCG
>CALMZU010000245.1 GCA_937870775.1 uncultured Elusimicrobia bacterium
GCTTCGCCGCCTGGGCCGCGCTGCGGGACAGGCGCGCCTACGCCGCGCTGCTCAAGGCCGTGCTGGCCGTCTCCGCAATAGAGATAGTTTCAGGCCTGGCCGCGGCCGCCGCGGCGCTGGCCGGTTCCACCGCCGCCTTCTCGGCCTGCCAGTACATCTTCTCGTTCATATCCCTTGTCTGGCTGGTGAAGGCGCTCGCCGCGACGCACGGCACCGGCGATGCCCGCGGCACGGCCGCGGTGCTGCTGGCCCTCCTGGGCTCGGCCGCCTTCGCTTTCCTGCTCTTCGCCGCGGGGCTGCTGCGCCCGGAACTCTTCCAGGCGGCGCTTCTAATGTGATGACAGAATACGCTTACCCAGGGACTTTCGACGTGATAGTGATAGGCGGCGGCCACGCCGGCTGCGAGGCCGCGCTGGCCGCGGCGCGCCTGGGCGCGAGCGCCCTGCTGCTTACGCAGGACCTGGACGCCGTGGCGCAGATGCCCTGCAACCCGTCGATAGGCGGCGTGGGCAAGGGCCAGCTGGTGCGGGAGCTGGACGCGCTGGGCGGCGAGATGGCGAAGGCGGCCGACCGGGCCATGCTCAGCTGCCACATGCTCAACACCAGCCGGGGACCCGCGGTGCGCTCGCCGCGCGCGCAGTGCGACAAGAAGATGTACCAGTTCGGCATGAAGGCCGTGCTGGAGGCGCAGCCCGGCCTGCGCGTGGTCCAGGACGAGGCCGCGGAGGTGCTCGAGAAAGGGGGGCGGGCCGCCGGCGTGCGCACCGCGCGCGGCACCGTCTACAGGGGCCGCGCGGTCGTGCTGACCGCCGGCACTTTCATGCGGGGCCTCATACACATAGGGCTCGACTCCTTCCCCGGCGGCAGGTACAACCACCCGCCGGCCGGCGCCATATCGAAGAGCCTCTGCGGACTCGGTTTTAAACTGGGCAGGCTGAAGACCGGCACGCCGATGCGCCTCAACGGCCGCACGATAGATCTCTCCGTCTGCGAGAGGCAGGGCCCCGACGACCCGCCGAAGCCGCTCTCGCATTTCACCGCGGCGATAAAGAACCCCCTGCTGCCCTGCTGGATCACCCGCACCACGGCCCGCACCGCGGAGGCCATACGCGCGGGGCTGCGCTACTCGCCCCTTTACAGCGGCAAGATAAAGTCGATAGGCCCGCGTTACTGCCCGTCGATAGAGGACAAGATAGTGAAGTTCCCTCATCACGGCGAGCACCACCTCTTCCTCGAGCCCGAGGGCTTCGGCACGACGGAATACTACGTGAACGGCCTCTCCACGAGCCTGCCGGAATCCGTCCAGTACGAGATCGTGCGCTCGGTGCCCGGACTTGAGAAGGCGGAGATACTGCGCGCCGGCTACGCCATAGAATACGACTACCTGGACCCGACGCAGCTGGACTACACGCTGGAATCGCGGGCGCTCAAGGGCTTCTTCGCCGCCGGGCAGGTGAACGGCACGACGGGCTACGAGGAGGCCGCCGCGCAGGGCCTGGTTGCCGGCGTGAACGCCGCGCACCAGGCGCTGGGCCGCGAGCCGCTGGTGCTGCGCCGCGACGAGGCCTATATCGGCGTGATGATAGACGACCTGGTGACCAAGGGCGTCGACGAGCCGTACCGCGTCTTCACGTCGAGGGCCGAGTACAGGCTGATGCTGCGCCAGGACAACGCCGACCTGCGGCTGGCGCCGCGGGGCTTCGCGCTGGGCCTGCTGCCGAAGGCCCTGAAGAAGAATTTCGACGCCTACGCGGCCGCCGTGCAGGCCGTCATGGACGGGCGCCGGCCGAAAGCCCCGGGCCGCGGGCCCTGGCGTCTGGCCGCCGCCCGGGAGACCGCGGAGATAGAACTGTCCTACGCCTCCTATATCGAGCGCAACCGCAGGGAGGCGCGGAAGCTGCGGGAGTTCGAGGGCATGCGCATACCGGACGATTTCGATTACTCGGCGGTGAAGTCGCTGCCGAACGAGGCGCGCCAGAAACTGGCGGCCCGCAGGCCCATGACGCTGGCGCAGGCCGCCCGGATACCGGGCGTGACGCCTGCCGACATGCAGCTGCTGTGGGTGCTGCTCGAGCGGCGCGCCGGAGAAAAACGATGAACGAGAACGTTAAGACCGCCCTCAGCGGGTGGGGCATGGAGATAGGCCCGGAGACAGGGGCGGCGCTGGACGCCTTCGCCGGCTGCCTGCTGGAGAAGAACGCCGTGATGAACCTGGTCTCGCGCGCCGACGAGCCGCAGCTCTGGGAACGGCACATACTCGACGCGCTGGCAGGCGCGCCGCTGCTGCGCAGGCTTCTCAAGCCCGGCGCGGCCATAGCCGACGCCGGCTCCGGGGCGGGATTTCCGGGCCTCGCGCTGTCGGCCGAGCTGAGGGAGTACTCCTTCGACCTGCTGGATTCCAACGGCAAGCGCTGCGCCTTCCTCAACTGGGCGGCCGCGGCGATGAAGTCCCGCAACGTCGAGGTGTTCCACAGGCGGCTCGGCGAGGGCGGCCCGGCGGCGCAGCGGCGTTACGACGCCGTGATAGAGCGCGCGATGGGACAACTTGAAAATATACTGCCCCAATGCTTAAATATACTGTCCGACGGCGGGGTATTCCTGGCGTGGCAGAGCGCGGCGCAGCTGGCCGCGGCCAGGCCGGCCGTGGACGCGGCGCTCAAGGCCTGCGGGGGGGAGATAGCCGAGACCTTCGGCTACAGGCTGCCCGGCGAGAGCGAGGACAGGAGCATAGTCGTCTTCAGGAGAGCCCGGCGCTGACCGGGGGAGAAATATGCACATACTCAACTATTACTTCACGCCTTTCGCCGTTATACTGATACTGCTCGGCATACTGTTCTCGCAGCCCGAGCCCGGCGTGACCTACGCCTCGTTCGGCATACTGGCCGCGGCCTTCGCGGCCAACTTCTGGCTGGGCAGGAACATGTACAAGTTCCTGCGCTGGAGCCGGCACATACGCGCGCTGACCGTGTGGATCAACATGGCCGTGAGCGCCGCGCTGTTCTACCTGCTGGTCTCCTACTGGGCGCCGATGTGGCTATTGTTCCTCACCGCCCCGGCGGCCAGCGCCATGTACATGAAGAAATGGCAGGTCTTCGCGGTCTCGCTGTGCTCGGCCGCGGCGATGCTGGGCATCTACCTGTACAAGGGCATGGCCTTCGCGATGAGCGACGCCGCCGGCATGACGCCCGGCGAGGCCTTCTCCGCCGCGGTCTCCAACACGCAGCTCATCGGCATGGCCGCGACGCAGGCGGTGTTCATAGTGTTCTTCTCGATGTTCGCCGCCGCGATGGCGGAGATGATAGTAAAGGTGCGGGACTCGATGCGCTGACGCCGCGGGGGCGGGCGGAACAACGTGGACATATTATCCAAACTTCGCGTAGCCTTCTGGGGCCTGGTAATAGGGCTCTGGGGGCTTTTCATGTACCAGTACATGAGCGAGGACATGTCCGCCCTCAAGCGCTTCCGCCTGGACAAGAACCCTTTCACCGGCAAGCCGGTCTCCTCGTCGGTTGTCAAGAAGACCTCGCCGCCCTCTTACCCGCCGCTGGCCCAGCCGGCCCAGGCGACGCCGGCGCAGCCGGGAGCGTCGCTGTCACTCATCAAGAGCGGCGGCGTCACGGACGTGGCCGCCGCGCCGGCCGCCCCGGAGCGCCCGGCCGCCGCCGAAGCCCCGGCCTCCGTCCCCGAGGCCGCCGGGGGGGAATACCCGAAGCCGCCGGAAGGTTTCTCCGCCAGGCCCACGAGGCACTTCGTCGTGTACGAGGAGGGCCCCGAGGTCTCCGACGAGGTGGCCGACACCCTGGAGAACCTGCACGGCAGCATCATGCTGGACCTGGTGGCCTTCTCGCCGTGGACGCGCGAGAAGAAGGTCTACATCTATTTCGCGCACAGCGTCGATACTTACCGCAAGCTGACCGGCCGCCCGGCCTGGTCCGGCGGCGCGGCCAGCCTGAGCGAGCGCAAGATCTACGTCTACAAGAGCGACGAGGCCTACGGCATACTGTCGCACGAGCTGACCCATATCTATTTCGACAGTTTCTTCCCGGCCGGCAACCCGAGCCCGCTGTGGCTCAGCGAGGGCATCGCCACCTACGTGCAGTCGGAGCGCGGCCTCTCCACGCCGGTATGGCTGTCGCAGAACCTGCAGAAGCTCGAGGGCGGCCAGGGGTTCAAGCTGGGCGACCTGGTGCGCATAGACAACCTCCAGGGCGCCGACGAGGAGAACGTGCGGCTGTGGTACGCGCAGTCCTACAGCGTCGTGCGCTTCATGATGAAGCTCAAGGCCGGCGACGCGTTCTACGTGTTCTGCAAGGAACTGCGCGACGGCAGGCCGGCCAACCAGGCGCTGTACCGCGCCTACGGCATGCCTTACAACAAGTTCTCCGCGCTCGAATACGCGTGGCGCTACGACCTGAAGACCGGCAAGATCTCCAACGTCAACCGCTGATCCCCGACGGGAAAAGCCTTAATAATAATTCCTATATATAGCGTTTGACCTATATCAAGCGCGTCCCCTCATATTTCCCTCATTTTTTAACGCCTAAAAAAAGCGCGTAAAATAAGCGTTTTTTGAGTGCGCTATTGACAAAAAGCAACAGCAACTGTATACTTTGTTGCGGTGGGGGAAAGTGGTTTAAAATGTTTTTTAGTGGTTAAAAATGTTGTAAACTGTTTAAAAGATTTTTTCGGTATATATAAAGGGCATGAGTTCACTTTACGGCGAATATTCCTACGTGATGGACGCGAAGAGCCGCGTCTTCATCCCCGCGCGTTTCCGCGAGGAGCTGCGCAAGGAAGACAAGAACTACTTCATGCTGAGCATCGGCCTCGACCGCTGCCTCTACATTTTCCTTCCTTCCAAGTGGGACGAACTGATCGCCAACAACATGGAGATCTTCAAGTCGGAGAACAAGGAGGAGGAGCGCGCGTTCAAACGCTTCTTCTTCGGCAACGCCGCCGACGCCCAGCTGGACGAACAGGGGAGGATCTTGGTGCCGCAGAATCAGAAAGCGTACGCTTCCTTGAAGAAGGACATCCTGATACGCGGCGTGGGGAATAAGGCGGAAATATGGGATGCGCAGGCCTGGTCGAACTACAAAAAAGACGTGATGGAGCCTTCCGTCGCAAAGTTCAGCAAGATCTTCGACCTATGACGGAATACACGCACGTTTCGGTACTCGCCGACGAGGTGGTGAACCTCCTGATCACCGAGAAGAAGGGCGTCTACGTGGACGGCACGCTCGGCATGGGCGGCCACACCGCCCGCCTGCTCAACGCGCTGCCCCCGGAGGCCAGCGTGCTCGGCATAGACTGGGACCCGGAGATGGCCGGCGTCGCCGCCAACAATCTCAAGCCTTTCGGCGCCCGCGTGAAGATAGCGCAGGGCAATTTCGCCAACATCGACGAGATCGTCGCCCGCGAGGGGATACGCTCGCTGTCGGGCGCGCTGTTCGACCTGGGCATCTCCTCGCTGCATTTCGACAAGCCTTCGCGCGGCTTCAGCATCATGCACGACGGCCCGCTGGACATGCGCATCAACCCGGACAACCCTCTGACCGCCTACACGATCATCAACCAGTGGCCCTACGAGCAGATAGAGCACCTGATACGCGTCTGCGGCGAGAGGCATTCCGGCCGCATAGCCCGCGCCATACTGGACGCCCGCCGCACGAAGCCGCTGGAGACCACCGCCGAGCTGGGCGCGCTGATAGAGCGCGTGG
Organism: uncultured Elusimicrobia bacterium; assembly: GCA_937870775.1. Taxonomy (GTDB): domain Bacteria; phylum Elusimicrobiota; class Elusimicrobia; order Elusimicrobiales; family UBA9959; genus UBA9959. The sequence goes on from CALMZU010000245.1 coordinate 5,721, forward strand.
CCCCGGCGCGCGGCGAGAAGATACACCCGGCGACCAAGACCTTCCTGGCCCTGCGCGTCGCGGTGAACTACGAATTCGACAATCTCACCCGCGGCATACAGAAAGTGATGCCGCTGCTCAAACCGGGGGCGAGGATGGGCATAATAACCTTCCACTCCCTCGAGGACCGCATCGTCAAAGAGACGTTCAGGATGATGGCGAAGATGGGCGGGTGGGAGCTTGTGACGAAGAAGCCGGTGAAGCCCACTGAAACAGAGGTGCAGACCAACAAGAGGGCGCGCAGCGCGAAGTTAAGGGTGATAGAGAAGCTGTAAGGAGGCAAATATGTATCCCGAGAACATCCTCAAGACGGGCGCGAAGTTCTGCAGGCTGATCAACGGCAAACCCTCACGCACCAAGTTCAACGGTCTGAAGGCCGCGGCCCTCCCGACGAAGATCTTCTACCTGTGGGAGAAGCACGGCATAAAGCGTATAGAACTGTTCAGCATGGAATAAGTAAAATATCAGAGGAACAAGAGATGCTCAAGAAGACAAGGAACCTGAGACTGGCCGCTATCGGCGCGCTCTGCGCCGTGTTCTTCCTGTTCGCCTGGGAGAACGTGCAGGCCGTCAAACTGGGCTACACCATAGAGAAGCTCCGCCGCGAGATAAAGGACCTAGAGAGCTCGAACACCTATCTCAAGAAAGAGATCCAGGCATCCCTGTCGCCCGAGAAACTGGAGGCCGAGGCCTCCAAGCTCGGCATGGTCTATCCGGAACCCGGCGCCGTGGTGATGCTGGACGGGGCGCCGTCGCAGAACGCGCAGGGGCGCGGCTGGCTGGCCAGGATATTCAGGCTTAACAAGGCCTCCTGACGGCCGGCCTCCCGAAGGGGGGAGCATGGCGGGAACCAGGAACCTGAGAGAGCTGTTCTACCGTATCCCCGTCTACGGGGAGACGGGCTTCGCGGCAGTACATGATCGCCCAAACCTTAAAAACACGCATAAATATCTGCGCCTTTGCGGCGGGGATACCGGCCCTTCTTATAGGCGTCAGGCTCTTCTGGCTGCAGACGGTACGCCACGAAAATCTTTCGGCCTCGGCCTCTAAGGAGTTCAAGCGCACCGTCTCCGAGATAGGTCCGCGCGGCCGCGTCTTCGACGCCGGCGGAGAGGTGCTGGCGGCGTCCATAACGGCCTGGGACGCCGGCCTGTTCAAGAAGGACGTCACCGAGCCCGAGCGCGCGGTCCGCGACCTCACACGTACGCTGCAGCTGCCTTACGCCTTCCGCGACAAGTACCGCCGCGGCAAGAACTTCGTCCCGATAAAGAAGAACCTGGACCGCGCCTCCTACGAAGCGGTGAAAGCCCTTAACCTGAAGGGCGTCACGCTTGAGCCGGTACAGAACCGCTATTTCCCGTCGGGCGACCTGGCCCGCAACGTCATAGGCGTCACCCGCGCCGACAAAGGCCTCACCGGCCTGGAGCTGCTCTACGACAAGGTCCTCGGCGGCAAGGTCTCCAGCCGCGAGGTGGTGCGCGACGCGGCGGGGCGCGTTATCTTCCAGGACAAGCTGCAGAAGGAGGCCCGCCCTAGGGACCTGCACCTGACGATAGAGAAGGACATACAGTATTTCGCGCAGGAAGCCGTGAAGCGCGCCACCGAGAAGAACCGCGCCGAGCTGGGCATGGCGCTGGTGCAGGACCCGCAGACCGGGCGCATACTGGCGATGGCCAGCTGGCCGCGCGACGCGCAGAAGATAGAGCCGGTGGAATGGGTGTACGAGCCCGGCTCGACGTTCAAGTCGATAACGCTGGCGGCGGCGCTGGAGACCGGCATAGTCAGCGAGAAGGACACCTTCTACTGCGAACGCGGCGCCTGGCATCTGAACCCCAAGGTCACCATACACGACCACGAACCCGAGGGCACGCTGACGCTGTCCGGCGTCATAGAGCGGTCGTCCAACATCGGCACCGGCAAGATAGGCCTGAAGCTCGGCGTCAAGGATTTCTACCTCTACGCCAAGGCCTTCGGCTTCGGCGCCAAGTCCGGACTGGGTTTCAGCGGCGAGTCGGCGGGCCTGCTGAGGCCGCTGGAGAGGTTCACGCAGGTGGACCTGGCGGTGGGCTCCTACGGCCACGGCGTGGCGGCCACGCCGCTGCAGGTGGTCAACGCCTACTCGGCCCTGGCCAACGGCGGGAAGCTTTACGAGCCCAGGCTGGTCAGCGGCGTCACCGAGTTCGAGGGGGAAGAGGTTTTCAGGAACGAGCCGGCGGTCATCCGCCAGGCCGTCTCCAAGGCCACGTCGGACCGCGTCAAGACCATACTCAGGAACGTCGTGGAGAAGGGCACCGGCAAGCCTGCGGCCATCCCCGGCTACGCCATAGCGGGCAAGACCGGCACGTCGAAGAAGATAGACCCCCGCACCGGCAAGTACCTGACCGGCCGCAACGTGGCCTCCTTCGCGGGCTTCTTCCCCGTCGACAACCCGCAGTACACCATACTCGTGGTGCTCGACAACCCCAAGGGCCTTACCTACGGCGGCGAGACGGCCGCCCCGGCCTTCAAGGAAATAGCCAAGAAGATCATAACCCTCAAGGGCCTGAAGCCTGATTCCGAGCTGCCCCCGCCGGACTCCGGGCCGCAGCGCCCTATATCCGACTGACCGGCTTGGCGTAAAACGCCTGAATTTACTATGATTTCCCCAGGGGAACATGGGCGATGAAACATATTAAGATCATACTGATATCGCTGGGCCTCGGCGTCTCGGCCTGGGCCGGCTGGGAAGGCTACCGCTACATGGCCGACTCCCTCTCGGAAGGGGCCGGCCGCGACCACAAGCGCCGCGTCGCCGTCATAGGCTTCTCCTCGGAGACCGGCGAGAACAACCGCGCCAGCGCCATAGTCACGGAGCGGCTCACCTCGGAGATAGCCTCCAAGGCCAACCTCGAGGTGATAGAGCGCGGCAGGCTCGACGAGGTGCTCAAGGAGCAGAAGCTCGGCGCCAACGGCGTGGTGGACGCCGTCACCGCCAAAAAGATCGGCAACATACTCGGCGCCGACGCCGTGGTGACCGGCACCGTGATAGAGCTCGACGACAAGAACGTCGAGGTAAACGCCCGGCTGGTGGACACGCAGAACGCCCGCATAATCAAGGCCGTTTCCAAGACGGTGAAGAAGGACTGGCAGGAGAAGAAGACCGGCTGGGGCGGGGATTTCAGCTTCGACATGGACATAGACATGGACGCCCCGTCGGCGCTGCTGCCCCCGGGCTTCATGGAGGACGATACCTGCGGCAAGCTCTCCGCTTCCGACGTGCAGTTCGTGAAGATGTGCGTGGAGCTTAAGGCCCGCAAGACCGCACACGCGCTCAAGACCGGCGCGCTGAAGCTGGCGGACATAAAGAAGAACCCCGGCGCCGAGATAAAGGACCAGGACCTGAAGCACCTCTACTATTCCAAGATCAAGGAATGGTACTACAGCGCGATGCTGCGCGCGCTGTCCCCGCAGGAAGAGGCCGTGCTGGAGCAGGGCGCGGAGATGATAGAGAAGTACCCCTGCCGCTGACCGTTCCCGCCGGGCGGCAAATTTTCTATCATTGTAGTATGAAACTTTCCCTCGTACTGGAGCGCTCCGGCGTGAAACCGCCGGAGCAGGACCCCGAGATAACCTCCATCACCAACGACTCCCGGACGGCCGGGCCCGGCTCGCTCTTCTTCGCCATGCCGGGCGCCAGGACCGACGGCAACCTCTTCATAGGCCAGGCGCTGGAGAAGGGCGCCGCCGCCGTGGTCTCGGCCTCCGGGATCCCCGCCGGGCTGCGCTCGCGCTTCCCGCAGGCCGTTCTCCTCATCGCGCCCGACCTGGCCCCCGCACTGTCGCGCACGGCGGCCAACCTGCACGGCTGGCCGTCGCGGAAGATGAAGATGTTCGGCATCACCGGCACCAAGGGCAAGACCACCTCGGCCTACCTGCTGGAGAGCGTGCTGCGCAAGGCCGGCGGACGCCCCGGCGTGATAGGCACCATAGACTACCGCGTGGACGGCAAGGTGCTCGCCGCCGCGGCCAACACCACCCCTTTCGCCCACACCCTGCAGGAGCTGCTGGCCCGCATGGCGGCGGCCGACGCGCTGACCGCGGTGATGGAGGTCTCCTCGCACGCGCTGGCGCTGGGCCGCGCCGACGACGTGGACTTCGACGTGGCGGCCTTCACCAACCTGCAGCGCGACCACCTGGACTTCCACGGCGACCGCGAGAACTATTTCAGGGCCAAGGCCCGCATCTTCGAGCTGCTGGAACGCTCGTGCAAGAAGGACAAGTGCGCGGTGATAAACCTCGACGACGAGCGCGCGCCCGCCCTGCTGAAGATGGTGAAGGGGAAACTGCGCGCCCTCACGTTCGGCATCGACAAGGAGGCCGACGTGCGCGCCGGGGACGTCGAGATCCTCGAGAACGTCACCCGCTTCACGCTGAAGCACGGCGGCGAGGCGCTGCCCGTTAAACTGCGGCTGCTGGGCCGGCACAACGTCTGCAACGCGCTGGCCGCGGCGGCCTCGGCCCTGGCCGGCGGATATTCGCTGCGCGCCTGCGCCGACGGGCTGGAGGCCCTGGCCAACGTGCCGGGCCGCCTCGAGCGCGTTGACCTCGGGCAGGACTACGCCGTTTTCGTGGACTACGCGCACACCGACGCCGCGCTGGAGAACGTGCTCTCCAACCTGAAGCTGATGCCGCACAACCGCATCATCACGGTGTTCGGCTGCGGCGGCGACCGCGACCGCACCAAGCGCGGCCCCATGGGCCGGGTCTCCTGCTCGATGAGCGACTCCGTGATAGTCACGAGCGACAACCCGCGCACCGAGGACCCGGCCCGGATCTTCGCCGACATCGAGGCCGGCATAAAGGACGAGTTCAGGAACTACGAGCTGATACCGGACCGCGGCGAGGCCATAGGCAAGGCGATAGCCTCGGCGATGAAGGGCGACATCATACTCATCGCGGGCAAGGGTCACGAGGCCTACCAGATACTGAAGGACCGCACGATACATTTCAGCGACGCCGAGGCCGCGGCCGCGGCCATAAGGGGCCGCGGGGCCTGAGGAGGAACATGAAACTCGATACCGATCTGGGGACGCTGGCCAGGGCCGTGAACGGGCGCCTGCTGAAGGGCAGCCAGGCGGCGCCTTTCAATTCCTTCGTGACCGACACGAGGAAACTGAAGGCAGGGGATTTCTTCTGGGCGCTGAAAGGCGCCTCCTTCGACGCGCACGACTTCCTGCCGCAGACGCTGCCCTGCGTGAACGGCTGGCTGGTAAGGGACGACGCCGCCGCCGCGCAGGCCGAGCTGCCCCCGGAGGTGGTGGCCGTGCCCGACACCCTCAGGGCGCTGCAGGCCCTGGCGGCCTGGCACCGCAAGCGCTTCGACATCCCGCTGGTGGCCATAACCGGCTCCAACGGCAAGAGCACGACGAAGGAGATGCTCAGGAGCGTCTTCTCGCAGGCCGGAGGGACCGCCTCCAACGCCGGGAACCTCAACAACCAGTTCGGCCTGCCGCTCTCCCTTCTCGAGCTGGGCCCGCAGCACCGCTTCGGCGTCTTCGAACTGGGCGCCTCCCACAAGGGGGACATAAAGGAGATCGGTGAGGTGGCCCGCCCCACCTGCGGCATCATCACCAACATCGGCCCGTCGCACCTGCAGCACTTCGGCGACATGGAGACGATATTCGAGACCAAGACCGAGCTGGCGGACTGTCTCGCCGCGGGCGGCACGCTGGTCTACAACTACGACGACCGGTACCTCTCGCGCCTCAACGGCCGCGCGTTCAGGAAACTGACCTTCGGCCGCGACCCGGAGGCCGACGTGCGCGTACTGGAGGGGGAGAAACTGCGCCTGGAGTACGACGGCTCGATAACGGCCATAGACCTGCCTTACGCGGGAGGGCACAACTTCCTCAACGCCGCCGCCGCCGCGGCCGCCGCCATAACGGCGGGCATGACGATGGCGGACATAAAGAAGGGCCTGGAGCATTACACCCCGCCGCCCATGCGGCTCCAGGAACTGCGCTTCGGCGGGGCGACCGTCATACTGGACGCCTACAACGCCAACCCGCAGTCGATGGGCTCGGCGATAAAAGAGACCCTGCAGCGCCCCGGGCCGCTTTATTTCATGCTCGGCGATATGAAGGAACTGGGGGAATACTCCGCGGGCTACCACCGCGACCTGGGCGCCGCGCTGGCGCATACCGGGGCGGAACGCATCTTCCTCGCCGGACTGGAGATGAAGCCGGCGCTGGAGGCCTGCCTGAACGCCGGGGGGAAGACCGTGGTCTACGCCGAGAGCCTCGACGGATGGCTGGCAGAGGCGCGGGACCTCATAAAGGCCGGCCGCGGCACTTTCCTGGTAAAGGCTTCGCGCTCGATGAAGTTCGAGCGCATAGTGGAAGGGCTTTAGTTCTTCGCGGCCATGACGGCGCGGAGCATCTCGTCCCACCAGGTGGCCTTCGAGAAGTTCAGGTACTCGTACTTGGCCTTGTAGTTCATGTCGAAGACCGGGAAATAGACGGACAAGCCGTTGGCGTCCTTGGACTTGTAGCCCACCGCGTCGTTCCGGACGACGAGCTTCTGCGCCAGCAGGCAGATCACGTCCTGCGCCGCGGCCTTAACCGCCGGCGTCGGCGAGTTGTCGTAGTAAAGCTTCATCAGCTGGTACAGGTCGCGCGCGTCCTCGTCCTCGAAGGCGCGCAGACCCCATTTCTTCTCGTGGTAGAGCTTCATGTCGGCGGGAGAGGCCGCCACCAGCCGCGCGAAAACGTCCAGCTTCGCCGCCAGTTCGCCCGCCAGCGCAGGGCGCACTATGGACATCGTAACCGACTGCTTCTGGGCGCCGTAGAACTCCGAGAAGCCCTTCATCACCGCCTGCGCCGCGGCCAGCGCGTCGCCGGGGTTCGAGTCCAGAGCCTTCAGGAAAACCTCGTAGTTATAGCCGCTGCCCGGCGTGGTCTCCTGCGAGCCGACCACCAGCTCGGCGGAATCCTTCAGTTCGTATATCACCTCGGCGGTCTGCATCAGGCAGGCGTCGGAGGCGTAGACGTTCACGCCGCCGCCGGCCTTTATGGCCGCGGCCAGCTCGGCCGGGGCGATATGGTTGTTGGAAACGTCGTCGTAGCCTATGCCGCGCGCGGCCGGAGCCTTGACGCCGCGCCAGCCCGAGCCGTGGCCGCCGATTATCAGCATATAGCGTTTCGCGGGATACGTGCGCTTGCCCCAGTTTATGAACTCGGCGAGGTGGCGCCAGTCGCCCATGTCGGCGTCGGGCTCGTAGGAGAGGACCGGGGAATTCACGGAGAGCGGGTCCGAGTCCTTCTGTATCAGGAAGCGGCGCGAGCCGGTCCAGTCCGCCTGCGCCTGCGTCGGCTCCTGCACGTTCGAGAACGGGTTGAACGGCGGGTCGCACTTTATGCGGCCCAGCTCGGCCACCACGTTAACCCTGCCGGTGGAGCCGGCGGCCTCCATCTCGTTGACGTCCTTGAGGGCCTCGATGCCGAGGTTATTGCGGGCGCTGACGTAGATGAGGACCGTCCATTCCTTCAGCTGGGCGCGGGCGGAGGAAGGCGCCGACGGGGCCGGCACGGCCGGGTCGGCGGCGCCGAGGCCGAGCTGGCCGGCGGCGGTGGCGCCGGCCATCGAAAGGGGGAGGCAGAGCAGGACGGAAGCGATCAGGGTCTTCATGCGAAGATATTATACAGGCGCGGGCCGGCCCGCGCATGGGCAGAAAGGCCCAGTGCCGCGGGGCCATAGGGGAACAAAGCAAAGCCTTTAAAAAAATAATAAAATAGAGGGGCAGCACAAACGGCGGTCACACAGAGGAGACAATGCTCTACTACGTACATTACCTGCGCGAATTTTTCAGCCCTCTCAACGTTTTCCAGTACCTCACGTTCCGCACCGGCGGCGCCGTGATGACGTCCTTCCTGCTGAGCCTCGCTATCGGCCCCTGGCTGATAACCAAGCTGCGCTCGTACAAGATAGGCCAGGTGCAGCGCACCGACGGCCCGCAGAGCCACCTCTCCAAGCAGGGCACCACCACGATGGGCGGCCTGCTGATCTTCCTGACGCTGGTCATCAGCACCCTGCTGTGGGCCCGCCTCGACAACCGCTTCATACTGCTGCTGCTGTTCACCACCGTGATGCTGGCCTTCACCGGCTGGATGGACGACTACACGAAGCTCGTCAAGAAGAACCCGAAGGGCGCCTCGTCCAGGTTCAAGTTCTCGCTGCAGATCTTCACCGCCATAGTGGTGGTGGGCTACCTCGCAATAGACCCGCCCAACGCCCAGTTCGCCAACTCGCTGCTGATCCCCTACACCAAGGAACTCTACCTGAACCTCGGCTTCCTTTACGCGGCCCTGGCGATGATAGTGGTCATCGGCGCGTCCAACGCGGTGAACCTTACCGACGGGCTGGACGGCCTGGCGGCCGGCACCATAGTCTTCGCGGCCTTCACGTTCGTCGTGCTGTCGTACTCGGCGGGCAACGTCAAGCTGGCCTCGTACTTCAAGATCATCTACGTCGAGGGCGCCGGCGAGATGGCCGTGTTCCTGGCCGGCATGATAGGTTCCTGCCTGGGCTTCCTCTGGTTCAACGCCTACCCGGCCGAGGTCTTCATGGGCGACACCAGCTCGCTGTTCCTCGGCGGCGCCATAGGCACCGCGGCCATCTGCGCCAAGCAGGAGCTGCTGCTCCCGGTGGCCGGCGGCATCTTCCTCGTCGAGACCCTCTCGGTGATACTGCAGATGGGCTCGTTCAAGCTCAGGAACAAGAAGCGCCTGTTCCTGATGGCGCCCATACACCACCATTTCGAGCTGAAAGGCATAGCGGAGAGCAAGGTCACGGTGCGTTTCTGGATAGTCGGCATCATGCTGATGCTGACGGCGCTGGCCGCCCTCAAGATACGCTAGGCCGGAGGGAATATGTTCGAACCTGAGGAATTCAAAGGCGGCCGGGCGCTGGTGATAGGCGCCGGCAAGTCGGGCGCGGCCTGCGCCAATCTGCTGGCCTCGCGCGGCTTCGACGTGCTGCTGACCGAGCAGAAAAAAGCGTCCGAGGTGAAGGACAGGCTGAAGGGCCTGTCCCGCAAAGTGAAGGCCGAGACCGGCGGCCACAGCAAGGCCGTATTCGGCTGCGCCTTCGCCGTGAAGAGCCCCGGCCTGCCGCGCACCGCGCCGCTCGTAAAGGCCCTGCTCCAGAAGAACATCCCGGTCTTCAGCGAGATAGATGTTTCGCTCGCCTTCTCCGCCGGCACGCTGCTGGCGGTCACCGGAACAAACGGCAAGACCACCACCACCGTGCTGCTGGGCGAGCTGATGAACGCCGCGCTGAAGCGGCGCGGCCGCCGCGCCATAGTCTGCGGCAACGTCGGCATCCCTGCGGCCGCGGCCGCCCCGAAGGCCCGCCGCGGCGACGCCGTGGTGATGGAACTTTCCAGCTACCAGCTCGAGGACAGCGCCCCGCCTAAGGCGGCGGCGTCCTGCCTGCTCAACATAACCCCGGACCATATAGACCACCACGGCAGCATGGCCGCCTACGTCGAGGCCAAGGCCCGCGTGTTCACCGGCCAGGCCCCCGACGCCTGCTGCGTGTTCAATTACGAGGACGAGTACTGCCGCAGCCTCGCGAAGACCTGCCCGTCGCGCGCGCTGTTCTTCTCCTCCGCCAGGCGCGGGGGGAAGCTGAACGCCTGGGCGCAGGACGGGAAACTGTTCTTCCGCGCCGGCAAGGCGGCTTTCTCCGTGAAGCCGCCGGCGCTGCCCGGCGCGCACAACCTAGAGAACGCGATGTGCGCCGGCCTCATGGCCCTCAACTGCGGCGCCTCGCGCGCGGACCTCGCCGGGGTCTTCGCCTCGTTCAAGGGCGTCGAGCACCGCATAGAGGACGCCGGCTCGGCGCGCGGCGTGCGTTTCGTCAACGATTCCAAGGCCACCAACGTGGACTCCACGCTGGTAGCGCTGAAGGCCCTGGGCGGCCGCCGCAACATCTGGCTGATACTCGGCGGCCTGGACAAGGGCAATCCCTACGCCCCGCTCCTGCCGTTCATACGCAGGGACGTGAAGGCCGTGCTGACCATAGGCGCCGCCGCGCCCAAGATAGAGGCCGAGCTGGCCGGGTCCTGCCCGGTGATCACCAGCCTGACGATGGAGAACGCCTGCCGCAACGCGCTGCAGCTCGCCGAAAAGGGCGATATAGTGCTGTTCTCGCCCGCCTGCGCCTCGTTCGACCAGTTCAAGGACTTCGAGGACCGCGGCAGGAAGTTCAAGGCCTTGGTGAAGAAACTCTGATGGACTTCTCCTCGAGACGCGCCCGCCCGGCCTACAACGTCATACAGAACCGCAGTCTGAAGTTCATGGACTACCCGTTCTTCTTCATCGTCGTGATACTGCTGATGCTGGGGCTGGTGATGCTGTTCTCGGCCAGCGCGCTCTACGCCGTGAACAAGGGCCAGGACTCCATGTTCTACGCCCGCAAGCAGGCCTTCTACATGGCCCTCGGCTTCGTGCTGATGGCCGTCGCCGCGCGCGTGGACCTGGAAAAGATACGCCGCTACATAAAACCCGCCTTCATCGCCACGCTGGTGCTGCTGGCCGTGACGCTGGCCATGCCGCCGGTGGCGCACGTGCGCCGCTGGATACCGCTCGGCTTCATGAAGCTGCAGATGAGCGAGTTCGCCAAGATCGCCCTGGTGCTCTACCTCGCGGATTTCTTCGACCGCAACATGAGCCGCATACAGGCCAACTGGAAGGAGCTGCTGAAACCCTTCGGCGCGATGATGCTCATGCTGGCTCTGATCGCGGCCGAACCCGACCTCGGCACGCCGGCGCTGCTGTTCGGCGTGGCCATGCTGACCGCCTTCGCGGCCGGCGTGAAGCTGCGCTACATACTGGCCCCGGTGGCCGCGGTGATCCCCATCGTCATAGAGGAGCTGATAAGGAAGCCCTACCGCATCGCGCGCCTCAAGAATTTCCTGTCGCCGTGGCAGGACGCCTCCGGCACCGGTTACCAGCTGGTGCAGTCGCTCTTAGCCGTGGGCTCGGGCGGGTGGTTCGGCAAGGGGATAGGCGCGTCAAAGCTCAAACTGATGTACCTGCCAGAGCCGCACACCGACTTCATCTTCCCCGTCGTGGCGGAGGAACTGGGCCTCGTCGGGGGCCTGTTCATCGCCGGGCTTTTCACGGCCATGCTGGTGAAGGGCGCGCGCATAGCCCGCAACGCGCCCAGCCTCTACACCTCGCTCGCCGCGCTGGGCCTGACGCTGGTGATGGTGCTGCAGGCCTACTTCAACCTGGCGATGGCCATAGGCCTGATCCCGACGAAGGGCATACCGCTGCCGTTCTTCTCGTACGGCGGCTCGTCGATACTGGCCTCCATGATCATGGTCGGAATAATACTCAACGTCTCGGCCCACAGGAGCGGACAAAAATGGCAGTAAAGAAACGCGCGGTCATAGCCTCCGGCGGCACCGGCGGGCATTTCTACCCGGGCTTCGCGCTGGCGCAGGAACTGCGCGCGCGCGGCTGGCAGACCCTTTTCCTCGTCAAGAAGGACGACATCGCCCGCCCGGCCCTCGACGAGGCGGACTTCCCTTACGCCGAACTGGACATGGTCTCGCTGCCGCGCAGCCTGAACCCGTTCAGGCACGCGGCCTTCCTGTGGAAGTTCGCGGCCTCGGCGCTGCTGGCGCGCCGCGTGATGAAGGATTTCAGGCCCGACGCCGTGATAGGCACCGGCAGCTACGTGGCCTTCCCGGCGCTGGCCGCGGCGCGGCTCTGCGGCGCGCCGGTGTACCTGCACGAGTCCAACGCCAAGTTCGGCCTGGGCAACCGCCTGGCAGGCTTCTTCTGCGCGCGCGCGGCGCTGGGCCTGCCGGTGCCGGGCAACCCTTTCGCCTCAAAGTCGGCGCTCACCGGCACGCCCATAAGGGAGGCCTTCAGGGAAGAGGTGCGCAGGGACGAGGCCCGCCGGGCGCTGGGCCTGGAGAGGGAGCCGTTCACGGTGCTGGTCTTCGGCGGCAGCCAGGGCGCGCGCAGGCTAAACAGCGCGTTCATCTCGGCTTTCAAGTCGCTCAAGGGGGACATACAGGCCGTTCACGTTACGGGCAGGAAGAACTACGAGTCCGTACTGGACGCCTACGCCGCCGCCGGCCTGGAGGACGCCCCGGGCCTGAAGGTTTTCGACTACCGCGAGGACATGCCGCTCCTGTACGCGGCCGCCGACGTGGTGATATCCAGGTCGGGAGCCAGCACCGTGGCCGAACTCGCGCACCTTAAGAAGCCCGCGGTGCTTGTGCCGCTGCCCTCCTCGGCGGGGAACCACCAGAAATACAACGCCCTGGCGCTTTCCGCCAAAGGCGCGGCGGTCTGCCTGGAGGAGAGCGAGGATTTCGACGCGGCCCTGGCCGCGGCGCTGCGCGTGATGATGGACGAGCCGGAGAAGACGGAAGCCATGCAGGCCGCTTTCGCCGGCGCCGGCATACCGGACGGCATGAAGGCCGCCGGGGCCCTGGCGGACCTTATAGAGGCCGGAACGAAATAAAGGCGGGAACATGGAAATAGAGAAAGGCGCGAAGTGGGTGAAGTTCGACGTGATGGAGCGCTTCATGCGCGACGTCTTCAAGGGCATAGGCGTGCCGGCGGCGGACGCGGCGGTGTGCGCCGACGTGCTGATAACCGCGGACAAGCTGGGCTTCGACTCGCACGGCGTCTCGCGCCTGAAGCCGATCTACTACGACCGCATAAAGCAGGGGATACAGCTCCCGAAGACCGCCTACAAGGTGCTGCGCCAGACCGCCGGCACCGCCGTGATAGACGGCGGCAACGGCATGGGCCACGTGATAGCCCGCCGCGCGATGGAACTGGCGATCAAGAAGGCGAAGCGCACCGGCATAGCCATGACAGTGGTGCGCAACTCCACCCATTACGGCATGGCCGGCTACCACGCCCTGCTGGCCGCGAAGGCCGGCATGATAGGCGTCACCGGCACCAACGCCCGCCCGTCGGTGGCCCCGACGTTCGGCGTGGAGAACATGCTGGGCACCAACCCGCTCACCTTCGCGATGCCCACCGACGAAAGCTTCCCTTTCCTGCTCGACTGCGCCACGTCCATAACGCAGCGCGGCAAGGTGGAGGTTTACGCCAAGCTGGGCAAGGACATGCCGCGCGGCTGGGTGATAGACCAGAAAGGCGGCTCGAAGACCGACCCGGCCGAGGTGCTGGTGGACCTGACCAGGGGCACCGCGGCGCTGACCCCGCTGGGCGGCATAGGCGAGGACCTGGGGGGATATAAGGGCTACGGCTACTGCACCGTAGTGGAGATACTCTCGGCCGCGCTGCAGCAGGGCGCCTACATGAAGATGCTGATGGGCGTTGAGAACGGCAAGAAGGTGCCGTACCGCCTGGGCCATTTCTTCATAGCCATCGACATCAAGGCCTTCACGCCGCTCGCTTCGTTCAAGCGCACCGCCGGCGACATACTGCGCCAGCTCCGCGCGTCTAAGAAGATGCCCGGCGCGAAACGCATATACACCGCAGGAGAGAAGGAGCACCTGACCTGGCTCGCGCGGGAGAAGCGCGGCGTGCCGGTGAACCGCGAGACGCAGCGCGAGGTCATAGCGATGCGCGACGAGCTGGGCCTGAAGGGCTACCGGTTCGATTTCTGACGGGAACGGAGGGGGAATGTTCGACGAGGAACTGAAGGTCAAGGCCGGGCTTTACGCCGCTATGGCCCTGACGTTCATAGGCTACGGCGGCCGCTACTTCGGCATGGAGCCGGTGCACAACCAGTTCTTCGTCTTCGCCGCCTGGTCCTACCTGCTTTTCCTTGACAACGCCAACTACCGGCTGCGCGGCGCCTCGCTGTTCGTGTCGCGCACCGGGGAGTTCGCGGCGCTGGCGGCGGGGTCCCTCGTCATATTCAGCCTCTTCGAACTGCTTAACCTGCGCCTCGGGGCCTGGCATTACTCAAGCATGCCGTCCACGCCCGCGGTGCGCTGGACCTGCCGCGCCCTGGCCTGGGCCGCGCTGCTGCCCTGCGTGGCCGTCACGTCGGAGACGCTGCGCGCCGCGCGCCTGGACGCGGGTCCGGCCGCGCCTAAACTTCCGCTGACCCCGAAGCTGGCAAAAGGACTCTACATAGCCGGCTATTCCCTGCTGGGCCTGGCCTTCGCGGCGCCGCGGCTCTTCTGGCCGCTGGCCTTCCCGGCGTTGGCCCTGCTCGCCGAGCCGCTGGCCTTCAGGCTGGGCCTGCCTTCGCTGCTGCGCGACTGGCAGGCCGGACGCACCGGCCGCACGCTGCGGCTGGCGCTGGCCGGCATGATCTGCGGCCTGCTCTGGCAGAACTGGAACTCGGCCGCCGGCGCCCACCGCCTGTTCGACGCGCCCTGGGCCGGGCCTTCCCTTGCGGGGCTGCCCGCGGCCGGCTTCCCGGCGGCCGCGGCCCTCGCGCTGATCTGCTACCCGCTTTACGGCCTGCTGGCCCGCCTGCGCGGGGGGGATTCATGGGAGGAGGACTGGTGGCCCGCGCCGCAGGCGCCGCTGCCGGCCAAAGCCCGGCTCTGGGCCGCCGCCGCCGCCGCCCTGCTCTGCTGGGCCGCCTTCAAGGCCGCCGACAGCGCGGTGCTCGCCTACCTCGGCTGGGTTTGAACCGGCGCCCTCCTATTTCCTAGGATTTATATATTCCTCATCGGTTCCACGGAGACAACATGAACGCCCTGCCGCTTCTGATAATCGCCTTGCTGGTCTACGCGCTGGCTTACCGCTTCTACGCCGGCTTCATCATAGCCAAGGTGCTGGCCTTCGACAAGGACCGCCCCACGCCGGCCTACACGAAGGAGAACGGCTACGACTACAAGCCCACCAACCGCTGGGTGCTGTTCGGCCACCATTTCGCGGCCATAGCCGGCGCCGGCCCGCTCGTCGGGCCCGTGCTCGCCGCGCAGTTCGGTTACATGCCCGGCTTCCTCTGGATACTGATAGGCAGCGTGCTCGCCGGCGCCGTGCACGACATGGTGATACTCTTCGCGTCGGTGCGCTACGACGGCATGTCCCTCACCGAGATAGCCAAGCGCGAGGTGGGCCGCGTCACAGGCGGCGCCACCGGCGCGGCCGTGCTGTTCATCATCATCACCGCCCTCGCCGGCCTCGCGATGGTCGTCGTCAACGCCCTCGCCGAGAGCGCCTGGGGCACCTTCTCGATAGCGATAACCATCCCGATAGCGGTCTTCGTCGGGCTGTACATGAACAACCTGCGCCCCGGCAAGATCACCGAGGCCTCGGTCATAGGCGTGACCCTCGTCGTGCTGGGCATAGTCCTCGGCGAGCCGCTCTCGCGCAGCTCCTGGGCGCATTATTTCCTTTTCTCCAAGACCAGCCTTTCCATAATACTCGCCGTCTACGGCGCGCTGGCCTCCATACTGCCGGTCTGGCTGCTGCTGGCGCCGCGCGACTACCTCAGCTCGTACATGAAGATAGGCACGATAGCGCTCCTGTTCCTCGGCATCATCTGGGTGCGCCCCGACATGGCCGCCCCGGCGTTCACCAGCTTCGTCAACGGCGGCGGGCCGATAATCCCCGGCCACGTCTGGCCCTACGTCTGCATCACCATAGCGTGCGGCGCCATCTCGGGCTTCCATTCGCTCATAAGCTCCGGCACCACGCCCAAGATGATAGCCAGCGAGAAGGACATACGCATGATAGGCTACGGCGCCATGCTGACCGAGGGCTTCGTGTCGCTGATGGCGCTGATAGCGGCCTGCGTGCTGCTGCCCGGCGACTACTTCGCGATAAACGTCCCGCCGGAGGTGTTCCAGAAGCTCGGCATGACCGTCAGCAACCTGCCGGACATGGCAGCCGCCGTGGGCGAGCACCTGGAGGGCCGCGCCGGCGGCGCGGTGTCGCTGGCCGTGGGCATGGCGCAGATCTTCTCGTCGATACCGGGCCTGCGCCACCTGTTGTCGTACTGGTACCACTTCGCCATCATGTTCGAGGCGCTGTTCATCCTTACGACGATAGACGCCGGAACCCGCGTGGCGCGCTACCTCACGCAGGAGGTGCTCGGCACCGTGTACAAGCCCTTCGGCGACACCGGCTGGTGGCCCGGCGTGTTCATCACCAGCGCGCTGGTCTGCGCGGCCTGGGGCGGCATGCTGCTCGCCGGCAACGTCACCACGATCTGGCCGATGTTCGGCGTGGCCAACCAGCTCCTGTCGGCCATAGCGCTCGCTATCGGCACCACGTTCATCATGAAGCGCTCGAAGCCGGTATACGGCCTCATCACCTTCGTGCCCTTCGTCTTCATGCTGACCACCACCGCCGCCGCGGGCGTCATGAACATCTTCGGGAACTACCTGCCGCGCGGCGACATGCAGGGTTACGTCAACGTGGCGCTGACCGTCATCATGCTGGTCCTGGCCTGCGTCATAACCGCCACCTCCGCGGCCTCCTGGATCAAGATACTGCGGGAACCGCGCCGCCAGTCCCCGGCGGTCTAGGCCGTTGGTCCCGGTCCGCGGGGGGACTTTGAACCCTCGCGCGGCCGGCGCAAGGCGCGTATAATATCCTTATTAAGGAGACCTATGCGCGCCATTTCATTGTTCGCCCTTCTGCTCATCCCGTTCCAGCTTAACGCCGCACAGCCCGCCTCTGACGCCGCCGCCCTCGAGGGCGCGGTCACTTTCATGGGCGACAGCGGCGACGGCACCGGCGTCTGGCTCACCGACTGGCTCAGGGACCACCGCGCCCGCTACGAGTTCAGCGCGGACATAGCCGGCAAAAGTTCCCGCCGCATAGATACCGGCGCCGCCGGCAAGGTGCCGGTGATAATCCTCAATTCCTCGACGAAGGGCGACGGCAACGCATACGCCTACTACGCCGTGCTGATAGCCCGCGAGGCGGCCGGCTTCATACACATGGGCATGCCCGAGTCCGCCGAGAAGCGCTACATGGAGAACTCCTGCATGGCGGAGGTCTACTTCGAACTTTACGGCACCCGCGCCGACCTGCCCCTGATCGGCGGCGTGAGGGACGAGGAGGCCGCGGCCCAGATCAATTCCTGGGTATGGGACGGCCCCGACTCGGGCCCGGACTCCATAGCCAGAGACGGGAAATACAAGACCATATCCGTGCTGCAGGACGAGGCCCGAACCGCCCTTGAACTGGCGAAGAAGGAAGGCCGCGACACCGCGGCGCTCGAGGCGGAACTGGACTCGCTGGGCCGCGAGAAGGCCTATTACGACAAGGAGTTCCGCCAGCGCGAGAACTACTGGTGGACGCTTTACCAGCCTAAATAGGACACGCCTCTCCGCAATTTGTATGCTGTAGCAATGAGAAAAGCTATCCTGATCTGCGTCCTGGCGGCGGCCCCGGCCGCCGCGGCCGAGGCTCCCTATTTCATCGACATATCCTCGCCGGCCGGCCTGGCCGGCTACGGCGCGCAGAACGTCCTGTTCTCCGACCTGGACGGCGACGGCTATCCCGACGTGATACTTGGCAATACCTGGGCGGGGCGCTCCAATGCCCTGCTCCTCAACCGCCCCGCGCCCGGAGGGGGACGGGTCTTCGCGGATTTCACTTCCACGTCGGGCATAGACGCCCCGGCGCCTTCCTCCGGTACGCGCACCGCGGATTTCTTCGCCGTGGGCGACGCGGACAACGACGGCTGCCCGGACCTGTTCAGCGGCAAGTACTCCGAGTTCGAGAAGCCCCGCACCGACCCCAAGACCGGGGCTATCCTGAAGGGCCCCGACGGCAGGACGCTCTACGAGAAGGCCGACGACGGTCAGCGCTCGGAGCTGCTGCTCAACGACTGCCGTGCGCGTTTCAGGACCGTGGCAGCCTCCGGCGTGGGGACGCACGCCGAGACCACCACCTCGGCCGAGTTCCTGGACTACGACAACGACGGCACGCTGGACCTTTTCACAGGCAACTGGTACAAGGAGTACGGCGTTTCATATATCAGCTATCCCAGCCGCCTCTACCGCGGCCTTGGCGACGGGCGCTTCGGGGAGGTAACGGAGAAGGCCGGCCTGCTTACCCTGCCCACGGAAGGCAAACCAGATTCCAGCCGCCCGGTGTACGGCGTCTACCATTGCGACTACGACGGGGACGGAGACGAGGACCTGCTGGTCCCCTCGTACGGCAGGCAGGCCAACCGGCTCTGGCGCAATAACGGCGACGGCACCTTCGCCGACGCGGCCCCGGCCACGGGCTTCGACGGGGACGAAATACGGCACGGCCGCTACCCGGCCGCGCTGAAGCGCGAGCCGGAGCCGGAGTGGCGCTCGCACGGCAACACCTTCGCCGCGGCCTGCGCCGACTACGACAACGACGGGGACATGGACGTTTTCCTCGGAGATATAACCCATTACTGGGCAGGCGAGGCCTCCGACCTCTCGGTGCTGCTGGAGAACCAGGGTCCCCGCAAAGGTTACGCCTTTAAGCGCAGGCCGGAACTTATAAAGCGCGTACATACCGCGAAGGCCTGGAACCAGGGGGACATGCGCGCGGCCTGGCTGGACTTCGACAACGACGGGCTCCTTGACCTGCTGATCTCCAGCGGCGACTACCCCGACGGCCAGTACCTGAGGCTTTTCAGGCAGGTGAGGCCCGGCGCCTTCGAGGACGTTACGGACCAGGCCGGCTTCGACTGGGAAAGTTCCGCCGGCGTGGCCGTGGCGGATTACGACCGGGACGGGCGGCTGGACGTACTGGCCGGCAAGTCCTGGATGCGGATGCCGGCGGACCGGCGGACCGGGAAACAGCCGGCGCCCGCCCTGTTCCATAACCAGGCCGGCGGCGGCAACCACTGGCTGGAGATAACGCTTAAGGGGAAGGGCGCCGGCGGGGCCAATGCCTCCGCCATAGGGGCGCGCGTAAGATTGACGGCAGGGGGGAGAACGCAGACCCGGGAGGTCCTTGCGGCCGGCAGCGCCGGCACGCAGGCCGGGCCTTTCACGCTGCACTTCGGGCTGGGCAAGGCCGCCAGGGCGGAGAAGCTGGAGATACGCTGGGGCGGCCGCGGCGGAAGAACGGTCTATTACGACGTGCCGGCGGACAGGTTCGCCTACGCCGAGGAGTCGTCCGGCGAGCTCAGGCTGGAGCCGGCCGCAAAACCGCGGTGAAATTTGCTAGACTTTCAGCGGGTTAGAGAAAAGGAGGCACGATGCAGTACGACATAAAGAAAACTTTGGACGAGTTCAATGAGCTGATGGTGGACATACGCAAGTCCATCCCGGAGCAGTACGGCTCCTTCATAGACAACAAGGCCGCGCTGACCAAGGCCGGTAAAATAGACGAGAAGACCAAGTGGCTGCTCCTCCTGGTCGCGGGCGTCTCGCAGAAATGCCCGATCTGCATACCCCCGGCCGTGAAGCACTGCCTTGAAGCGGGCTGGAAGAAAGAGGAGATCCTCGAGGCCTGCATGGTGGCCGTGCTGGTGGGCGGTTCCAGCGTGATGACCTACGTGACGCTGGTCGACAAGGCCCTGCAGGAGTTCAAGAAGTAAACCCGCGCCGGCATAAAGAAGAACAGCCTCCCTAAGGGAGGCTGTTCTTTTTCCGGCCGGCGGACGGGTCAGTCGTCCGTGGTCACCCCGTCGAAATAGAAGCGGTTCAGCACGGTCTCGCCCTGGACCGACGAGGCCTGCGGTATCACGTGCGTCCACAAAGCCGGCACCAGCATGGAGCCGGTGTTGAGCATCTTCTGGTCGGTCGAGTAGATGACGTTGCAGTCGCGCTTGCCGGGCATCTCCGGGCAGCCGAACTTGCTGAACACGGCGTAGCGGTAGTCGAAGCCGCCCTGGCCCTGCTCGGCGCGGCCCTGCGACGAGAAGTACTTGAAGCCGACGACGGAGTCGTTGTAGGCCTGCTGCACGGCGCCGGTCTTGTTGATGTAGCCGATGAAGGTGACGGCGTGACCGGTCTTCGTGGTGCGGTTAATGTTCACGAAATCGCCCGGGCGCAGCTTCTCGAAAGGCACGCGCTCGCCCATGCCGAAGTTTATCAGCGCGTCGGCGGTGCCGTAGGCGTTGAAGGCCGAGTTCACCCAGATATGGCCCTTCAGGTCGGTGACAGCGAGGCCCTGGTAGCTCCGGAGCGGGAGGTAATCGTATACCGAGTAGTCGCCGGTCTCGCGGGAATAGATGTCGTAGGCGGTGAGTATGATCTCCAGCTGGGCGGCCACGCACATGGTCAGCGGGGGGTGGGTGGCCTTCACGGCGCCGTAGGTGTGGTAGTTCACGTCGTGGGTGAGCACGGAGTGTATGTCGTAGCCCAGCAGCCCGTAGTTCTTGTTCAGGTGATCGACCGCTTTGAGTATGTAGGGATTGAAGTGGCGCAGTTCCCAGCTGTCGCGGACGGGCCCGACAGGGGGCAGCACTTCGGGCACGTCGGGAGCCGCGGCGCGCACCGCGGCGGGGGTGAGGGAATCCAGGTCGAAGGCCGGGGCGGCGTGCGCGGCGGCCGGCAACAACAACAGGGTAGCGAGGAGTTCGATCATAAGCCTATCCTTGTCCTGCCCGCAATACGGTAATTATACCAATTGACCTTGCGTTGTCAACACCGCGGTTTCCCTTGACAAAAGGGCCGCGGTTCTATACTATTGCGTAAACGGAGGTACTATATGAAAATTCTCATTACCGCGGCCATGGCGCTGGCCCTCGCGCCGTCCCTGCAGGCGCAGGACTCGTTCGACAAGGCCCTGTCCAACCCCAGGGAACAGACCAATCCCTCGGCCGGCCTGCCGCCTAAGGCCTCGGCCCCCTCGACCGGCTTCCAGGACACCGACCAGGCCGGCAAACCGCTGCCGCAGAAGGAATGGACCATCATGGTCTTCATGAACGGCAAGAACAACCTCCAGACCGACGGGATCAACGACCTCAACGAGATGGAGCAGGTGGGTTCCGGCAAGGATGTGAACGTCCTCGTCGAGATGGGCGGCATGGACAACAAGATGTACCGTTACTACATCAGGAAGGACGCCGACCCCGCCAAGGTGACCTCGCCGGCCATGGCCAAGGCCACCGGGGTGAACATGGGCGACCCGGCGTCGATAGTGGATTTCGTGCTGTGGGCGCAGAAACAGTTCCCCGCGAAGAAGTACATGCTTATAGGCTGGGACCACGGCTCCGGCTGGCTGAAGGGCAACCCGGTGAAGCCCGCCGGCAAAGGCTTCTCCGACGACTGGATAAGCAAGAACAACATCAGCACCCCGCAGCTCGGCTGGCTGCTTAAGGAAATAGAAGCGAAGGGCGGCCGCGTGGACCTGCTGGCCTTCGACGCCTGCCTGATGCAGATGGCCGAGGTGCTCTACGAGATAAAGGGCACGAAGGTCGCCTACATGGCCGCGTCCGAGGAGATAGAGCCCGGCGCCGGCTACGCCTATCACCAGTGGCTGGCCCCGCTGGCGGCCAACCCGAAGATGGACGCCGTGACCCTCGGCAAGACGGTGGCCCGCAAATACCTCGACACGTACCCTGACGGGGACCGCGGCACCGGCCTGACCTACTCGGTTACCGACGTCTCCAAGGCCGGCGCGCTGGCCTCGGCCATGAACGCCTTCGCCGAGGCGGCGATAGCCTCCGGCGAGAAGGCCGCGCTGGTAAAGGCACGCGACGAGGCGACCTATTACCAGTTCGACGACAACAAGGACCTGCGCCACTTCGCCATGCTGACGGCCGGCTACGCGAAGAACGGGGCGCTGAAGTCCGCCGCGCAGGCGCTGGCCGACCTGCTGGCGCAGGGTAAGGGCCCGGTGGTGGTGAGCGGCGTCAGCAAGAACAACCCGACGAAGTCCTACGGCCTGGCCGTATACCTGCCCTCGTACGCCTTCAGCCGGGATTACCTCGAGCTGAAACTGGCCTCGTCCACGAGGTGGGCACAGATGCTGGCCTTCATGCTCAAGCCCTGAGCGGAAGGGGGAAAAGAAAAGGGCCGGGAGATCCCGGCCCTTTTTTCATGCCCGCGCGGCGTCAGTCCTCGCGGCGCACCGTCTCGTGCGAGAAGGCAGGCAGGCAGATGGCCACGTACTCGGCGCCCTCGGGGGAGGGGCAGGAATAGCGCACCCGCTCGCCGGGTTCCATGATGATGGCCTGGCCGGCGTGCACGTCGAAAGAGCCGTCCTGGGTCTCGACCTTCAGCAGGCCGCGTATGACCAGGGTGTATTCGGTGAAGCGGGGGTTCTGCGGGGGCTCTTCCCAGCCGCCGGGGCTGAGCACGCGGGCCACGCTTATGGTGGTGGTGCCGGAATTGACGCGGCCTATGTATTCCTCGATCACGGAAGGCTTGTTGCCCGCCGCCTGCACGACTATGGGTTTCTGTATGAATTTGGCCATTGTTCCTCCTGCCCTGCCATCATTGTACCAAAACGGGGGGGCCGCTTGTTGACAACGCGGCAGTAGGGCTGGTATATTTAACTGACCGGCCATATGAGAACAAAGCACCTCATGCTGCTCGCCCTTACGCTTGTGCTCTCCGCCTGCGCCATGCAGGAGCAGGATTCCGCCGCCCAACTCAACTCCGCCGTACGCAACCACGAGGCAGGCCGCGCCCGCGCGCTGATAGCGGCAGGCGCCCGCGTCAACCCGTCGGAGCATTACGCCTGGACGCCGCTCATGCTGGCGGTGATGCAGGACGACGGGGAAATGGTGGAACTGCTGATGGAGAACGGCGCGGACCCCAACGCGCGCAACCGCGACCTGCAGACCCCGGTGCACCTGGCCGCCAGGTGGGGCAAGCCCGCCGCCCTCAGAAGCCTGCTTAAGAAGAACGCCTACGCCGAACCGCGCGACTACATAGGCTGGACCCCTCTGATGTGGGCGGCGCTGCGCGGCAAGGACGAGGAGGCCCGCGCGCTGCTGGACGCCGGGGCCAACGTCAACGCTGCGGACTCCGACGGCAACA
Source organism: uncultured Elusimicrobia bacterium (assembly GCA_937870775.1). Lineage (GTDB taxonomy): Bacteria > Elusimicrobiota > Elusimicrobia > Elusimicrobiales > UBA9959 > UBA9959. The sequence continues at coordinate 28,639 of CALMZU010000245.1, forward strand.
CCCCGCTGATGCTGGCCGCCTGGCGCGGCCACGGCTCCACCGCCGATATCCTTCTGGCCCGCGGCGCCTCCACGGCGCTCAGGAACCGCTTCGGCCTGGACGCCGCCGGCGTGGCCGGCAAGCACGGCTTCGACGATCTCTCGGCGCGGCTCGCCGCCGCCCCTTCGGCGAAAAAGACCAACTAAAAAAAAGGGCCGCCCGAAGGCGGCCCGCACGCGCTGCCGCGGTCAGGGCCGCAGGTAGTAGTTCTCCGTGCTGTTCACCTCGCTGCGCCTTATGAACTGGCGCCGCGGGGCGTCGGCGCCCAGGAGCAGCTGGTATATGTCGGTGAGTATGGGCCGCGAGGCGTAATAGCCGTGGCCCAGGCCGCCTATGCCCAGCGCCGGGGCGTCTATCTCCCCGACGTTAACCACGTCCACGCCGTCTATCAGTTCGCAGCCGCCCATGCGGCGGCCCTTGTTGTACACCTCCGAGGCCGCTATGGCGTTGTCGTTGTACGAGCAGTAAACGGTGATCCGGCGGGCGGCCCGCCTGAGGGCCGGAGCGGCCGCGGCGAAGTCGCGCACCGGTATGTCGGGGGCGTTCAGTATCAGTTCGCCTATATAAGGAACGGTGGACGCCTCGACGGAGGCGGCCAGCGCGGGCACGGCCACCTGGTGGCCCATGGAATGCACCATGACGTGGGAGGTCTTGCCCAGGCCGGAGAGCAGCAGGAAGAAGTCCTCGGCCGGCTTCACCGAGCGGGCGGCCGATGCCTTGTTGAAATCGTAGGTGCGGTTGATGAAGGTGTTTCCGAACAGGCCGGGCGGCGCCCCGGCGGGCCAGCTGAACAGCACCACCTGGCCCTGGAACTTCAGGTCGTAGGCGATCTGGGCCGCGCGCAGCACCGCCTCGTCGAACTTCACGTTGAAGCCGTGTATGAACACCAGCACGTCGGGGCGGCCCTGGGCGAGCTGGGCACGGAAGGTGTCCGACGATACCGGGGTCTGGGACATCACGCGGAAATACTTGTGCGGGTCGGCGCGCGGGTCAGGCGCGGCCTCGAAGCCGCCCACCGCGTGGCGCTTGGGCACGTTGACGCGGCAGACGCCGTAGGACATGCCGGGCGAGACCTGGTTGCCGAAGGCGTTGGCGTCGCAGGCGGTCATATCGCCGCCGGGCACCCGGTTGGTGGCGTAAAGCACGTCCACGGCGCGGGTATCGTCGTAAGGCTCGGAGAAGAGGGCGTTGAGGCCGCGGCCAACGTCGCCGCCGTATGCGGGCGGCGCGGGCGGGGGAGGGGGCAGAACCTTGGGCCCCGCGCAGGCGGCGAGCGATAGCAGGCAGGCGGCGTATATGGCGTTCCTCATATTCCCTATGATACAATTTTCCCGCGGACCAGGTCCGCGAGGAGGGGGAGATGAAGAAGAACTTTCCGCTGAAGAAGACTTATACGCTGCTGGGCACCGGCCCGGTAGCGCTGGTGACCACGGCCGGGGAGCGTCCCGACGTGATGACGCTCGCGTGGCACACGATGGTGGACTTCGATCCGCCGCTGGTGGGCTGCGTTATCGGGCGGGACAACTTCACGGCGAAAGCGCTGAAGAAGAACCGCGAATGCGTCCTGAACATCCCCACGCGCGCCCTCGCCGGCAAGGTGATGGCCTGCGGCGGCGTGTCCGGGACCAAGGCCGACAAGTTCGCGAAGTTCGGCCTCACGCCGGAGAAGGCCGCGAAGGTAAAGGCGCCGCTGATAAAGGAATGCTACGCCAGCCTTGAGTGCGTGCTCAAGGACGCCTCGATGGCGGGCAAGTACGACCTGTACATACTGAAGGTAGTGAAGGCCTGGGCGGACCCGGCCGTAAAGAACCCGGTCACGCTGCACCACCGCGGCGGGGACGTCTTCATGACCGCCGG
>CALMZU010000246.1 GCA_937870775.1 uncultured Elusimicrobia bacterium
CATCTTCCCGAAGGCGACTTCGACAAAGCCTCTTCCGATATAGACGCGCTCATGCGCCAGAAGCGCTATGTCGAGAGCGCCGTTCTTTACGACAGACTGTGCAAAAAATACTCGTCGGAGGCCCGTTGCCACGCCGGCTACGCCATTTCGCTGGAGAAAATGGGCGCGTACAGGGCGGCCGCCGCAGAGGCGAAGAAGGACCTGGCGCTTACGCAAGCCGAGGGGCATGTGGAGGTGGCGCAGGCCTACATAACCGACATGGAAAGCCGCGCGCCGCTTAAGTTCACGCCGGAGAAAGTCACGCTGAAAGGCCGCTACCTGGCTTACCTGGGCGGCAACATAACCCGCTCCGACGGGAACAGCACCACGTCGGTGAACGCCAGGCTGGGGCGATTCATCAGCGAGCGGGTAGACGTATCGCTGAACGCCGGTTTTTCCGGCGGCAATGTCTATGAGGATTATAACGGGCTTACGCTGGGCGTGAGCGGGCGCTACAATGAGCCGCTGAATTTCCTGCCTTTGAACTGGACGATGTCCTGCAAACTGGAGCGCGTGCCGGCGCCTGACAGCAACACCACGGTGCTGGTGTCGCCGGGACTTAGCTATTTCACGCCGTCGGGCTCGCTGGACATGTACCTGGACTTCGCGTTGGCCGGCTCGTTCAAGGGCAGCCGGACGTTGTCGCTGGGCTACACGATCTACTTCGGAGGCGGCAAATGAGGCGGCTGGTTCTGGCAGTTATCGCGGCCGCGTTGTGCGGCGGTTTTGCCGCGGCCGCGCAACCGTCGGCTTTGTTCACCGGCGCTTCGGTGAACGCGGCAGGCGTGCTGCGGCTGGAAGCCGCTGAACCGTACCTAAAGCAGGCCGAAGCCGCGCGCAAAGCCGCGGTGGAGGAACAGGTCCTGGCGCATCCGGGCGCGTCGGTGGTTTCGGTGGAGTTCAAGGGCGACGGCGAGCTGTGGACCATAAGTGCAGGGCATGCGTCGCTGGCCGATTCCTGGAAACGCCGCGAGTTGAAAATTCGTCCGCCGCGCCGTGCGCGCCGGGAAGTGGTTCGGCTATGCCGGCGGACAGCTTACGCGCGGCGGCGACCTGCCGTCCAACATGTGGGTGGGGCGCATAGGCACCATGCTTCTGGACAACCGCTATGACGCGGCCTTTAGCGTATCGCGGAACAATTTTACGGAGCTGGACGGCTCCGGCGTGACGACTATAGGTCTGACCTTCCGGTCGCTGCATCCTTTTACCGAGCATACCGGCTATAACTACGGCGCCGAGCTTTCCCGCACCAGTTATACGGGTTACAGCCATATTTCACCGTCGGTGCTGGGCGGGATAAACATATACCTGCCCGGCGGCAGTTTCGACGTAACGGTGACCTGCGGCGAGCGCGGCAACCGCGGCTTGCTGATAGGCTACACCGTGTATATAGGCGGCGGGCGATGAAGACTTTTCTGCGATTTGCCATGCTGGCGCTGCTCGCCTGGCCCGCGCAGGCATACGCGTCCTACGGGCTTTACATAGATTTTGACTTCTGCTGCAAGCCCTCGGGGGGCAGCCAGGGTTTCTGTTCTTCCGGCGGCGGGCCGATGCTCGTGAACTACGTGAACTGCGCCAAGCAATGCGATTCGTTCAAGAGCGGCGCGTATGCTTACGGTCTTTCCATGACCGCTTCCATATGCGGCGGCAGCAGCCTGATAGCGTCATATTCTTTCCACAACGCCAGTTGCGACGGTTCCGAGGAGCAGGAATGCGCCATGGCGGAGGCTTTCCTGCGTTCCGGTCCCGGCGGCAGCGGATTTATCAAGAACGGCTTCGCCGGGTACGACGCCTACTGTATGGAGCATGGCAACGCCTGCAACGGAGGGCATTATGGCGATCTGCTGAGCTGGTTCGACGACAACAGCGACCATAACGCCGCAGCTATGTGGCGCCGACAGCTGCCTAACGGCACATGGATAATCCCTTACCCTGACAATCCCTTTGTGAAGCCGATGGAATCGCTTTACACGTTCTTCGCCGGGCGGCCGCAAAAAGCCGCGCAGAAAAAACGGGAGACCCCCATTAAGGAATGGAAGGACGAGACAGTGACCAAAGCGGTGGCCGACTACGACAACGCGAAGATAGATCCCAAGGACTTGAAAACCGAGGAGGATCCGCCTGCCGGAGTTAATGGCAGCGTGGTCCCGCCTCCGGGGGATAACAGTGTCCCGATAAGCTGCAGCGCCGAACCTCTGCGCTCTATTGCGCCCAGCTACGGCATGACTTATAACTCGGCCTATGGCGGGCAGAGCGAAAACAGCGCGATGAAAGTTGAGCGCTATCCCGATGGCCGCGCCGTGTTCACCGACGCGTCCAATACCCGCTGGACCTTCAGGCCTTATGGCGACCTTGCCGACAAGGGCGAGTTCTACTACCGTCCGCCGCTGGGTGCCGCGGACAGGCTGGTCTACGGAAACATAAAAGGCGGCCGGGGCTACCGCGTGGAGACCGCCGACGGGGATACTATCGAGTTCGCCGCGTCTTCGTCCAGCGCCGCCTGGCTGCCCAGCCGTTACAACGCCTCCGACGGCAGTTGGCTCACCTACGAGCAGGGCACCAACGGCCTGTCGCGCATAACCGACATGCACGGCCGCTACTTCGCCTTTGAGCGCGACGCCAGGGGTC
>CALMZU010000247.1 GCA_937870775.1 uncultured Elusimicrobia bacterium
CCCTTTAAGCCGCAGGGCCGCGGCGCGGCCCGAATCGCGGGCGGCCTCGGCCTTAAGACCGGCGGCCGACTCCAGCGCGGCGGCGCGGCCGAAGGCCTCGGCTGCCAGCTGGTCGCGCTCCTGGCCGCCTCCGGTACAGGGGTCCAGCGCGGCCTCGCCGGCCAGGCTGCAATAACCGGCGGCTTCGGCGCCGGTGGAGACCGAACAAAGGGTCATCAGGGCCTCGGCCGAAGGCGGTTCGGCCGCGGCCGCGCGCCGCAGCAGGGCCAGGGCGCCGGCCCTGTCGCCGGCGGCCAGCCTGCCCACGCCCTCGTCGGAAAGGCGCTTGGCCTCGGCCGGGGAACGGCGGCCGGCGCAATTGCGGCCCACGCGGAAATTCATGACCTCGGCGGCGGCGGCCAGCCCCTCGGGCCAGCCTTTAGCGGACGAGGACAGCGAGGCCATGGCGGCCAGCGCTTCCCCGCGGCGGCCCGCGCCGTAGAGCAGCCTGGCCCGGAGCAGCAGCAGTTCCTTGTCGCCGGGCAGGGCGGCCAGGGCCTTGTCACAAAGGGCCAGGCCATCCCTGAAACGGCCGGCGCGGCGGTAAGCCTCGGCTGCGTTGGCAGCGAAACCGGGATATATCTCATCCAGCCTGGCGGCGGTGGCACCAGACCAGTCATTGCGTATGAAAACCGAGGAAAGGCCCTTGGGAGACGAAGCGGCCGCGGCCAGCGCGGCCGGCGCCTCGCGCAGCACATAGCCCAGTTCGGCGACCGAACGTTCGGATATGCGCGTGCCCTCCAGCCAGCTGGCAGCGTAGGAGACGCGCTTGGCGGCGCCGTCCTCGGCGGAGGCCGCGCCGCCAGCGGCGGGCAGGCCGCGGTACGTGGCGGCGGCCGGTATGCCGCAGCCGGCTGCGGCGGAGAATATGGCGTTCCAGGCCAGGTTCCCGTAGGCGGCGGTCCAGTGCACGCCGTCGGTGAACTGGGCGAAACCGGGTATGCCGTCGGGCGAGGCCTTCCTGAAAGCGGCGTCCAGGTCCGCCAGGCAGGCGCCTTCCTCCGCGGCTACGCGGGCTATCACGGCGTTGCGGGCCGGGCCGGCGCGCTCCTGCGACGGGGCAAGATCGGCCGCGCGCGCAAGCATGGCGGCGGCGCGCGGCTTATCGCCGGCGCGGTAAAGGGCCAGGCCGGCGTAATAGGCGGAGAAAGGATCGGCGGACGGGCCGGCGGCCAGCGACGAGAACCGCCCCGCGGCCCGCCGGAAAGCGCCGGCCTCCAGGTCGGCCAGGGCGGAGGCGAAGGCCGGGTTGTCCAGCGGCGGGCGGCCGGCAGGAGGCATCATGAGGTTGGCCGGCAGCGTGGCCAGCACCACCGGTACGCCGGCCTTGCGGGCGGCGCGCACCATGCCGCGCAGGCGGCCCTCGTGCACGCCGAGCGAGGCCAGCACCGGCGGCGGCAGCGGCCCGCCGGCGAGCGAGTAATACCTTTCGGCCAGCTTGAAGCGGCGGCGGCGCAGCTCGGCCCGCGGGCCGGGGCAGGGCTCGGAGCCGCTCTCGTTATTGCCGCTCAGCAGCACCAGCATGTCGGGGGAATACTTGGGCAGTTCGCCGGCCACGCCGGCAATGCGCCAGCTGTCGTAGCCGTTCATGCCGGCGTTTATGATCTCCAGGCCGGGCACGGCCTTCTCGACGGCCTCGCCGCCGCCCAGTATGGCGGCCACCGACTCGCCGGCCACGAAGACGCGCTTCGTGCCGGCCGGTTTGGGCATGGCGAAAGGTTCGGAGGCGGACAGCGGCCGCACCGGGCGCATCACGCCCAAGGCCGGCGCGTAGAAAGGCCCGCGCACGTCGACGCAGTAATAGTCGTCGGCCTGGTCGGCGGCGGCGCAGGGCAGCGCCAGCGAAAGGGCCAGCAGGGCGGCCAGGCGCGCGCGGGTCATATGGGCTTCACCCCGGAACGGCCGTGCAGCCGCGCGTACTGGCGCATGAGGCCGGGGCAGCTCTGCCTTGAGCGGCAGGCCGAGCAGGCGGCCGGGTAAACCCTGTCCTCCGGCGGCAGGCTGACGGCGGCCAGCGGACGCAGGCCGGGGGCCAGCAGACAGAGCGGGAAATGGTACAGCGCGGCCTCGCCGAAGCCTTTGAGCGAGCGGGCGCAGGCGTTCACGGCGGCGGCCGTGGCGGCCAGGCTCACGTCGAGCAGGGCGGCGTTGCGCGCGCCGCGCCCCTCGTGCTCGTAATGCATCACCACCACGCGGCGGCCGGGGCAGGTACGCTTTACCAGAGAAAGGATGCGGCCCAGCGAGCGGTAGTTCAGCCGGTGCAGTATCACGCGCAGTTCCAGCTCCGGGCTCCCCGCGGCCATAATATTGCGCAGGCCGGCCAGGGTCTGAGCGAAGGAACCCTTCACGCCGGTCACCTTGTCGTGCAGCGCGGCCGTGTGGCCGTGCAGCGAGACGGCCAGCCTGAAAGGCGGCCGGGCGGCGGCGCTGAAGGCGGCGGCGAAGGCCGGGTCGGCGAAGCGGCGGCCGTTAGAGAGCAGGGTAAGGGTCTCGCCGGGCAGGCGGCGGCGGAAATAGGCCACGGCCTTGAGGAAATCGGGGTTCAGCGTGGGCTCGCCGCCGGTGAGGTTCCAGGCCCCGGGCACGCGCGCGTTCTTGCGGTAGGCGGCCCGGCCGCGCAAATGCAGTTCCAGCCGGGCGGCCTGCCTGGCCAGCGAATAATCCCTGGACGTGTTGGCGGAGAAGCCCGCCGTATTGGCGCACATCAGGCACTTATTGTCGCATTTGTTCCAGACAGGTATATCGGGCATCCGTGGGCTTTTATTCTATCAAATCCGCCGGCGGGGCAAAATTGTAGAATATAGCCGCGATGCATATGGAGACAGACGTCCTGGTGCTGGGCGCCGGCATATCCGGCCTGGCGCTGGCCGAAAGGCTGAAGGACTCGGGCCTGGGGGTGACCCTGCTCGAGCGGGCAGCCGAGCCCGGCGGCCTGTCGCGCACCGCCGCGGCCGGGCCTTTCCTCTTCGACCTCGGCGGCCACCGCCTCTATTTTTCCGACCCGGCGGTGCGCGAATGGACCGAGCGGCTGCTGAAAGGCCGCCGACTGCTGCGCCCGCGCCGCTCCAGCGCCGTGTTCACCGGCGGGCGGCTGCTGCGCTATCCCCCCACCTTCGTCAACAGCCTGCTCTACGCCGCGCCGCTGCTCTTCGCGGGCGGCCGCCGCCGGAAGGGCGGCCCGCCCGCCACGCTCAAGGACTGGCTGGAGGCCAGGCTGGGCACCCGCGTGCACGACCGCTATTTCAGGGACTATACCCGCAAGGTCTGGGGCGTGGGCACCGACGGGCTATCGCCGCTCTGGGCCGAGCGCCGCATAGGCTCGGGCTTCAGCATCAAGACGCTGGCGATGGAGCTTTTCGGCGGGCGGCTCTCCTCCAAGGAGAACGCCGGCCGCTTCATCTACCCGGAGAAGGGCATAGGCGAACTGCCGGCGGCGCTGCTGGAGAGCGCCGGCCCTGCGGTGCGGCTCCTGACCGAGGCCGAGCCGCTGCGGCTCAATTTCTCCGGCGGACGCCCTTCGTCGCTGGTCTTCAGGCGCGCCGGCCACAACGCCGAGATAAAGTTCAAATACCTCGCCTCGTCGATACCGCTCAGGTCCATGCTCGCCCTGCTGCCCGGCTCCGCCGCGGCGGACGGCCTGCGCTACCGCGCGCTCGTAATACTTTTCGCGGCCCTGCGCCGGAAGAAGGCGCTTCCCTATCACTGGGTCTACCTGCACGACGACGACGCGCCTTTCTCGCGCATCTGCGAACTGGCCAACTGGAGCCCGCTGATGGCGCCGGAGGGCTGGCTGCCGCTCACATTCGAGTTCTTCTGCGACGAGGGCGACGCGACCTGGCGCATGAGCGCCGCGGAACTGGCCGCCAGGGCCTTCGCCTCGCCGGCCATGCGCGCGCTGGCCGGCCGCTTCGAGCCGGGCGAGCTCGCCGTGGAGCGCCTGGCCCACGCCTACCCGCTG
>CALMZU010000248.1 GCA_937870775.1 uncultured Elusimicrobia bacterium
CCCCGCCGGGGAAATAACCGGCCTGCTCGGCCTTAACGGCGCGGGCAAGACCACCATAATGAAACTCATCACCGGCCTGTTGTTCCCTACCGCGGGCAGCGTAGCAGTGTTCGGGCTGCCGCCGGCGGACGGCGCGGCTAAGAGCGGCGTGGGCTTTTTGCCGGAACTGCCTTATTTCCCGCCACAGGAAACGCCAGGCGCTATTCTTTCATACTACGGCCGCCTATCCGGACTGGGCGGCCCGGAGTTGGCGCGGTCTGTGGCCGGCGTTCTGCGCCGCACGGGGCTTGAGCCCCATGCCGGCAAACGCGTTTCCGAATTTTCCAAGGGCATGCTGCAAAGGCTTGGCCTGGCGCAGGCTTTGCTGCATAAGCCGCGCCTGCTGGTGCTCGACGAGCCGGTAAGCGGCCTGGACCCGCTGGCGATACACGATATCCGCTCCCTGCTGGCGGACCTTAACGGCGATGGAACCAGTATCCTGCTTTCCTCTCACAGTATTTCCGAGGTGGAAAAACTTTGTTCCAGGGTGATGATAATGGTGCGGGGCAAGCTGGCTAAGACCGTAAGGCGTTCGCAATGGGCGATTGCCCCCGGCGGGCTTGAGGCTATTTTTGTGGAGACGGTCAAATGAAGAAACTATTAACTGCCGTTCTTGTTGTCGCGGAAAATTCATTCAGGGAAAGCGTGCGGAACAAGTTCTTCACGCTCTTCGCCGTGTTCGCCTTTACCGCCATTTACGCCTCCGTATTGGCGGGTGTGATGGCCGTAGACCAGGAGGCGCGGGTGCTGGCAGATTTCGGCCTGGCCCTTATAGAACTGACGGCGCTGGCGTACGCGCTTTTCAACGCCTCTTCCGTGCTGCTTAAAGAGGCGGAGACCAAAACCATCTACCTGGTATTCTCAAGGCCGGTACCGCGCTGGGCCTACCTGGCGGGGAAGCTGGCTGGTTCCCTGCTGACCACCGTGTTCATGCTGGCAGTGATGGGGCTGATGCATCTGGCGTTATTAAAGTTCCGCGGTTTTGGAATACCGCAGGGGTACGCCTGGGCGCTGGCCGGTTCTTTTATGAAACTGGCGGTGATAACTTCTTTCGCGCTCTTCGTTTCGCTGTTCTCCACCTCCGCGGTCTCGACGCTGGTGATCTCCGGTGTGTTATGGACTACCGGGCATTTCGCGGCTGAAACCAGGTTCCTGGCGGAAAAGGCGGCCGGTCTTGCCGCTGTGGCCCTTAAAGCCGCTATATGGCTTATCCCCAACTTCCAGCTTTTCAACGCCAGGGACGCCGCCGGCGCCGCGTGCGCCCTGCCTGCGGCCGCTTTCCTCTCCGTTACTGTCTGGGTGGCCGGCGCTTATTTCGCCGCTTTAGGGCTGCTTGAAAGGAAGGAATTCTGATGCCCCGGTTTATCCTGTACGCCGCCGCCGCGCTGTTCGCCTGGACCTCCGGCGCGGCTGTTTCGTACGGTTCTTACCGCAGCCCTTTCCCGCCGCCCTCCGAGATACACGTCCCGGTGCAGGGCGCCGCCGGGGATATGTTCGCGCTGGCGTTCGGCGCGCGCAGGCTTTTCGCCGATGTCTGGTTCATACGGCTTATGCAGTATTTCGGCGCGCCGGAATTTGAAAAGGCGGAAGAAGCCGCCGCGGATGAAGAGAGAGCGGAGCATGAGCATCACCACCATCATCACTCTTTGGAAGGCGGGAAGTATCCAGAGTTCCAGGCACGGGCGCTTCATATACTGGAAATAGACCCGGGATTTACCATGGCCGCGCTTTACGGGGCGGGGTCCCTTGCCTTCAACCTTGGAAAACCAAGGGAGGCGCAGGCCGTGCTGGAGTATGCCCTTAAATACTCCCCAAAGAACTGGAAATACCTGAACATGCTGGCGGCCCTCGGTTACTATAAAAACGCGGAGGCGCCGCAAGCCGTTGCCGACGCGCTGGCGCCTATACTCAAAGACCCCGACTGCCCGGTTATGCTGAAACAGCAGGCGGCTTTTCTGAATAAGAGAATAGGCAATTACGCCGCCGCTGCCGCCATCTACGCCGATATAGCCGCAACTTCGCGGGATACGGCGTATGTACGCAACGCCGAGCGCGAACTGTCCAGGCTGGCGGAGAAAGCGCGGTAAGGTGGCGTGCCGCGAATATTCTTTTGTATCATAATCAAGATGAGTGTCGTTCCCGATAAAAGCGTATTTAAAACCGCCCTGCTGTGCGCCGCGCTGCTTATAACGCTGGCGTGGCCGGCCCACGTGGCCTCTTCGGACAAGACCATGGCGGATTTGAATTGCCAGGAATCCGTCTTAGCCTCCTCCTCGGAATTAAATTCCGACTGCGGCAATACCTTGCTGGAATTCCCCGCGAATTTTGTTTTTGTAGCCCCTTCTTTTCTTCTGCTGCCGGCCGGTACGGAAAACGTTCCGGTTCTGCACAGCCGCGCCCCGCCCCTGGCCTGACCCCGCAAGGCGCCTCGCGCCTTTCCCGACAATTGCATAAATTATTTTAAAACCCGCCTGCGCCTTTGCCGGCGGCGAAGTTTAAAACTATGGGACAGATTACTTCTGTCCGGGTGTTCGTTGAACGCGCGATTGAACTACTGTTTTCTTAATCGCTTCGGCAATGTTAACGCTATATCTCTTTAAACCCGCGGCTGTCTTGCCGGGATAGAGCAGGCTCGACTATGACGGAATTCCAAGCGATAGTGCTGGGGGTACTCCAGGGTGCGGGAGAATTTCTGCCCATCTCAAGTTCCGCGCATCTGGCGCTGGCCCCGTACCTGTTCGGCTGGGAATACCAGGGCCTGGCCTACGACGTGATGCTTCACATGGGCACGCTTGCGGCCGTGCTGGTTTACTTCGCCAAAGACTGGACAAGGATCCTGCGCGATGGGCTGACGCGGCCGCTCCAGCCGGAAGGCCGCCTGCTTTGGCTGCTGGCCGCCGGTTCGGTGCCGGCGGGTATCGGCGGCCTGCTGCTGCATAACCTGGCGGAAACCGCTTTCCGCGACCCGCGCTGGATAGCTTTCAATCTAGTCTTCTTTTCCCTGTTCATCTACCTGGCCGACAGGAAAGCCGCGCAAACCCTGGATGAGGCTTCTTTCACGCTAAAAGACTCGCTTATTATCGGTCTGGCGCAGACCATCGCCTTAATGCCTGGCGCCTCCCGTTCCGGGATGACTATAATGGCAGCGCTTTTTCTGGGTTACTCCCGCCCGGCGGCGGCCCGGCTTTCTTTTTTGCTGGCCACCCCGGTAATCTTCGGCGCCGGCCTGCTTGAAGGGCTTAAACTTACTTCGGCGCACCTTAACGCCGCTTTTGCCTGGGGAGTGGCCTCCTCCTTCGTAGCCGGGCTGGCGGTAATAGGGCTGTTCATGGCCTGGCTTAAAAATCGCGGCCTTGGGCCTTTTTTGGTCTACAGGGTGCTGCTGGGCGCGGGCATTCTCTGCCTGCCGGCGGATAACGCAAAACCGCGCGTGCAGGGTTTTGTTCTGCTTCCCTCTTCTCTTCATGCGCCTTTGGTTTCAACAGGCACTTTTAAGTACGGCGACTCATTGGATTCCGCGTTAGGGCGGAAAATTCCTTACGCCGATATCCGCGCCATAGAAAAGTCCCTGAAGAAGGCCGGGGCCGGAGTTCTGCGGCCCGGGGACGTGTATGCAATTTCCTACTCTACTCCCGGAGGGGTTACGGACTATGCGCTGGACGGCAGCTCCTGCCGGCAAGACAGGACTTTGGGAGCAGTCGGGGAGTTCGCGCTGGCGCGCGGGGAAGAGTTGTATTCCGTCTCCAGGAAATGCAGGGAGTTCACGGCAAAAAAAAGCGCTGTCCCGGTTTCTTTCGAGGTATTAGCAGCAACTGGAACGCTGCAAAACTCGCTTTGGGAAGCCATGCGCGCAGCGAACGTGCCGCCAGGCGTTATAATGGAGTTTGCGGATATTTTCGCCTGGAAGATAGACTTCCTTACCGAACCCCGCAAGGGCGACTCTTTTGCGCTGGCCTGGGAGGCGCGCCGCACCGCGCTCGGGGCGCTTTGCCCGCCTAAAATAACCGCGGCCGTTTACCGCGGCGCGGAAACAGGCGAAGAACGCGCCTACCGGTACGGGGACGGGTATTATGATGAGAAAGGCGGCTCTTTGCGCAGAGCATTTTTGCGCGCGCCGCTGAGTTACCGCCGGATAAGCTCTTATTTCTCCAAAGCCCGTTTCCACCCGGTACTGCGCATCTACAGGCCCCATAACGGCATAGACTACGCCGCTCCTAGCGGCACCCCGGTTTCCGCCGTGGGCGACGGCACGGTAACTTTCAAGGGCCGCAAAGGCGGCTATGGGAATTTCATAGAACTGCGCCATGGCGGAAGTTACATTACGGGTTACGGGCATCTGCGTTCGTTCGCCAAAGGCCTGCGCAACGGCAAAAAAGTTTTACAGGGCGAGGTAATAGGTTATGTCGGCATGACCGGCCTGGCCACGGGCCCGCATCTGGATTTCAGCATAAAAAAGAACGGCCGCTTTGTGAACTTTCTTAAGATCGATCCCCCGCCCGCCGCTGGTCTTGGCGGAGCAGAATTGAAACGTTTTCTTGAAACGCTGCCCCGGCTGAAAGACATATTAGACCGGGAAGATAAATGAAGGTTTGGGCCATGCCCCGGTAATCCCGGACGGCGGGACAATTTAGCCGGTGCCGTGACAGTTGAATGAAACCCGACAAAGGTGTGATAATTTGTACAATATCCTCATGAAATTCCGGGATTTCCGGCGAGCGGCGGTCTGCCTTGCGGCGGCGCTGTTTATTGGCGGCGCCTGGTTTTTTCATATGGCCGAGGCGCATAACGCGGCGGACAATGACTGCCAGGTCTGCGCCACGGCTTGTTCCCCGGAGCTTAACTCCGATTGCGGCACTGTATTGATCGCCAGACCTGAAACCTCCGGTTCGGCGGTTCCCCTTCTGTCCGTAATGCCGGCCAGGCCCGCGGAGGCCTTTGGTTTCTACGGCCGCGCTCCTCCCTTGGTTTAATCAGCCACTTAAGGCGCCTGCCGCCTTTTTAGTCTTTCAACCACAATACCCTCGAAGGAAGCCCGGCTTCTTTTGCTTGGTCAATTTTAAGGAGAATCCATGAAGAAGATTTTAGTTATTTCCATGTTCCTGTCAGTTCTGGCGTCGGGCGCAGGGGCGCAGGAGGCCGGCACGCCGCCGCAGGGGATGCGCGGCACGCCCGCCAACCTGCCGGACATAAGCCTTATAGGCGTTATAGACGGGCATACAAGCTCGGACAAAGCAGACGATACCCGCGACAAGCTGGAGTTCAACGAGGTGGAGACGGCTTTCCAGGGCTATATCTACCCCGAGATGAAGGCGGACGTGTTCCTGGCGCTGCATAAGCACGACGGGGAGTATGAGGCCATGTCAATTTTCTGGGTGTAAATTGGGAAGCATGGGCGTAGTCTGATTTAAACCGCCGCCACCTCCTTTTCCCTGGGCTTGTAGGCCTTCCACAGGCGCTTCGCCCAGCGTGCTTCCTGTGCCTGTGAAATCGACCACAACAGTTTCAAGACCTCCAGCTCCGAATGCATCGTGCCTGCGCTGTTCAGCCTTCGCCGCAGTTCATAGTTGAAGCGCTCTATCAGATTCGACGTCATCAACAGCGTCCAGAACGCCTCGGGTTCATTGAAGAAGCGAAGATGATCGTCCAGCCTTCGCGTTACCAGGCCCACGGCTTTCGGGTAGGCCGCGCCAAGGCGGCCTTGCAATGTCCCAGCCGCCGTTAACGCTTCTTCGCGATTCCTGGCCCAGAAGATGTTCTTGAATAACTCCCGGAACAGCTTCTTATGCGGACCGGCTACACGCGCGCTGGCGTTGCGCATTAAGTGCACTACGCAAAGCTGGTGTGGTACGCCCAACAGCTCTTTGACAGCCTGTTCTATCCCGGAATGCTCGTCGGAAACTACCAGCTTCAGGGCGTTCCTGTCCAGACCGCGGCCTAGAAGGTCTTTTACCAGCGCAGACCACGAATCCCCGGACTCTTTATCGCCAAGTAGAAAACCCAATATGTGACGTTGGCCTTCCGGCGTTATCCCCAGCGCCACCAGCAGCGCCTGCTTGCGGATGAACCCAGGCCTGCGCACAGGCAAGTAT
>CALMZU010000249.1 GCA_937870775.1 uncultured Elusimicrobia bacterium
GGGGGCGGGTTTAGGCTCGGGCTTGGCGGCAGGCTGGGGCGCGGCCTGTTCGACCGGTTGTGGCGCGGCCTGAGCGGTGACGGCGTTGTCCTGCGCGGCCGGGGCGGGCTGGGCCTCGGGGGCGGCGGCCTGCGCTGCCGGTTCAGCCTGGAGCGGCGCAGCCGGAGCGGCCGGTGCGGGCTGGGGTTTAGGCTGCGCCGGGCGGGGCGCTTCGGGCTTTTCCTCGTCCGCGGACTTTACGGGCACCGGGGCGGCGAAGCCGTATCGCGCCAGCATTTTCTTGTGAGACCTGGCCACGGCCTTGGCCGAGCCCAGGTCGCCGTGGCGGTCGTAAATAAGGGCGTAGCCGGAGCCGTTCTTCACCACGCGCAGGCGGCGGGCCACGTCGGGGCCTAATATGTGGGCCACCTTCAGTTTTGCGGCGTTTATGCCGCGCTGGTCGGGGCGGCGCAGGTATAGCAGGTCGTAAGAGGCGGCGGCCGGCAGCGCGCAGAGCAGCAGCAGGGCGGCCATTGTCAGCGATGATTTACGGTGGAGCATGAATATATATTTAAATCCATTTGCCGCATAAAGTCAAAGCCGCCGGCGCCGCGGCATGCTAAACTATAGGTGTGGAACTTTCCGAGGACCAGAAAAAAGCGCTGGACCGGCTGCTGGAATGGAGCCGGGACCAGGCGCGTTCGCGCTATATAACTTTGGGCGGCTATGCCGGCACCGGCAAGACCACGCTCATAGCGGTTTTCCGGCGCGAGGCCGCCCGGCTGGCGCCCAAGTTCCGCGTGGCCTTCTGCAGTTATACCGGCCGCGCCGCGCAGCACCTTAAGAACAAGCTGAAGGAGGCCGGGGCGGTATTCCCCGGCGATACCGTCGGCACCATACACGGCCTGATCTACGACCCGCAGGAAAGCGGCGACGGCCGCATTACCGGCTGGAACCGCAAGGACCTGCTGGAGCGGGACCTGGTGATAGTGGACGAGGCGTCGATGGTGGACGGCGTGCTGTGGAACGACCTGCTGTCCTACAATATCCCGGTGATAGCGGTTGGCGACCACGGCCAGCTGCCGCCCATAGGCGGCGAGTTCAACCTTATGGCCTCGCCGGAGATCATGCTGAACCGCATACACCGGCAGGCGGAGGGGGACCCTATTATAGAGGTTTCCCGCCACGCGCGCGAGACCGGCCTGGTGCCGCCGCGCCGCTACGGCCCGGGCGCCGTGAAATACCTGATGGACGACCCGGACGCGCAGGAGCGGAGCGGCGAGCTGCTGCAGTCCTATTCCGGCGACACGCTGATACTGTGCGGCTACAATTCCACGCGCGTGAAACTGAACCGCTTCATACGCGGCTCGCTGGGTTTCGAGGGCGAGACCCCGGCCAGGAACGACCGCGTGATCTGCCTGCGCAACAACAGGAAGAAGGGCATTTTCAACGGCATGCTGGGGACCATACTGGAGATAGCCCCGGACCGCGAGGGCTGGTACGCCGCGCGCATACAGATGGACGAGCGCGAGAAGCCTTACGACGGGCTGATCTACGCCGCGCAGTTCGGCGCGCGCGAGGCCGTGAACTTTACCGCCGACCGGCGCAACGCCGCGGAGGGCGACCTGTTCGACTTCGGCTACGCTATGACGGTGCACAAGGCGCAGGGCGGCCAGGCCCGGCGCGTGGTGCTGTTCGAAGAGCGCTTCCCCAAGATGACCGACGATATGTGGCGGCGCTGGCTTTATACCGGCGTCACGCGCGCCGAGGAAGAGCTTTACCTTTTCTGTTCCTGAAGAATAATTGAGATGCTTTTTCGATAAGGTGGTTCGAAGCTGCTTTCTCCAGTTCATTTCATTTGGATTCTTTCAATGGATGCCGGATGGATTTGCACCCGCCACTCATTTGGGTCAAATCCTCCCCCCGCGCAAATCCCGGCGCAGTGCTCCTTGTTGGATTTATACACCTTCTCCATGGTCATTTAAATCCACCTCTTTGTTTGAAACTCACGATTACTCAAAACCAATAAAAATTGATAAAATACATGGGTTAGGGAGAAAGACATGAAAAACAACAAAATCTGCATAATACTTGCCACAATTGCGGGTATAGTTTTTGGCAATTTCTGCGCTGGGAAGACTGATTTTCAGAAAAAACTAGCCAAGAGCATAAAAGTCGACACATCCAAGTATCTTGCGAATATTGACTGTGTCGATACAGTTTCGGAAAAACCCAAAAGGGGATAACAGTTTTTCTTGGTCCACCATGCAGTATATGGCACGAGACAACCCGATGCACGGGTTGTCTCGTGCTTTAAAGAGACACAAGGCTATTGCAACGGTTCTTCTTTTAAGCTGTTTGATTCCCATTACTGCATATTACAAAACGAGCTCACCCATGACCGACAAAACCATAAAGATGCCATTCCCTGAGAAAAACGGCCCGTGCGATTACGACCCGGCAAAAATACACCTATCGCAGGAATACAACCTCCTTGTCAACATCTACAGCCCATTGCTGGAGTACTCTGTGGACGGGAAACTTGTTTCCGCGGTAGCGGAAAAGTTTGAATGGGTCGGGACGGACGCCCATTTTACTATAAGGCCAGACCTGCGTACTATAGATGGCATCTCCATAACCGCTGCCGATGTGGAGGCTTCTTTCAAACGTCTTTTTGTGCTGTCCAGTAATATGCACGGCGATCTTAAAGATTTGGTTTGCCAAGGGAATGACTTAAAGAGATTGAGTGACCCGTGTCCGGGCATGTCGGTGAATCCAGAGCAAAACAAACTCATTCTCCATTTTTCGGAAAGAAAAATCTTCCTTTTCCAAATGCTTACTTCTATCGATTTTTCAATCATCCCAC
>CALMZU010000250.1 GCA_937870775.1 uncultured Elusimicrobia bacterium
CCGCCTTTATCAGCGGCCAACTGAAGAAGGAAGAGAGGGTGGCATAATCTTTCTGCAGGCAAGGGAACAAGTGCTCGAAGCGCGCTTTTTCTCCCGCGGCGAACCCGTCGTAGCCCGCCTCTTCTCCGGGGAACACGCGGGCGATCTCGGCCTTCATCGCCGCCGCGCCCACGCGGGGCCGGAACTCCCGGTCGTCGAAGACCAGCCTGTACAGCGGGTCCAGCCTGGTAAATTTTAAATAGTTATTGATGTCCTTGCCCGCTTCCTTGAACATCTCGTCGAGGATGAACTTCAGCATCAGGAAGGTGGGGCCGGTGTCGAACCTGAAACCGTCCAGCTCGAAGCCGGCGTTCCTGCCGCCCACCCGGTCCTTGCGCTCGTAGACCGAGACGTCAAAACCGCGGGCGGACAGTATCATGGCGGAAGTTAGACCGCCGGGACCCGCGCCAACGATAGCAATTTTTTTAGGCATGCTTCCCCCTGGCTGAGAATAGAAAAATGTGCCGGCGCGCGCCGGCTGGGAGGACAGTGCGTTTGCCCGGCCCGGTCAACGGCCCCGGCAGGCGCGCCTTAATTATTTCAGAGTCCCCCTACACCGCAATAATAACATTTCGCGCGCCCGGCGCGCTCAGGTTGCCGTTTTTACTCCCTGCGCCCGCCTTTTTACTACATTGCGGGCGCAAAAAGACCCAAGGGCCAGCACGCCGAAAGCGCAGACTATGGCCGGGCCGGTAGGCAGGTCGTAAGCGGCCGACGCCGCTATGCCAGCCAGGCTGGTAAGCACGCCCAGGCCCCAGCCCAGCCAAAGGCGCCCCTTCAGCGTGGATGCGAAATGCCCCGCCGAAACGGCTGGGATTATCAGGAAAGTGAACACCAGCAGCACCCCGGCCAGTTCTACTGAACTTGTCACCACGAAACCGAACAGCGCGTAGAATAAAAAATCCCAAAGTCGCGCGTTGCCGCCGCAATCCGCAGCCGAGGCCGGGCAGAACGAAATGGCCAGAAAGCGGGCGCGGAACAGGTAATGGGCGAGGCCCACCGCGGCGTAAAGCACGGCTGTCTTTATAACCTGCGGCCAGGTGACGAACAGTATGTTTCCTACCAGCATGCCTTTAAGATGCTCGGCCTCTCCGGGCAGGCGGTCCAGCACCATCACGGCCAGGGCCGCCGATACGACATAAACTATGCCTATGGCGGCCTCCTGCATGGCGCCGGTGGTGTTCTTGCCGAGGGTCAGGGAGAACACCCCGGCCCCCACGAAAGTGGCGGACAGCGACGCGAGATAGGACCCGGTGGTATGCAGTTCCAACCCGAATAGCACGCCGGTGATGGCACCCAGCGCGGCTATCTGCGCCAGGCCGAGGTTCTG
>CALMZU010000251.1 GCA_937870775.1 uncultured Elusimicrobia bacterium
AGCAGACAGAAGAACACCGAGGCCAGGTACACGCGCTGCTCGGCTATAAGACGGGTTGGCAGGTAATGCAGGTTGAGCACCGGCAGCAGGCAGGCAAAAATCGAAAAAGCGCAGAAAGAATAAGGGCTTTTTCTGAACCTGATCCAGAGTAGGCCGATCAGGCCGGCCGAGGCCAGGCCAGCCAACAGGTATGGGTCGCCCCACAGGAAGGGCGGCTCGAACTCATGTTCAGCCTTCAGCGGCCAGGGCGCGAACAGCAGCTTCACGTAGAAGCCCAGGCTCACCATTATCATCTGGAAATGGTCCTGGGCGTCAGGGGTAAAGGCCAGCTCCCCCTCCTTGCGCCAGTAAACGGAGGTGAGCAGCAGGAACAGGCCCGCCATCAATGCGAAAGGCAGAAGGCGCCTGCCGTAGGCCGCAGGCTTCTCCTCGCCGCTGTTCAGCATGAAAAGGCCCAGCACCACCGGGTAACAGAGGGCTATTTCCTTGGCCAGCAGGGCCGGCAGGAAGAGCAGCGCCGCCAGCAGGTCGCGGCGGGACAGGAAGGAATAGAAGCTGGCCAGCACGAAGAAGGCCGCTATCAGGTCCGAGCGGTTCTTTATCCAGGTGACCGACTCCGTATGGGCCGGGTGCACGGCGAAAAGCAGGGCCGCGAAAAGGGCCGCCGGCCCGGGCAGGCCCAGCTTCAGGGCCAGGAAGAAGAGCAGGAGCGAACAGGAGAAATGCAGCAGCAGATTGGTCACATGGTAGCCGGCCGGCTTCTGGCCGTAAAGGCGGTAATCCAGGCCGAAGAAGAAGGCGCGCATGGGGCGGAAGCGGCCGCGCGCCTCCATGGGCACGCTCTTCAGGTAGGAAGGCTCGAAGTACTTGAGCAGGCCGCCCTGCTGCACGGCCCAGTCGTTGAATATCAGGCCCTTGTCGTCCCAGATGAAGTCCCCCTTGGGGGCGTTGAAATAGGCGGCGGCCGTAAAGAAGAAAAGGGCCAGGGCCGCGGCCCAGCCTTTGATATTTATATTGTCGTCGAAACCGGGGATCACCATAATATTATCGTATAGGTTACAAAATATTATATTAGCAAGCCCATGTTGCGAAAAAGTTTCGACAAAAAAAGGGCCGTTTCAGTTTTCTTCGCTTCAACCCGGTGCTGGGCTGATGCCCCGAAGACAACTGAAACGGCCTCTAAAAAGGTCGTCGCCGCGCATTGCCGCGAAAGGCCGGCAAAAAACGGCTTTATTCATCTTCGGCAGCCTGACGCCCGCTTTCGCGGTTCACAGCTTTGCGCCGCCGGCTTAAGCCGGCTTTGCTATTATCGGATACAAGGCCCCGTCCTTTTGGGACACACACCGCGCCTGTCTGCGACCGCTACCGCTACCACACCGCGACTACGCTACGACCGCACCGCTGCTGCTTCACTCAAGCCAAAAGGACGGGGCTCTGAACTTAACCACCGCTGCAACTATATTATAGCAGATAAAAGCGCTTTGTCAAGGCCGAAGACTTGACATGTCAAGAAGGCTTTTTTCCGACGGTGAGATTGTACATCTGCGTCCACACCGTCCTGGATTCCACGACGGCAAAGCCCGCGGCGGCCAGCGCCAGCGCGGCCTCGCCCCTGTTGTAGTTCCTGAAATGGTCGTTCTTCTTGAAGCCGGTACCGACGGTAAGGCGCTCGTAGGCCGGCAGCACGGTAAGCATGATCAGGCTGCCGCCGGGTTTCAGCGCCGCCAGCACGCGCCGCAGCATTTCCTCCGGCCGCTCCACGTGCTCGAGCACGGAGCTGAGCAGCGCCACGTCGAAGCTGCCCGGCGGCAGGTCCAGCTCCTCCCCGCGCCCTCGCAGCAGCGTGATGCGCTGGTCCGCCGGCCCGGAGAGGAAACTCTCCTCGGGCTCAACGCCGACGCATCGCGCGCAGGGGAAGCGGTCTTTGATGAAGGAGAGCATGGCCCCGTCGCAGGCGCCTATGTCCAGCACCGAGAGTTCGCCGCGCCCGGCAGCATACCGGCCCACCAGCTCCGCCGTCAGCGAGCAGCGCCGGCGCAGCTTCCAGCGGCTCAGGAAATTCCGCCGCCGTTTCACTATATAGTTCAGGTCCATCATACCTCCCTCCGGCGGCGCAGGACGAAGACGGCCAGCAGCGCGGCGGAGACGGCGCTGACGGCGAGGCCCGCATAGAAGGCCGGCCAGCGGTAGCGCAGCGTCACGCGCCTCTTCCCGCCGGAGGCCAGCTTTACGCCCAGCAGGCCGCCAGCGTCGGCCAGCTCCCCGCCGTACGCGGAGAAGCGCCCGTCGTAATTCTGGTAAACCACCAGGGTGCACGCCCCCGGGCAG
>CALMZU010000252.1 GCA_937870775.1 uncultured Elusimicrobia bacterium
CCGACCAGGCCTTTATCCGGCGGCCGCAGGACGGGCAGAACGGGCGGCCCGCCTTTGCGAACAGCAGGCGCAGGTAGTCGTAGATCTCGGTCACTGTGCCGACGGTGGAACGGGGGTTCTTGGACGGCGAGTGCTGCTGTATGGCTATGGCCGGCGAGAGGCCCTCTATGGAATCCACGTCGGGCTTGTCCATCTGCTCCAGGAACTGGCGCGCGTAGGGGGAGAGCGACTCGACGTAGCGGCGCTGGCCCTCGGCGTATATGGTGTCGAAGGCGAGCGTGGACTTGCCCGAGCCCGACAGCCCGGTGATCACCACCAGCCTGTTCTTGGGTATCTCCACGCTGACGTTCTTGAGATTGTGCGAGCGTGCGCCGCTTATGATTATCTTGTCCATAGCTCCGTCCGTCTATTTGCCGTACCTGTCCACCATCGTCGGCCTGGCGAACTTCGGCGAGGTCCCGGGATAGTCCACGGTGTAGTGCAGGCCCCGGCTCTCCCTGCGCGCCGCGGCGGAACGTATGATGGCGTCCGCCACGCAGGCGAGGTTCCTCAGTTCTATCAGGTCGCGGGTGGGGAGGAAGTCCCAGTAGTACTTCACGATCTCGTCCGAGATCACCTTCATGCGGCTGCGGGCGCGCTCGAGGCGCTTGTCGCTCCTGACTATGCCGACGTAGTTCCACATCAGGGTCCGGATCTCGTCCCAGTTGTGCTTTATGATGACCGCCTCGTCGGAGGGGCGGGCGTTGCCGGTGGTCCAGCGCACCGGGGCGCCGGCGGGAGGGGCGCCCAGCGGGCCGGCCGCGGCTATGGCCACGGCGGCCCTGTGCGCGAAGACGCAGGCTTCGAGCAGGGAGTTGGAGGCCAGGCGGTTGGCTCCGTGCAGGCCGGTGTGCGAGACCTCGCCTATGGCGTAGAGGCCGGGCATCGCGGTGCGGCCGTGGTCGTCCACCGCCACGCCGCCGCAGAAGAAATGCGCGGCCGGCACCACCGGTATGGGCTCTTTGGTGATGTCCAGGCCCAGGCTCAGGCACTTGGCGTAGATGTTGGGGAAGCGGCGCTTCAGGAAGGCCGCGTCCAGGTGGGTCATGTCCAGGTGCACGCACTCGGCGCCGGTGCGCTTGAGCTCGGCGTCTATCGCGCGGGCCACCACGTCGCGCGGGGCCAGTTCGCGGGCCTTGGAGTACTTCTTCATGAAGGCCTCGCCGCCCTCGCCGCGCAGTATGCCGCCCTCGCCGCGCAGCGCCTCCGAGATGAGGAAGGATTTCTCCTGCGGGTGGTACAGGCAGGTGGGGTGGAACTGCACGAACTCCATGTTCGCAAGCGGCAGGCCGGCGCGGTAGGCCATGGCCATGCCGTCTCCGGTGGCCACCTCGGGGTTGGTGGTGTAGCGGTAAACCTTGCCGGCCCCGCCGGAGGCCAGCACGGTGCTGCCGGCGAGGAAGCTGTGCACCTTGCCTGTCCTGTCGTCCAGGGCGTAGACGCCCAGGCAGGCGTTCCTCGACGGGCGCGTGCGGGCCGGGCGGCCCCTGAGTATCAGGTCCACCGCCGAGAAATACGGGAAGAAGGTGATGTTGCGGTCGGCCTTGCAGGTCTCGAGCAGCGCGCGCTCTATCTCGCGGCCGGTGGCGTCGGCCGCGTGCAGCACGCGGCGGCGGGAATGCCCGCCCTCGAGGCCCAGCTCGAAGCGGCCGTTCCTCAGCGAGAAACTGGCGCCCAGGTCCACCAGCTCGGCTATGCGGTAAGGGGCCTCGGTTATGGTCATCCTGACCACCTCCGGGTCGCTCAGGCCGGCCCCGGTGCGCAGCGTGTCCTCTATGTGCAGGCTGAACCTGTCGTCCCCGGAGGTCACCGCGGCTATGCCGCCCTGCGCCAGGTTGCTGTTGGACACCTCGGGCGAGCGCTTGGTTATCACGGCCACGCGGCCGGACCTGGCCAGCTTGTGAGCGGCCAGCAGGCCGGCGGCGCCGCTGCCTATCACCAGGAAATCATGTCTGTGTATGGTCATATCTTATTCCATTCCGGGAAAGCCTTCCCGGCGGCGGCCCAAGGGGGAAAAAGTTCTTTTATTGGCCGTCCTAAAGATTTACAATATATTCTACAAAATATGACGCGCAAGGCGGATTTCCGGAAGAGGCTCCTGATATACGGCCCGATAGCCGTATCCCTCTTCATTTTGGGCGCGCTGGTCTGGCCCAATCTCGACGACCTGCTGGCCGCCGTCTACTCCGCCAAACCCTTCTACCTTTTCTGCTCGCTGCTCTTCGCCTTCACCAGCTACCTCTGTATGGGCCTGTCGCTCTGGGAGGTGCTGAAGATACTGGGCCACAGGCTGCCGTTCAGCGAGGCCTTCGGCATCTCCTTCGTTTCCACCACCGTCAACTATTTCGTCTCCTCCGGCGGCGTCAGCGGCTTCGCGACGCGCGCCCACCTGCTGTCCAAGCGCCATATCCCTTACGGCATCAGCGTAACCTCGTCGGTGGTCATCAGCGTGTTCATCTACGTGGTGCTGGCGCTGATCATCGTCGAAGGCATGTTCCTGCAGATGCTGAAGGCCTCCAACTACGGCGTCAGCTTTTTCCAGGACGTGATAGGCGTGCTGTGCGTGCTCGCTTTCGCTTTCTTCCTGATACTGATGTTCTTCCACAACGAACTGCGCTACGCCTGGTCGCGCAAGCTCTTCCACCTCGTCAACAAGTTCTCCTACCTGTTCTCCCGCAAGGAGATCCCCGAGGAGAGCTTCCTGCAGTTCGAGGTGCAGCTGACGAAGGGCATAGAGACCATAAAGGCCCGCCGCTACGAGCTGCCGCTGGTGCTGACCTATGTCTGCCTGGACTGGGTCAGCAACATCCTGATACTGCATTACGCCTTCAAGGCGCTCGGCACGCACATGCACACCAGCACCTTGATCATCGGCTTCGCGCTGGGCCAGCTGATGACCATCATCCCGATACTGCCCGGCGGCCTCGGCGCCATGGAGGCCGCCATGACCGCGGCCTATTCCGGCATGGGCGTGCCCGTGGGACAGGCGCTGGCCGCCAGCCTGGTGTTCCGCTTCTTCTATTACCTGATCCCGGCCTTCGGCAGCATCTTCATCTACTGGGGCCTGCGCATGTCCGAGCCGCGCTACGATTTTTCCGGCCGTTCCCATCACGCCAAGAAGGAGGGCCTCCCCGGTGCTGGAGAAGTTCCTGGACAGAACCCCTGAGGTGCATCCCGGCGCCTGGGTGCACCCTTCGGCCACCCTTATCGGCGAGACCCGGGTGGCCGAGCTGGCCTCCGTCTGGCCCGGCGCCGTGCTGCGCGCCGACGTGGCCCGCATAGAGATAGGCCGCGCCTCCAACGTGCAGGACCTCGCGGTGCTGCACCCCAATCTTGAAAAACCCGTGCTTATAGGCGAGGGCGTGACCATAGGCCATTCAGCCGTGGTGCACGGCTCCGTCGTAGGGGGCCACTGCCTGATCGGCATGGGCGCCGTGGTGATGGACTGCGAGATAGGCGAGTACTGCCTGATAGCCGGCGGCGCCGTGGTGACGCCCGGCTCTAAGATACCGCCGCGCAGCATGGTGATGGGCGCCCCCGCCAAGGTCAAGCGCCAGCTGACCGAAGAGGAATGCTCCGGGCTGGAGCGGTCGGCGGAGGAATACATACGCCTCGCCGGGCATTACAGGGAGGGCCGCTGATGGGCCGCAAGATCGTGATGGTTGAGGACAGCAAGGCCGCCTCGGCCGTGCTCAAGGAAGTGCTGGAGGCCGAAGGCCATACCGTGCTGCACGCCGCCGACGGCGTGACCGGCCTGGCGCTGGTGCGCCGGGAACACCCGGACCTGGTGCTCCTGGACCTGCTGCTGCCCAAGCTCAACGGCTACGACGTCTGCAACGCGCTGATGCGCGACAACCTGACCCGCCATATCCCGGTGCTCATAATCTCCACGCTGGACACGCCAGAGAGCATAGACAAGGCCAAGCTATGCGGCGCACGAAACTTCATGAAGAAGCCCTACGACCTGGACACCCTGCTCCGGGAGATAAAACGGCTGCTTCCGAAGGAATAAGACACATATACTCATGCCTGATGAAGGCCTTCGGCCCGCAGGGCTGGTGGCCGGTCACGCCCCGCGGCGCAGCGGCCCCGGCCTATGTCCCGGGCCGTTACGGCGCGCCGGCGGACGCCGGCGCCTTCGAGATCTGCGCCGGCGCGGTGCTCACGCAGAACACCGCCTGGACCAACGTCGAGAAGGCGCTGGCGGCTATGCGCGCAGCCGGGCTGACCACCCCTGAGGCCGTGGCCGCCTGCCCGGAGGGCCGCCTGGCCGCGGCCGTGCGCAGCAGCGGCTATTACCGGCAGAAAGCTGCCCGCCTCAAGGAGTTCTGCGCCCGCGCCCTGCACGAGCACCAGGAAGGCCTGGCCGCGTGGTTCGCGGCCGCCGGGGCCGCGGAGCTGCGCGCCGAACTCCTGTCCTACAAGGGCGTGGGCCCGGAGACGGCCGATTCCATGGCGCTGTACGCCGCCGCCAAGCCCTGCTTCGTGATAGACGCCTATACGCGGCGGGCGGGGGAAAGGTACGGCCTCGCGCGCGGCCTGTCCTACGACGGGTGGAAGGCCCTGTTCGAGGCGGCGCTCCCGCCCGACGTAAAGATGTATAATGAGTATCACGCCCTGCTCGTCAGGCTGGGCAAGGATTTCTGCAGGAAGACTAAGCCGCTGTGCGCCGCCTGCCCGCTGGGGCCCGCCTGCGCCAAGGACATATATGGAACTCGAAAAAGTGGAAGAACTGCTGGACGCCGGGGAGTTCGCCAAGGCCCTCGCCGCGCTGAAAAAGTCCCGCGCCGCCGGCGCTGAGGCCGCGCTGCTGCGCGCCGAGGCCCTGCGCGGGCTCGGCCTCTTCGCCGAGGCCCTGAAATGCTACCCGCCGGCCGCCAGCGGCGGCGGCGTCTCCGCCCTCACCGCGCTCCTGGGCTCGGCCCGCTG
>CALMZU010000253.1 GCA_937870775.1 uncultured Elusimicrobia bacterium
CCTGATAGACCCGGGCCTCACCTGCCGCGAGCGCATGGGCGGCATTACCGGCCGGCTGAAGGCCCGGCTGGGCGTTTACGGCGCGCTGGGCAACCACGAGTATTACTACGGCCTGGACCGGGCCATGGGCTGCTACGAGGATTTCGGCATAAAGCTGCTGAAGAACGCCTCGGCCGACCTGGGCCCGCTGCGGCTTACCGGCCTGGGGGACATACATACCGAGGGCCTGGAGCCTGCGGATGTGGTGAAGACCCTCGGCCCCGCGAACGGCAAGTTCAATATAGTGCTCAGCCACCAGCCGGTGTACTACAAGGAACTGGCCGCCGCCGGCGCCGCCCTGACACTGTCCGGCCACACCCACCGCGGCCAGATCTTCCCCTTCTCGCTGGCCACCTACGCCTTCTACAGGAATTTCTACGGCCTGTACCGCATCGGCGGCTCCGCCTTCTACGTCACCTCGGGCGCCGGCACCTGGGGCCCCCCGCTGCGCTGGCTAGCCCCCTCCGAGGTCCCCGTCATCACCCTTAAAAACGCGAATTAGTATTTGGGGACACTGTATATATCCTTCGCGGATTTATATAGTCCCTCGTCGTGAACAGGAGAACATGCGGGCCAAAGGGCCCAGGCCGGCCTGGCCTATTTAACTCCAGGGCCATGGGCCCGCCGCTCCTTGTTGCGCGGCCTCCTCTGCGCTAAACTATTGGTGTAGCCCACAGGAGGATATTGATGCGCAGCTTCAAAAACCTTTCCCTTACCGCGGCTCTTATCTCCATCTCCGTTTCCGCCTATGCGGCGGACCCGTGCGCGGCCATAAAGGCCATGACGCCGGAAAAGCTGGCAGCGGCCGTCAACGATCCCAACCCCGAAATACAGTCCTGCGCCATACGCGCAGCCGGCGAATCTAGGAACGAGCTGGCCGCCGAGGCCCTGTTGGCCAACGTTTCCGAATACCAGGCCGCTTCCCGTAGCCGCGGTCCCTTCGAGGACAACCTGAAGGCCAGGCTCAAGGCCATAGACTCCATCTGGTCGCTGGGCGAGATAGGCAGCCCCAAGGTTATGGCCCGCCTGATGAAGCTGTACAAAGGCTCGGACGACACCCTCAAGATCAACATAGCCGTGGGCGCCGGCAAGACCAAGTCCAAAGGCGCCGAGGACTTCCTGTACGGCATAGCCGGCAACCCTTCCGAGGACAACGTGGTGCGCGCCGCCGCCTACGAGATGCTCGGCGACCGCCGCGGCCCGGCCCCCGACCTCTCCGCGAAGAACGGCATGGAGAAGGGCGATATCATATTCACCGGCGGCGTGTTCGGCATACCCCAGGACTGGATAGGCGACCTGCCGATAGGCCACGTGGGCCTGTACGGCGGCACCGAGGTGAAGGACGGCAAGATAGTGGTGGTCATATACGACTGCGTGCCGGACAACTTCAAGCCCTACGGCGGCGTGCGCAAGATCTTCTCGTTCACCAACTTCACCCACCAGAACCACTACGCCTTCTACGGCAACCGCGTGCCGGACAAGCGCCCCACCGCGGAGCAGCGCGACCTGATCATAAAGGCGGCCGTTTCCAAGCTGGGCCACCACTACGCCGACGCCCACTTCTCGCAGAAGGGTCCCGACATCTTCGACTGCGTGGGTTACGCCGAGTACGCCTACGAGGCCGCCGGCCTGAACCCCACCCCTAACGACCAGGAGACCGGCTGGGGCTGGCCGCTGACCCCGGCGGAGCAGTTCGCCGCCACCTTTCCCAACAACCGCGCCGGAGTTGAGCAGACCCCGGCCGCCGGCGGCACCATAATAATCCCCTCGCAGGAGATCATAGTGCCCCAGCAGGCCATCATCACCCAGGCCGGCGCCGCGCTGCAGAACGCCTTCGGCCTGCAGGTACAGGACCTGCCCGAGGTGAACATGAACATAGGCTTCAAAGCGGCCAACTGAGAATTCCGCTCCCGGCCCAGGAACCCCGCCCCGCGCGGGGTTCTTTTTTTATTTATTGAGTTATTGAGCAGCGTCCCTCAAAACAATCGAGTTATCGTGCAGCGTCCCCAAAAGAGGTAGAATATAGGTATCGGGGAGCTTGGTAGCGACCAGGCTGAGAGTTCCGGTGTTGCCGGAAGACCCTTAAAACTTGATCCGGGTAATACCGGCGGAGGGAAAATGAAAGGTCACACCTATATTGCCGACTGCTCACAGCAGCCGGCTTTTTATTGTCATTTTTCCTCGAAGGACGAGAAAAATGACACAGTTAGTATCCGCCCGCAAGGGCAGCCTCACCCCTGAAATAGTTAAAGCGGCGGCGCGCGAGGGCGCGCAGTCCGGCCTGCTGCTTAAAGAAGTGGCCGCCGGCCGCGCCGTGGTGCCGGCCAACATGAACCACAAGGGCCTGGTGCCCTGCGCCATAGGCCGCGCCTTCACCTGCAAGATGAACGTGAACCTCGGCACGTCTGGCCTGGGCTCGGGCTTGAAGAAGGAGCTCAAAAAGCTCGAGCTCGCCATGCAGCTGGGCGCAGACGCCGTAATGGACCTCTCCACCGGCGGCGACCTGCCCAAGATAAGGAAAGAGATAATAAAGCGCAGCACCCTGCCGCTGGGCACCGTGCCCATATACGAGGCCATAAAACGCGGCGGCGGCGCCAAGGGCATAAGCCGCCAATTGCTGCTGGAAGTCATTGAGGAACAGGCCGAGGCCGGCGTGGACTTTATGACCATACACGCGGGACTCCTGCGCCGCCACCTGCCGCTGGCGAAGGGCCGCGTGACCGGCATAGTGTCGCGCGGCGGCGCGGCCATGGCCAAGTGGATGGAGCTCAATAACGCCGAGAACCCTTTCTACGAGGAGTTCGACCGCATCTGCGCCATCTTCCGCAAGCACGACGTGACCTTCAGCCTGGGCGACGGCCTGCGGCCAGGGTCGCTGGCCGACGCCTGCGACACCGCGCAGTTCGCCGAGCTGGACACTCTGGGCGAACTGGTGAAGCGCTCGCGCGCGGCAGGCGTACAGGTAATGGTGGAAGGCCCCGGCCATGTGCCGCTCGATAAGGTGCAGATGAACATGACCCGCGCGGCCAAGGTCTGCCGCGGCGCGCCCTTCTACGTGCTGGGCCCGCTGGTAACGGACATAGGCGCGGGCTACGACCATATCACCGCGGCCATAGGCGGGGCGCTGGCCGCCTGGCACGGGGCGGCCTTCCTCTGCTACCTCACGCCGAAGGAGCACCTGGGCCTGCCGGAGCTCGAGGACGTGCGGCAGGGAATCATAGCCTCCAAGATAGCCGCCCACGCGGCGGACATAGCCCGGGGACTCCCCGGCGCGGCCGAGCGCGACCTCGCCATGTCGAAGGCCCGCTACGCCTTCAACTGGGAGCGGCAGTTCGAGCTTTCGCTGGACCCGGCGCGCGCCCGCTGCATGCACCACGAGGGCATGGCTAAGAACGCCGGGCTGAAGAAAAAGTTCTGCACCATGTGCGGCCCCGACTTCTGCTCCATGCGCGTCTCGCGCACGCTGGGCCGGCGGGTGGCGGCATGAAGGCCCGCGCCATAACCATAGCCGGCTCGGACCCCGGCGGCGGGGCCGGCATACAGGCGGACCTCAAGACGTTCACCGCCTTCAAGGTGTACGGCATGAGCGCCATCACCTCGGTCACCGTGCAGAACACGCTGGGCGTGCGCGGCGCGCACAACGTGCCGCCGCCCGTAGTGGAGGAGCAGATGGACGCCGTGCTCTCCGACATCGGCGCCGACGCGGCCAAGACCGGCATGCTGGCCACCGCGCAGGTGATACGCGCCGTGGCCGGCCGGCTGAAGGCCCACGGCGTGAAGCGGCTGGTGGTGGACCCGGTAATGTACGCCAAGAGCGGCCACGCTCTGCTCGAGCCCGCGGCCGTCGGGGCGCTGATAAAGGAACTGCTGCCGCTCGCGCTGGTGATAACCCCCAACGCGCCGGAAGCCCAGCGCCTCTCCGGCGTGAAAGTAACCGACGCCGCCAGCGCCCGCCGGGCGGCCAGGGCCATACGCGCCCTGGGTCCGCGCTACGTGCTGGTAAAGGGCGGCCACCTCGGCGGCGAGGTCTGCGAGGACCTGCTGTTCGACGGGCGGTCTTTCACGGCGCACCGCTCGCCGCGGGTGAACACCAGGAACACCCACGGCACCGGCTGCACCTTGTCGGCCGCCATAGCGGCCGGCCTGGCCCTGGGCGCGGACCCGCGCGAGGCTGTGCGGGAAGGTATAGCCTACGTGGCCGGGGCCATAAAGCAAGCGCTGCCGCTCGGCGGCGGGCACGGCCCGCTGGACCATTGCTGGAGGATGCGGTGAAGCGCCTCCCCAGCGGCCTGTACGTCATCACCGACGAGCGGCTGATGTCCAGGAAGAACTTCGTCGCCAAGATAGCCGAGGCGGCGGCCGCCGGCGCTGCCATCATACAACTGCGCGAGAAGGCGAGCCGCATAAGGGACAGGCTGGAGCTCGCGAAGGAGGCCGTGAAGGCCGCCCACGCGCACGGCGCGAAGTTCGTAATAAACGACGACCCCGAGCTGGCGGCCGCCATAGGCGCCGACGGCGTGCACGTGGGGCGTGACGACGCCCGGGTGACCGCCTGCCGCGCGCTACTGGGCCCGGAGGCCATAGTGGGCGTGTCCTGCTACGGCGACATAGACCTGGCGCTGCGCATGGAGCGCGAGGGCGCGGACTATGTGTCTTTCGGCGCCTGCTTCAAGTCCCCGACGAAGCCGAAGGAGGAAATAGTCCCCCTCTCGGTTTTCGGCGAGGCCAGGAAAAAGATAAAGGTGCCGCTGGTGGCCATAGGCGGCATAGACCAGGCCAACGCGGGCTCGGTGTTCGCCGCCGGGGCCGACATGGTGTCGGTGGTCTCGTCGGTATTCGCGCGCGCCCGCGTGGCCAGCGCCGTAAAGGAATTCAAACTTAAAGGAGACAGCAAATGACAGCTACATTGGAACTGCCCGCCTCGGGCAAGATAAACCCCGCCGTTTTCGACGGCCTGATCTACCCGCGCCTCGGCGCCCCGTCGAAGGACATACTGGCCGGCCCCATGCACGGCGTGGACTGCGGCGTGGTGCGCGTGGCCCCCGGCCGCGTGATGGCCATGACCGCCGACCCGTTCTTCATAGTGCCCGACTACGGCTGGGAGCGCGCCGCCTGGTTCGCCTTCCACATACTGGCCTCCGACATCACCACGACGGGCCTTAAGCCGACGTACTTCACCGTGGACCTGAACCTGCCGCTCTCCATACAGCCGCATGAGCTCGAGACCATGTGGGACACCGTGCACCGCGAATGCGTGAAGTACGGCGTCAGCATAGTGACCGGCCACACCGCCCGCTACGACGGTTGCAACTATCCCATGGTGGGCGGCGCCATGATGATGGCCATGGGCGACGAGGACAAGTACGTCACCACGGCCATGGCCCGCCCCGGCGACCGGATCATAGTCACCAAGGGCGCGGCCATAGAGACCTGCGGCCTCTTCGCCGCGGCCTGCCCGGAGCTGATAAAGGAGGAATTCGGCCCCGAATTCCTCAAGGACGCCGACTCCTACTTCGAAAAAATGAGCACCGTGGAGGACGCGCTCACCGCGGCCGGCGGCGACGCCCGCGCGGCCGGCATCACCTGCATGCACGACGCCACCGAATGCGGCATCTGGGGCGGCCTCTACGAGATAGCCCGCGCCAGCCGCACCGGCATGCGCATAGACAAGGAAGCCATCATACTAGGCGAAGCGCCGCGCCGCATCTGCGCGCATTTCGGCATAGACCCGTACGCGTCCATCAGCGAGGGCACGCTGATAGCGACCTTGAAGGAGGAGAAGGCCGCCCCGGTACTGGCGGCCCTCGCCGCCAGGGGCATACCGGCGTCGGTGATAGGCGAGGTCACGGAGGCGAAGCACGGCGTGAAGGTAAAGGAGGACGGGCGCGAGCGCGCGCTGGAGCACCCGGTCACCGACCCGTTCTGGGCCGCCTTCGCCCGGGCCATGGAGCAGAAGGCGAAGCTGAAGAAATAAGGGGCATAAAAAAAGCGCCGCGTTCCCCGGGGAGCGCGGCGCTTTTTCACGGGGCGGCTTACTTGTAGTTGACCTTGTACACGTCGAACTCCACGGCGCCGATAGTTACGTTCTTGGAATACTCGGTATCGAACAGGCCGCAGACCACGGCGTTCACCTCGCCGGTCACCAGCAGTTCGTCCTTGCCCGCCACGTCCTCGCCCAGCTTGAAGGCCACGTTCACCGCGGCGCCGTAGGCGTCGTCGGCGAAGCGCAGCAGCGCGCCGTGATGCACGCCGATGCACATATTGTATTTCTTCTGGTCCGGCAGGTCCTTGTTGCGCTTCCTCAGCCAGCGGTGCATCTCCACGGCGCAGGCCACGGCCTTCTGCGGCTCGGGGAACAGGAGCATCAGATTGTCGGCCTTGTCCGAAAGGACGGTGCCGCCGTGCTGCTCCACCACCAGCTTCAGCCCGTCGTGGCACTTGGTCATGTTGTCCATGAACTCGATGATGCCGTGCTCGTGGGTCTTCTTCGAGAAGCCGGAGGAGTCGCAGCAGACCACCGTCATCTCGGCGCCGCACTCCGCGTTTATCTCGCGGTCCAGCGAAACGCGGTTCTTGTCGTTGCGGCCGCGCATCAGGTCGAAGAACTTCTCCGTCGTCATGGGTTTCTTGCTTTTCATAGATCGTCCTAGAAAGGCCTCTCCTTGGGCGCCAGCGCCAGCCGGCCGAGGCCGCGGGCCGTCCTGAAAGCGGAGCACAGCGCCCCGCGCAGCTGATAGCGCGGCCTCTCGTCGGAGACCTTCTCTATCACGTCGAGGCCGTTGCCTATGCCCTCGAGCAGCACCGGGTCTATCGCCCCGCCGTAGGCCTTCTTCCAGGCGCCCACGCAGGCCTGCTCGGCGAACTCGCGGTTCGCGTCGTCCAGCACGGCGTAGCCGCCCCGGGCCAGCGCCGGGAAAGCGTCGTAAAAGACCGACTCGCGCGCGAAATCGCTCTGCGGCGCGTCTATCAGCACCAGGTCGAAGGGCCCCAGGGCCTCCAGCAGCCCTTTGGGCAGGCTGTAGGACAGGAGCAGCCGCGGCCCGTAGAAGCGGGGCCGCAGCGGCGCCACGCGGAACTCCACCCGGGCCTGGCAGCCGGAGGTCTCGTAGGCCTCCCTGGCCATGGCGGAATACTGAGCCGAATTATCGATAGAAAGTATGTAGTTGCCTTCCTGCGCCGCTATCTCGCGCGCCATCATCAGCGTCGAGAAACCGGAGCCGAACTCCAGTATGCGCTTGGCCCCGGTGGCGCGGACGAAGGCCGCGAGGAAGCGGCAGGAGCAGGGGTCCAGCGCCCAGGAACCCGGGTGTTCCAGGTTCGACACGCTCACCTTGTCCATCTCCGCCACCGCGGCCGCTATATATGGGTTCATATTATAACCACTCCGCCGAGCGCGGCCCGCAGTTCATCAGCAGGTCCAGCGCCGACATGTCCGGCTCGAAGCCGGGAAAAGCCTGCGGGTAGGGCCGCGGCTTGAACTCCTGCCACTGCACCTTTATCCCCGCGAAGCTGAAGACGTTCGGGTCCAGGTAGGCCTTGGCCCCGGCGCCGCTCAGGTACTCGCCGGCCCCGGCCGCCGCGCAGAGCCGCGCCAGGCGCGCGCTCGACGTCTCGTCCACGTGGTACTCCGACGAGAACTTCACCGGCGTCTTTATGCCGAAGCCTTCCTTCAGAAAATCCATCGTCGCTATCGACAGGTCGGCCAGCAGCCTGTAGCCGCGGGAGTAGAGCTCCTCTATCGCCGGCGCGTAGTCCTTGTAGTAAGGCGCGCGGGCGTAGTTCAGCTTTATGGCCTGCAGATGGTCCTGCTGCCAGCCGGCCGCGTTGTCCAGTTCCACCTCGTTGATCTTCTGCGAGAAGCGGCCCTTGGAGATCACCGGCGCGGTGAGGTACTGCCAGCCGCGCGGCGTGCGTATGCGGTTCCTGTTCTGGAACTCGCGCTTCTCGTACTGCACGTCGTCGAGATAGATGAACATGTCCGCCGCGCGCATCTTGGCGAAGAAGCGCAGCCCGGGCCAGTACTGCAGTTGGTGTATAGCGGCTTTCATTTTTCTGCCGTCACTATCAGCGCGGAACCCGCGTATATCCGGCCAAAAGAGGCCAGCCACACGGCCTGCGCCATATAATAGTATAGAACTTTAATGGCGGCGGTTAACAATCCCCCCAGCCGCCCGCCGGTCCGATAGGGGTCTCCGGCTGTCGGACGGGAGTTCCTGATCCTTATGTTCCTGAAACCGGCGCGTTCCAGCATTATCCTCAGCGCAGCGGCCCTGAAATTGCGGTCATGCAGCACGGAAGGGTAGGCCCCGAACGGCCTGAACAGGCCGGACATCTCGATGCGCCGCAAGGCCAGATGAAAGCCTGCGTTGAACTCCCTCGCGTATATCCTGCCGCCCGGCTTCAGCAGCCGGAAAATTTCAGCGGAGGCGGCGCCCGGTTTTTCCATCTGGGAGAAAACCTCGAAAACCGTGGCGGCATCATAAGTTCCCGGTGGCAGGCCCGCCTCCTCTACAGGCCTGCGGCTCACCTCGAAGCCCGCGGCCTCGGCCTTATCGGCCAGCGCGGCATCAAGTTCCACGCCGGAAACTTCCCAGCCGCGTGCTGCGGCGCTCTTCATAAGCCCGCCGGAGGCGCAGCCTATGTCCAGCAGGCGGCCCCGGCGCGGGAAGGCCGCGCCGAGTATATCCAGGGCTTCAGAAAAGAGGGCCGCCTTGGCGCCGTCGTATATCCCCTCCTCGAGACCTGGAGCGTAAACAGCCGGGGACACGGAAAAGACCGGGGTGAAGACCAGTCCGCAATCGCCGCATTCCAGCAGCCCGCCGCGGGGAGCGGGGTCTGGTCCGCCGCAGGCCGGGCAGCATGTCATCCGATCAGCTCCGCGGCCGCGGCCAGCACCTCGGCCGGGCTTATGGCCTCCAGGCAGGCCGGGTCTGCGCAGTCGAACCTGTAGCAGGGCACTCGGCAGCCCGGAAGGTCCTTGCGCAGGATGCGGCGGCGCGCCTCGGGCACGGAAGGGGCGAAGCGCCGGTGATCGCCGGGGCCGAAGATGCAGACCACCTTCGCCCCCGACGCGGCGGCTATATGCATGGGGCCCGTATCGTTGGTGATGAAAACGTCCGTCATGGAGTATAGCGCCGCGTTGCCGCGCACGCCGTACAGCCCAGCGGCGTTGAAGACCCTGTCCGAAACGCACAATTCGGCGCACATGGCCCGCTCGGCGGGCGAGCCCGTGACGACCAACAGCGCCGACGGGTATTTCTCCAGCAGCAGGGCGGCGAGTTCCTTCCACTTCGGCAGGGGCCAGCGCCGCGAAGGCCGGAAAGCCCCGGGGTTCAGGCCTATCAGCGGCCGGCCGGCGAGCCCGCGCGAGGCCAGGTCAGCAGAGACCGCGCGCCTGGACTCCAGGTCGGGGGAATATTTTATCTCGAGGTCCAGCACCTCGAGGCCGAGCGGCTTCAGCAGCTCGGCCGTGAGGCACGGCTCGCTCTTCTCCTCTATCCCGGCCTCGTAAGCGGTGTACGTGCCGCAGCGCCCCAGCCCCTTCATCACCCTGCAGGAAGCGAGGCCGGGCCTCACCAGGGCGTTGATCAGGCGGCTCTTCAGCAGGCCGGCGTACGACGAGACCAGGCTGAAATTGACCAGCGCGTCGAAACCTTCCCGCCGCAGTTCCAGCAGTTTGGCGGCGAACCGCCACAGCGCCAGCGGGCCCGGCACGCGGTAATGGATCGGCACGGAGTGGACGGCGTCCAGGCCCTCCAGACCGGCCGCCAGTTCCGCCGAGCGGTCTATGGTCAGCAGTTCCACGCGTGCGTCGGGCCAGGCGGCCCTTATGGCCCGCAGCGCCGGCGTCATCATCACTATGTCGCCGAGGCCCGCCATGTTCAGCTTCAGTATCTTGCGCCTGCCGCGCACCTCCCAGGCGCCGCCTACGGCCCACGGCGG
>CALMZU010000254.1 GCA_937870775.1 uncultured Elusimicrobia bacterium
GGCGTGCTGGTGCTGCTGCTTACGCCGGCGGCCCGCGTGGCCATGCTGGTCTACGGCTACCTGCGCGGCGGCGAGGTCTGGTTCGCGCTGGCCTCTTTCGTGGTGCTGGTGCTGCTCGGCATATCCGCTCTGGTCTGAACTTTAAAGGGGGAGTATGAGGAACATCGTCCTGGCCTGCCTTATCTGCGCCGCTCCGGCGGCCTCCCAGCCGCTTACCCCGGCCGCCACCGCCGCGTCCGACGACGGCCTGGGCCCAGCGCTGGTGGACCTTAACGCCTCCACGCGCCCCTTCACGCTGAGCCCCGGCGCCGACGAGCGTTACGACCGCGGCATAGCCTGGATGTACCGGCTGGAGTTCGACAAGGCCGAGGCCGAGTTCAGGCAGCTCGTCGCGCTGGACCCGCGCAGCCCTGCCGGCTACTTCGCGCTGGCCGCGCTGTCCTGGTGGCGTTATTCGCAGAACTTCGACATGGAGGGCAGTTTCAAGGAGATCGAGAACGAGTTCATCTCCAACTCCGAGAAGGTCATAGAACTGTCCGAACGGATGATAGACGAGGAACGCGACCTCGACCAGGCCTATTTCTTCATGGGCGGCGCCTATGGCCTGGAGGGCCGCTGGTACGCCGTGCAGCGCAGCTGGTGGCGCGCCTACACGCACGGCCGCAAGGGCCGCAAGTACCTCAAGAAATGCGTGGAGGCCAACCCCGCCGTGTACGACGCCTACCTCGGCCTGGGCATTTTCGACTATTACGCGGCCACCCTGCCCGGCACGCTGGGCCTGGCGGCCAAGCTCTTCGTCGGCGGCGCCCGCGCGCGCGGCATGGAGTACGTCCGGCTGGCGCGCGACAAGGGCCGCTTCTTCAAGGTGGAGGCCCGCTTCTTCCTAGTCGAGATCTACTCGATGCACGAGCGAGACTACAAGGCCGCCTACGCCGAGACGTCCGCGCTGCGGGCCATGGACCCTACCAACCTGTTGTACCGCGTGGGCGAGATCATGACCCATATGCAGGCGAAGGACTGGCAGGGCGCCCTGGACGCCTGCGAGGGCTTCCTCGGGGCCTGGCAGGTGGCCCCGCAGAAGGGCCTGGAGAAGCAGCTGGCCATGATATACCTTTCCGGCGGCGACGCGCTGCTGGCGCTGAAGCGCTACGACGAGGCGCTGGGCTGGTTCAACACCGGCATAGAGCGCACCTGCTGCCCCGACAAGGGCTGGGTGACCTACTGCCATTTGCGCCGCGCTCAGGCGCTGGACCTGCTGGGCCGGCGCGAGGAGGCCCTGGCCTCTTACCGCATAGCCGCCGACAGGCCCAACTTCTGGGACTCGCGCAAGTACGCCAGGGCCGGCCTGAAGAAGGCCCCCGGCTACGACGAGGTGTACCGCCAGCTTACGGAATAGTTTCCTATAATATCCGCACGGAGCCAATATGAAAAAGACCGACTATACAGCCGTAGTTCCCGTCGCAGGCACAGGCACCAGGTTGCGCCCGCACACCTACACCTACCCCAAGGTGCTGCTCACCGTCGGGGACAAGCCGATCATCGGCCACATCCTCGACGACCTGTCGGCGGCCGGCATAACCAAGGTCTGCATGGTGGTGGGCTACCTCGGCGACAAGATCAAGGAATACGTGAACGCGCATTACGCGCACCTGAAGGTCTCCTACGTGGAGCAGGCCGAGCAGAAGGGCCTGGGCCACGCCATCTGGCTGACCCGCCAGTGCGTTACCGGCCCGGTGCTGGTGATGCTGGGCGATACCATACTGGACGCGGACCTTTCCAAGTTCATGGGGCCCGGCGGGGACTGCATCGCCGTGAAGGAAGTGAAGGACCCGCGCCGCTTCGGCGTGGTGGAGACGAAGGGCGGCTATATCACCGCGATGGTGGAGAAGCCCGAGCACCCGAAGACCAACCTGGCCATCGTCGGCATCTACTCTTTCCGCAATTCCTCCCAGCTCTACGGCAGCCTGCAGCGGCTGGTGGATTCGGGCAAGACCACGAAGGGCGAGATACAGTTCACCGACGCGATGGCCGCCATGGTGAAGGCCGGCCACAAGATAAGGCCGGTGGCGATAGACGGCTGGTACGACTGCGGCAAGCCGGAGACGCTGCTGGAGACCAACCGCTATATACTCGACACCAAGACCTTCCGCCCGAAGGCCTCGAACTCGCTGATCATACCGCCGGTGTACATCTCCCCGACGGCGCAGGTGACCAACTCCATCGTCGGGCCTTACGCTTCCATAGGCGACGGCGCGAAGATCGATTCCTCGATAGTTTCGGATTCCATCGTGAACGAGAACGCGCACATCTTCAACATGAACCTGAGCGGCTCGCTGGTGGGGCCGAGCGCCACGGTGGTGGGCCGCAAGGACCAGCTGAACGTGGGCGAGAACTCGGAGATCCGCTTCGACAAAACCTCCTGCGATATCTAGCGCAGCGCTGCCGTCGGGGTCGGAACGCAAAACACGGCGTCGCGAACACCGTTCGCGCGCCTCGTCACTCGGCCT
>CALMZU010000255.1 GCA_937870775.1 uncultured Elusimicrobia bacterium
CGGCAGGGTAGCCAGGCCTTTCGTCACGGACCCCCAGCAGCTGACGCAGGTCCAGGTGGCCGTCACCTACCTGATCGCGCTCAGCATGCTCTTCACCAGCCCGCTGCAGCTTTATTTCACCCGCTACATCGCCGACCGCATCTTCGAAAAGGACATCAGGCGCATCCTTCCGAACACGCTCGGGGCGGTGCTGCTGATAATCGCCGCGTTCTCGGTTACCCTGTATCCCGTCTTTATCATATCCTTCAGGGAACTCAGCCCGGTCTTCGCCGTCTTTTTCATAATGACGCTGGGCCTGATGGGTTCCATCTGGCTGCTCAACACGCTTCTCACCGGCATAAAAGATTACAAGTATATCGGGTTCTCCTTCCTCTCCTCGTACCTGTTGATAATCGCGGGCACTTATTTCCTCAGCGGCACCGGGTTGCGGGGCCTCATGCTGGCGTTCTTCCTCGGGCAGGCGCTGTTGTTCTTCCTGCTGCTCGGCGCGGTCATATACCACTACCCCTCCGACAGGCTCGTGGAGTTCGATTTCCTGAGGAAGAACCGCCTGTACCCGGTACTGATAATCACCGGGACCATCTACAACCTGGCGATCTGGGCCGATAAGTTCATCTTCTGGCTCCATCCTGAAACAGGCGACAACGTGCTCGGCCCGCTAAAGAATTCCGTGATATACGACCTGCCTATCTTCCTGGCCTATCTGGCCATTGCCCCCGGCATGAGCATAATGTTCCTGCGCCTGGAGACGGACTTCGTGGAGGCGTACGACGGCTATTTCTCGGCGGTCACCACCGGCGAGAACCTGCGGCGCATATACAACCGCAACGCGGAACTGGCCGCGGCGGCCAGGCTGATGCTCGTTGAGGTGCTGCGCATACAGGCGATAGTTACCATAGGAATACTTCTGGCCTCCGACCTCCTCTTCGACTTCTTCGGTCTGCCAAGGATCTACCAGCCCCTTTTCCATATCGACTTGATCGGCACGCAGGCTCAGTTGTTCTTCACCGCCGTCTTGTCCCTGCTTTTCTACCTGAACCGCCAGAAGGAATGCCTGGGCCTCGTTACGCTCCTGCTGGTGCTGAACACCTCGCTAAGCTGGCTGTCGATATACCTGGGCCCTTTCTTTCACGGCTACGGGTTTACCGTGTCCTTCATAATCACGGGCATGCTCGGAGTGGTACTGCTTAACAGGTTGATGACGAATATCACCTATGAGACATTCATGCTTTCTTAAGGCGGCCCTGCTGCTTTCCTGCGCGCTGCCTGCCTGCGCCGGCCCCGACTCGGCGGCGTTCTTCTATGGCCGCAACGTGCCTAAGTCCCTCCTTTCCGCTGAATGGCTGGTGGTCGACTTGCGCAACCTCGCGGACACTCCCCCGAGGGAGAAAGGCCGAAAACTTATATGTTATGCCAGCGCCGGGGAATTCCGCCCCGAGGACGTCAAGGGCGTTCCCGGAGCGGAAACCTGGGCGCTCGGCGCCAACTCCGCCTGGAAAACCCGGATAGGCGACCTGCGTTCACCCTCCTACCGTGAATACCTGCGCAATTCCGTGATAGCCCCGCTGAAGAACGCTTGTGACGGCTTTTTCATCGACACCCTCGACTCGTATTCAACGGCGCTGCCAGCGGAGGAACACGGGGCGTACATCGCCGCCGCGGCGGCCTTCCTCGGGGATATCAAGCGAGATAACCCGGATAAACTGCTGGTGCTCAACCGCGGCTTCGAACTGCTCCCCCTGCTGGGCCCGGGGGTGGCGGACGCGGTGGCAGCGGAGTCGCTTTACCGGGGCTTCGACCCGGTGACGAGGAAATACCGGAGCATGTCGAATGACGAAAGTTCCTGGCTGGAAGCAAAACTTTCAAGCGTAGCCGCCTCCGGTATTCCGGTTATCGTAATAGATTACCTGCCGCCCGCGGACCGCGCGGCCGCACAAGAGGACGCCGCAAGAATATCGGCCGCCGGCTTCACGCCATACGTCTCCGACATGGACCTGCTCGGAGAAGGTTGTACGGGGCTTATACCGGTAAAACGCCGTGTGCTCATGGTGGCCGGGAATTCCAGCGATATATTCTTCTCGCCGCTGCACGGCATGGCGCAGCTGCCCCTCGAGTACCTCGGCTATGACCCGCTCATACTTACCGAGGACCAGGTCATGCAGCAGCGGCCGGCGCCCGAAGATTACGCCGGCGTAATAGTATGGCTGGAGTATTCCGCCGCCTCCAACCCTGAAGCCTTCAGGTCCTGGGTGATGGACGGGATGGCCAAGGGAGTGAAATTCCTTTTCGTCAACTCCTTCGGGTTCAACACCTCCGCGGAAAATCTCGCCGCGCTGGGGCTCTCCGCTGCGGACGACGTCCCGGACGCGATAGGTAAGGCCCGCATAACCGCCAAAGACCCGATGTGCTCCTTTGAAGCAGCCCCTGACCTAGTGCGTTCCGGCCTCCTGCTGCGGGTATCCTCCGGAACACCTTTGATAACGGCCGTTACCCCCGAAGGCGCCGAATTCCACCCCGCCGCGCTTATGCCCTGGGGCGGCTACGCTTTTTACTCCAGCCTTATATCCAACCCGGTCGGCGACGACCTCTGGACCATAGACCCGTTCAAGCTGCTCCCCGCCGCGCTCGGGCTGAGGCCGCTGCCAGCTCCGGATATCTCCACCGAGAACGGCCGCAGGATATTCTTTTCCCATATCGACGGCGACGGCTTCATTGAACCGGCGGAATGGGACCCTTCCAAGATCGCCGCCGAAGTCATCCGCGATGATTTCATAAAAAAATATCCTTTCCCTTTTACGGTTTCGGTCATAGAGGGAGAGATATCCGCTACCGGAGCTTACCCCGCGGGGCATAAACGTTATGAAAGGACAGCGCGCAGCATCTTCGCGCTGCCCAACGTGGAAGCCGCGAGCCACAGTTACTCGCACCCTTTCTTCTGGGGCATCACGGCCAACTCGCACCTTTACGAAAAGCACAACCTGCAGATAAATGATTACGTACTTGATTACCGGCGGGAAATATTCGGCGCCAGGGATTATGTCAACTCGCTGCTGCCGGCCGGGGAAAGCACCCGGATCTTCCACTGGACCGGGAACTGCCTGCCGGACGCTCAGCAGATCGCCCTTTCGAGGGAGGCGGGGCTTCTGAACATAAACGGAGGCGGCTCCACGGCCATGAACTTCCTGCCGTGGCTGTCCAGGATGATGCCGTATTTCATTGAGCGCTCGGGCGAAGTGCAGGTTTACGCTCCCATCCAGAACGAGAACGTCTTCACCGAAGGCTGGAAACATCCTTTCTACAGGTTCATCCAGGTCATGGAGACCATAAAACTTACCGGCGAACCAAGGCGCCTCAAACCAATCAATGTCTATTTCCATTTTTTCTCCGGCTCGAAATTGTCCTCCGTGAACGCCTTGCGCAAGGTGTACGACTGGGTATCCACCCTCAAGACGGCCCCTATGCGCACTTCGGAGTGGTTGAGCAGGGCCGCCGACTTCAAGGGCACCACGCTCGCCGTATCGCAGCGCGGTTCCTGGCTTGTCCGAAACGCCGGGGGCCTGCGCACCCTGCGCGCGCCGCGCGGGTTCGGCGTGCCAGATCTTTCGCGCTCTAAAGGGGTGGCCGGCTATAAAGCAGGCACCGACGGCTTATATGTACACCTGGACGGGACCGGCTCCGCTGAAATATTCTTTTCCTCCTCCCCGGCGTCAGGCTACGCCTACCTGGAGGAGTCTTCGGCCATACTGTCATCGTTCAAACGGCTGGGACGCGGATTCAAGGCGGGATTTATCGCGGAAGCCCCGGGAGAACTCAGCGTCGCCGGAGCCGCCGCCTGCCGCTTGAGAGCGGAAGGCGCGAAACGATACGGGAACCTCATAAAGTTCGGGAAAGGGACGGTGGAACTCAGTGTCGATTGCGAATAAATACCACGTATTCAGGCTCCACGAATTCGCGGCTACGCTTACGCTGGCGGCTGCGGCCTGCTGGGCCGTGTATCCGGAGAACCGCCTGACCGACCTGGTAATCTCGGAGAAGAACAGTCCGGTATCGGTAAAATATCTCGAATCGATAGTGCGCATCAACCCCGGCGACTCACGTTACAGGCTGCTTCTGGCCGACCGTTATATCGGGACCGGCCAGCATGAGCGGGCCATGGCACAATTGCTGGCGGCCACGGTACAGGATACTGAAACGCTTTTCAGCCGAGACGTCCGCACACTGGCCCTCTACAGGGAAGCGCCGCAATACATGAAAAGCGGCAAGGAAGCTTCCATTATCTCGGCACGAACGCTCTCCGCGATACTCTCCGAGAACTCGCGCCAGCGCCTGGGCGCGCAGTACGCCGAAACCGCGGCGCTGGGAATATGGCCTGCGGCGCTGGCGGCAGCCGAGAGAATCCTCCCGTTCGAGACCTGGAACCGCTACTACTGGCTCATTAAGGCCGCAGAAGCGTCAGAACACTGCGCCATGCCCCAGAAAGCCGCGTCTTATTATATCTCCGCGGCAAAGACCGCGCCCGATCAGGAAAGACGCCGCCAGGTATTCCGGAAGGCCCTGTTAACCCTGTCGGCCGCGGGCCTCCAGCGCGATATCAAGAAAACGCTTTACGCCTGCGCTAAAGACTTCGCTTCCGACAAAGTAACAGCCGCCACCATGCTGTCTTTCTCGCGGCAGACGGGCGACCCCTACTTCGCGCGCGACATCGCTCTGCAGATCCTGAGGATGAACCGATGACCCCGCGACTGGTCCTGCTCATCTCCCTGGCGGCATGCGCCGTCTGCCAGGCGGCCGTCCCGCAGGAACAAAAACTGATGCGCGACATACTGGATACCTTCGTCGCGGCCAACGATATCCCCGGAGCGCTGGAGACCGCCCGCAAAGGCAGGTCGCTTTACCCCTCGGATCCTTTCTGGCTGAACGAACTCGGGGAACTATCCGTCTGGAACGGGGACCCGCGCGGGGCGCTGG
Organism: uncultured Elusimicrobia bacterium; assembly: GCA_937870775.1. Classification (GTDB taxonomy): domain Bacteria; phylum Elusimicrobiota; class Elusimicrobia; order Elusimicrobiales; family UBA9959; genus UBA9959. The sequence goes on from CALMZU010000255.1 coordinate 4,969, forward strand.
CCGCGTTCAAGGAACTGCTTGAATTCCAGAACTCGGTGCAGCTAAGGAGACGGGTCGCGGCCTTGGCCATAGGGCTAAAAGACTATGAAACGGCCCTCTATGCGCTGGAACTCGACCTGGCGGCCAATGACCTCGATAAGGTCGACGACCTTATATACATCTATGAGCAGTTGGGGAAGCCGGAAAAAGCGGCCGAACTCATTGAGAAGTATTCCCAGCGCTTCAACTCTCCTGCGGGCTTAGCCAAAGCGATCGAACTTCACACAAATTTGGGGGACAGTGAAGGCGCCGAGAAACTATACAAGGCCATGGTCGGCCGTTTCGGGATAAGTACGGCCACGGCCCAGGGCTACGCGGAACTGCTCGCGGCGAAGCGGGACCTGGAGAGAGCTTTCAGCGTACTTCGCAAGGCCGAGCACAAAGCAGGAAAAGACGATACGGCTTTCTGGAATATTTACGGCGACCTGGCCTGGCATTTCGGCGACGTAAAGGCGGCGGTCAAAGCAGCCGAGATCTTGGACGCCGCCGGGGCCGCCAGGGAACCGGAGTACGACCGTCTCACGGCTTACTACAAGGCCTCAGGCCGAGCGCGGGACGGGGAACAAACTTCCCAAAAAGCCTGGCTGCGTACCGGCAAGCCTTATTTCCTGCTTTCATGGCTGAATTCCATGGCCGGGCGCGGCGACTTCGGCGCGGTGCGCTCAGTAATGGCCGGGTTATCCGCGCCACAGGAACAGCAGGCCGGCGCTACAAGGTACTACTGGACCATGAAGGCTATGGCCAGTTCCGACGGAGGGGACCAGGCCGGCGCTCTCCAAGCTTACGAGTCGGCCTTGGCGATGGACCCAGATTCCGAAGAGGTCAAAACACAGATACTGTGGTTCCTTGCCGGCAGGAATATGGCCAGGGATATCCGGAAGCGCCTTACGACGCTCGCGCCCGGCGGCGATGAGGACCCGGACAAGCAACTTGCGCTGGCATACGCCTATCTTGCCGCTGACGAACCAGACGCGGCCCGTGCGAGAACGGCGGCCTACAGAAGGCTTCGGGGCGACGGGGCCGGGACGATGGCAGAAGCGGCCGTCGCCGAAGCGGGCGGAGACATCGAGGCGGCGATCGCAAAGCGTTTCTCCCGCTGGCTGGAACTTTCGGACCATGGGAGAACGTTACGCCCGGAGAACGCGGCGGAGTTCATGAACCTTTGTGCGGCATTCTGCAGCGCCCCCCGCTTCATGGAAGAACTGGCGCGCCTTTCTCCGTCGCTCAGCGGCACGGCCCGGAATGAAGCGATGCTTGCCCGGGCTTCAGCCGCAGGGGATGCGGACGCCGCCGGGGTTTACGCCAGCGAATTGGAGAGTGTTCCCGTGTGGTACAGGCTTTCAAGGGCATTGTCGGACTATGACACGGAAGAACTGCGGGCCTTGCTGGGGCACGACTATTATTCACTCCCGCCGCGCGACCGTATAACGGCACTGGAATATACCGGGGAGACGGAACTCGCCCGGTCTGAAACCATCACGTTGTTGAACTCCGACCGTTCCGATACGGCGCTCAACCTGAAGGCCGCGGAACTGCTGCGGTCACGGCCGTCAGCGGTATTCTCGCCCACGTACCGCAAACGCAAGGTCCTTGAGACGTCCGGCGTGACCGCGTCCGTCTCCGCCGCGACCACAAAAAGCCTTTCATTCTCCGCCGGAGGTTCAGCCTACCGGCGGTCATCGACTTCACCGGCCATACTGCTGGCCGATAAAGAAGATGATGACGCCTGGGTCGCTGTTTCATTAAACAGACCGCGCTGGGATTCTTCGCTGAAAGCCGGCGGCCGGGACGCGGCGAAAAGATTTTTCTTCGCTGGCGCTCAATTCGGACGAAAGTTAAAAGGGAACTCCCGGCTGGAATTCTCCTCAGGTTACGGCTCCAGGGCCGATGAGTCGTCCAACCTGGAAACTTCAGGCATGAAGGATTTCATATCCGTTTCGTTATCCATGCCGATCCGCGGCGCTTCGTTGCGGCTGACGGCCGACGATTCACAGTTCTTTTCACAGGACCGGACATACGCGGGCAACCTCTCTTCTTTAAAAGGGGAACTGTCCTTTCTCGATCAATTCCCGGGTTGGACGCTCTCCTCGCGCATCTACGCCCAGAATGCCTCGGGCTCGGAAAGCCGCGCTCATACGGGTTCACTTGCGGACTCCTCTTCCTTCTACGGAAGCAGGTGCACCCCGGGCTCTTTCAACCAATACGGCGCCGGCGCGACGTTGTCACGCTACGGCTATGGGCTGCCTGTCAGGCGGCTGTCGCCATATTTTTCCGCGGACTACTACTATAACGACAGGTTCTTTGGCGGGGCGGGAGGGCGGGCAGGCATGGCCTGGGCCCCGCATGCGGGGAGGCAATTCGATATCTGGGCGGAATACGCCAAGGGCTACAAAGGATCAGGTGATGAAGTGAAGTCGCTCGGCCTCACCCTCACCTGCGTTTTTTGAGCGCGGCGGATAAGGTAAGGCCAAGACCTTGTTCAAGCCCGTAAGCTGGGCGGTAGCCGAGCAACCTGCGGGCGAACGAGATGTCCGCCAGAGAGCGGCGGATATCTCCCTCGCGGGCCGGGCGGAACAAGATGCGCGGAGCCTTACCAAGTACGGTCCCCATGGCCCCGGCAAGCGACAGCAGGCTGACGGAACGACCGGAAGCTATATTAACGGCCTCGCCTTTCCCGGCTTTTGCCGCGGTCAGCGCCAGGGTATTCGCCCTGGCTACGTCCGCCACGTATACGAAATCCCTTGTCTGCCCCCCGTCGCCGAAAACGGTCAGCGGCTCCCCGGCGGAAAGCGCCGCGGAGAACCTGCTGATAACGCCTGAATACTGGCTTGCGGCGTTCTGCCTGGGACCGAAGACGTTGAAATAGCGGAGACACACGGTCTCCAGGCCGTACACCGACGAGAATACGGAAGAATAGTGTTCAACGGAAAGCTTGCCGGCGGCATACGGAGATTCTGCCCTAAGGGACATGCTTTCTTTCTTGGGCGACCCCGGGAGATTGCCGTAAACGGCCGCGGAACTGGCGGAAACCACCCGTCTGACGCCGGCTTCCCTCGCAGCGGAAAGGACGTTAAAAGTCCCGGTGGCATTTATGTCATGGGACATACGCGGGGAACGCACGCTTTCCGGCACAGAGACCAGCGCCGCAAGGTGCAGCACGGCATCGCACCCCTTCATCGCGGCTGAAAGCTTTTCCGGACGTCGTATATCACCCTTAATAAAATCCACGTCCAGCCCTGAGAGGTTGGCAAGTTTCCCCGAAGAAAGATCGTCGAAGATACGCACCTCATGCCCGGAGGCGAGCAAATATTCCGCGGTATTTGACCCGATAAACCCGGCACCGCCGGTAA
>CALMZU010000256.1 GCA_937870775.1 uncultured Elusimicrobia bacterium
GGTGAGCCCCGCCTCATGGAAGATACCCTTAACGGCCTTCTGCACTTCGGGGTCGGGCTTGCTGCCTTCCTTGACCGGGATTTCGTAGTCGTCGGCCTTGGCCGGTCTGAGGGCGGCGTGGAACTTCTCCCACTCCTCGGCCGGGGCGTCGGCGGCCGGCACACCCGTCTTCTTGCCTATGAGGGTCTGGGCACCATCGAGCTTCTTGAAGAGTTCCTTGTAGGTATCAGGGCCCACGGGCTTACCTTTAAGGTCAGCCAGATAGGTGCGGTCTTTGAACTCATCGGGGATGATGGTCTCGAAGTTGGCCGGAGCCGCGGCCCCCGTTCCGCCCTTGCCGTCGCCGGCCTCTTCCATATAAAACCTGTTGAGCATTTTGTTCATTATTTCTTCTCCTCTTTAACTATCGGAATTTCTATTTCGCGGAGGATCTCCGCGGGGACGAGCGCGCGTATCTGGAGATACACGTTCCTCCGCTCGCTATTTAGGGCGGTGGCCACCAGGTTCACTTCGCCCGTTGTGGGGACAAGAACGCGGTCGGAGGCGGAATAGCCGCAGATGTCGTGCAGATAGCGGAGAAGCGCCTTACCTGGTTCGGTAAGAGCCACCGCCTCTACCATCTTGGCCTTGGCCACGAACTCCGCCGCCACCGCTTCCTGATACTTCCTCTTTTTGTCTTCGTGCTCTTTCCTCTGTTCCTCTGTCATTCTCTGTTCCTCCTGACTGATTTACTTACATCTGTGCGCCCGCGCCGGCCATAGACTGCACGGCCTGGCCGGCGTCTCTCGCGACCATAGCGGTCTGCTGCATAGCCGCGAGTTTCGCCTGCGCGGCCTGCGCCTGCGCTCTGCCGGATGTGATGGCCTCCACCTCAGAGGTGAGGCGCTGCATGGTTTCGGGGGCACCAGAATAGGTTATCACATTCTGGGCCATGTCGTCAAAGTCCACATTATCCAGTATCTCTTCCGCGCCGGGCACCACCGCCATCTTCTGAAAGAACTCGGCCGCGGTGAAGATGCCCTGGAGTTTCTCGGACTGCATGAAGCGCTTGGCGGGGGAGATGTACTCCACCTCGTAAACGTCGAGGCCGGCGTCGATGGCGTCCTGAACTACTTTGGGGACTATCTGGATGGGCTTCCCCAGAATCTTGCCCCATGCCTTGCGCGCGAAGGCCACCACGCCCGTTTCCCTTATGCCGAGCAGCCCCTTCCTATAGAGGATATTGAACGTGCGCTCGATGGTGGGGGTGAGCACTTCGGCTATCTGGCGAGAGAACATCGAGCCCAGGGCCTCGCCGCGCATCCGATTGCGGATGGAAGTCTCGAAGGCCGTCATCTGGGTCTGGTTGTTGAAATCGAGCAGGCGGTCGAGAGCGAACGCCTGAGCGATGCTCTGTTTGAACGCCTCCTTCAGTTTCTCCGCGCTCTGAAGTTCACCCACAGTGAACAGAGGGAATACGGGCTTCTCGCCCGTTAAACGACCCGAGCTGTTGAAAAC
>CALMZU010000257.1 GCA_937870775.1 uncultured Elusimicrobia bacterium
CTGCAAGCTCAACGCCGTGCTGACCTTCCGCGAGTGGCTCGACGACTTCGCCTCGGACGCCACCCGGGCGAAGGGCGAGGCGCTGATAAGGAAGGAAATATCCGAGATACGGGCCCGCGAGAAGGACTTCCCGCCGGAGACCGTGAAGCTGCTGGACGCCTACTACGCCCGCATAGCCGCCGGCGAGCGCGACCTCTGTTTCTGATCTGAGCCCGCGGCCCCGCCTTCGCCCGGAGGGGCGGAGGCGGCATGGGTCCGGCGGCAGGCGCACGGCATGGGCCCGTCGGCAGGAGCGTGGCATGGGTTCTGAGGGCTGTCGCGGACCGAGCCGCTTGCGCAAGCGCGGCGAGGGAGTGACAAGGCGCGCGCACGGTGTGCGCGACGCCGTGCCCGAAGAGCCCATGCCGCGGGACTGCCGACGATAAGATCGGCATACCGACATGAATAAAAAAGAACTCATCGACGCGCTGTCGCCGGGGACCGACCCGGCCCCTTTCTTCGCGCTGGCCGACAAGGTCCGCCGCGACAACGTCGGCGACGGCGTGCACGTGCGCGGCCTCATAGAGTTCTCCAACACCTGCCGCCGCAACTGCCGCTACTGCGGCATACGCGCCGGCAACCCCAAGGTGCGCCGCTACCGCCTCACTAAAGAAGAGATACTCGCTTGCGCCCGCACCGCCGTCTCGCTGAACTACCGCACCGTCGTCATGCAGTCCGGCGAAGACCCGGCCTGGAGCCCGCGCGACGTCATCCCCGTCCTGGAAGCCGTCAAGAAAGAGACCGGCCTCGCCATAACCCTCTCCATAGGCGAACACTCCAGGGAGGAATATAAGGCCCTGCGCGCCGCCGGCGCCGACCGCTTCCTGCTCCGCTTCGAGACGTCGGACAGGGAACTCTTCAAGGCCCTCAAGCCGGACTCCGACTACGACCGCCGCTTCGCCTGCCTCGCCTGGCTGAAGGAGGCCGGCTTCCAGGTAGGCTCCGGCGTAATGGCCGGCCTGCCGGGCCAGACCCTCGAGAGCCTCGCCGACGACATACTGCTCTTCAAGAAGCTCGACCTCGACATGGTAGGCATAGGCCCGTTCATACCGAACCCGGACACGCCGCTCGCCGGCTCGGCGGGCGGAACCCTGGACCTCGGCCTCAGGATGGTCGCGCTGACCCGCATAGTCACCGTAAACACGCACATACCGGCCACCACCGCTATGGGCACACTGCACCCGCAGGGCAGGCAGCGCGCGCTGCAATGCGGCGCCAACGTGCTGATGCCCAACATAAGCCCCGTCGAGCACAGGGTGGACTACAGCCTGTACCCCGGCAAGATCTGCGTCAGCGACGCCGCCGACAAATGCGCCGGCTGCGTCGACGCGATGCTCAAGTCCCTGGGCCGCACGCGCGCGGAGGGCTACGGGCACTCGCTCAAGAACGCCCCAAAAGGATGACCGCCATGCAAACAACGCCCAAATCCATGCGCCTGCAGATAGCCATCTTCGGCCGCACCAACGTCGGCAAGTCCAGCGTGCTGAACATGATAGCCGGCCAGGACGTGGCCATAACCTCGCCGGTGCCCGGCACCACCACCGACGTGGTGGAGAAAAGCATGGAGCTGCTGCCGGTAGGGCCCGTGGTGTTCCTGGACACCGCCGGCCTCGACGACAGCGGCGAGCTGGGTGCGCTGCGCACCGAGCGCGCGCGGCGCATCTTCGACCGCGCCGACGCCGTGCTGCTGGTGGCCGAACCCTCCGAATGGGGGAAATGGGAGCAGGACGTGGTCGCCGCGTCCGCCGCGCGCAAGACGCCGGTCATCCCGCTGATAAACAAGACGGACCTGGCCGCCCCCGCGCCCGCCGTGCTGGCCGCGCTGAAGGCGCTGGGCCTGGACCCGGTGCTCTGCTCCGCCGTGAACAAGGCCGGCCGCGAGGCCGCGGTGAACGAGATAAAGAAACGCCTGCTGGCGGTCACCGCCGACAAGGGCGGACCGAAGGCCATACTGGGCGACCTGGTCCCGCCCGGCTCGACGGCCGTGCTGATCATACCTATCGACAAGGAGGCCCCGAAGGGCCGCATCATACTTCCGCAGGTGCAGGCCATGCGCGACCTGCTGGACCACGGGCAGCTCGCTCTGGTCTGCCGCGAGACCGAGTACGCGGCCGCGCTCGCTGCGCTCAAGGCGCCGCCGGCCCTCGTGGTCTGCGACTCGCAGGTGGTGGACTTCATGGTCGAGAACACGCCGGGCAACGTGCCCTGCACGACGTTCTCGATACTTTTCGCGCGGTTCAAGGGCGACCTGGCCGCCTACGCGGCCGGCGCCGCGGCCATACGCGGCCTGAAACCCGGCGACCGCGTGGCCGTGATGGAGGCCTGCAGCCACCACGCCATAGAGGACGACATAGGCCGCGTGAAGCTGCCGCGCTGGCTGAGACAGACCGCAGGGGGGGACCTGAAGATAGACACCTTCGCCGGCCACGACCTGCCTCCGGACATCGCCTCCTACAAGCTGGCCATACAGTGCGGCGGCTGCATGCTGACCCGCACCGAGATACTGGGCCGCATGGAAAAGACCTCGTCTTCGGGCGTGCCCATAACGAACTACGGCACCGCCATTTCGGAATGCAAGGGCGTGCTGGAGCGCGTGCTCTCGCCTTTCCCGCTGGCGCTGGCGGCGTACCGCGCCGCGCGCGCGGCGGCCGGCGCCGCCTGAAAAGGGGGGCCACGCGCAAATGAAAGCCCGCGGCGGCCAGGCCCCGCGGGCTTTTTTGCGTCCCGGCGGCCTTTCATAATAAATAATTTTGTTATAATATTTGGACTTCGGCGCGGGGCGGTCGCGGTAAAATCTGACAAGGAGTAAGGCATGAAACCTATTCTTACGGCTGAACAGGCGGTTGAGAAGATAAAGGACGGTTCGTCGTTGATGGTGGGCGGCTTCATGGGCTGCGGCAACGCTTTCACGCTCATCGAGGCCCTCCTGAAGAAAGGCTCGAAGGACCTGACGCTGATGACCAGCGACACGGCCTTCCCCGAGGTCGGCGTCGGCAAACTGATCTCCCAGAGCCGCGTCAAGAAGCTTTACGCCACCCACATAGGCACAAACCCGGTCTCCGGCCAGAAGATGAACTCCGGCGAGATGGACGTGACGCTGGTGCCCCAGGGCACCTTCAACGAGCGCATCCGCGCGAAGGGCGCGGGCCTCGGCGGCGTGCTGACCCCCACCGGCATAGGCACCGCCGTGGAGAAGGGGAAACAGAAGCTCATCATCAACGACAAGGAATACCTGCTCGAGCTGCCGCTCGGCGCGGAGTTCGCCTTCGTGAAGGCCGAGGTCTGCGACAAGTACGGCAACTGCTTCCTGCCGGCCGCCACCAAGAACGCCGAGGTCAGCATGGCCATGGCCGCCGACTACGTTATCGTCGAGGCCGACAAGATAGTGGAGCCCGGCGAGATGGACCCCGACAGGGTCACGATACCCGGCGTGTTCATCTCCGCCATCGTGAAGTCCGAGATACCGGCGCAGAACCTGCAGCAGAAATAAGGAGCTTTCAAATGGACCCCAAGGAACTCAAGAGAGTAAGGCTGATAAAGCGCATCGCGCAGGAGCTGCCCGACGGCGCGCTGGTGAACCTCGGCATCGGCATGCCGACGATGGTGGCCAACTACATCCCCAAGGACCGCAACATACTGCTGCACTCCGAGAACGGCTTCATAGGCCTCGGCGGCACGCCCGAGAAGGGCAAGGAAGACCCGCGCATAGTGAACGCCGGCGGCCAGCCGGTAACGCTGGTGCCCGGCGGCTGCTACTTCGATTCGGCGATGAGCTTCGCCATCATCCGCGGCGGCCACGTGGACTACACCGTGCTCGGCGCGCTGGAGGTGGACGAGCAGGGAAATCTCGCCAATTACATGATCCCCGGCAAGATGGTGCCCGGCATGGGCGGCGCTATGGACCTGGTGGTCGGCGCGAAGAACGTCATAGTGGCGATGGAGCACGTCAACAAGAACGGCGCGCCCAAGATACTCAGGAAGTGCACTCTGCCCCTTACCGCCGTGGAGGAAGTGGACATCATCGTCACCGACATGGCCTTCATACGCGTAACGAAGAAAGGCCTGGTCCTCGAGGAGATCGCGGAGGACACGACCGTCGAGGAAGTGGTGAAGTGCACCGAGCCGAAACTGCACATCCCCGGCACCATACGGAAGTTCTGAGGAGACCGACATGGCCAACAAGATGATAATAACCTGCGCGCTTACCGGCGCCGAGACCACGAAGGCCCAGGCCCCGGCCCTGCCGGTTACCCCCGAGGAGCTGGCCGCTTCCGCCGAGGAATGCTGGAAGGCCGGCGCCTCCATAGTGCACCTGCACGCCCGCAAGGACGACGGCACCCCTACCGCCGAGGTGGCGGTGTTCAAGAAGGCGATAGAGCTCATCCGCAAGCGCTGCGACGTGGTGATAGAGATCACCACCGGCGGAGCCGTCGGGATGACCCCCGAGGAGCGCATCGCCCCGGTGGCGCTCAAGCCCGACATGGCCTCGCTCGACTGCGGCAGCGTGAACTTCGGCAACGACTATATCATCAACACCGTGCCGATCATGCGGCAGTTCGCCTCCGAGATGAACAGGCACGGCGTGCGCCCCACGCTGGAGTGCTTCGACGTGTCGCACGTGCAGGCCTCGCACATCCTGATCAAGGAAGGCCTGATAAAGCCGCCGTACCACTACGGTTTCGTGATGAACGTGCCGGCCGCGCTCAGCATGAGCGTCAAGACGCTTTCGTACATGATGGACCAGATGCCCGCGGAGAGCTACTTCACCGTGATGGGCGTGGGCCGCGCCCACCTGCCGGCCATCTACGGCGCCATAGCCGCCGGCGGGTTCATCCGCGTGGGCTTCGAGGACAACATCTACTACTCGAAGGGCAGGCTGGCCAAGTCCAACGCAGAATTCGTGGAGCGTGCGGTGCGCATATCGAAGGAGGCCGACCTCGAAATAGCGAAGCCCGGCGACGTGCGCAAACTGTTCGCCCTGAAGGAATAACGCAGCAGCACAAAACGAGATACAGGAGAAAACATGTCAAAGAACATTACCGTGAAGAAAGGCGGCAATCCGTTCGGCGCCCACCGGGTCATAGAGCCCAAAGGCGTGCTGCCGCAGCCCGCGCTGAAAGTGGACAACAGCATGGACTACATCTACGACAACGAGATCATGCTCGACGTGGATACCCTGAACATAGACTCGGCCAGCTTCACCCAGATCAAGCAGGTGAACAACGGCGACGAGGCCAAGATAAAGGAAATGATCCAGAAGATCGTCGGGGAGAGGGGCAAGATGCAGAACCCCGTCACCGGTTCCGGCGGCATGTTCCTCGGCCGCGTGGCCAAGATAGGCCCGAAGCTCGCCGCTAAGACCAGCCTGAAGGTCGGCGACAAGGTGGCCAGCCTGGTCTCGCTGTCCCTGACCCCGCTGAAGATCGAGAAGATCCTCGGCATCAAGAGGGGCACCGAGCAGGTGAACGTGAAGGCCAAGGCCATCATCTTCGAGAGCGGCATCTACGCGAAGATCCCCAAGGACATGCCCGAGAAGCTCGCGCTCGCGGTGCTCGACGTGGCCGGCGCCCCGGCCCAGACCGCGAAGCTCGTGAAGCCCGGCAACACCGTCGTGATCATCGGCGCCGCCGGCAAGAGCGGCGTGCTCTGCGCCTACGAGGCCAAGCGCCGCGCCGGCATCAGCGGCCGCATCATCGGCATCACCAGCTCCGACTCCGGCCTCAAGAAGATGAAGGAGTACGGTTTCTGCGACGACTGCCTGAAGCTCAGCGCGACGAACGCCCTGGAGTGCTACGAGGCGATCAACGAGCTGACCGGCGGCAAGCTGGCCGACGTCGTCATCAACTGCGTCAACATCCCGAACACCGAGATGGCGTCGATACTGATGACCCGCGACAACGGCATAGTCTACTTCTTCACGATGGCGACCTCCTTCACGAAGGCCGCGCTCGGCGCCGAGGGCGTCGGCAAGGACGTGGACATGATCATCGGCAACGGCTACACGAAGGACCACGCGGACATAACGCTGAACATCCTGCGCGAGAGCCCGAAGATACGCAAGATATACGAGAAGACCTACGCCTGATACGTTCACCCGCCCCGGCGAGACCCGCCGGGGCGGGACTTACGGAGGGGACCCCGCTCCGGCGCGGGGGGACAAGGAGACACCATGAAGCCCTACAAGACCGTGGAGTACAGGAAGATACCGCTGTGGAAGAACGTGTCCGAGAGCGACTGGCACGACTACAAATGGCAGCTTAAGAACGTCATAAAGGACATCCCGACGCTGGAGAAGGTCGCCGTGCTCTCCGCGCAGGAGAAGAACGACCTGAAGGCCTGCCTCAAGAAATTTACGATGGCGATAACGCCGTACTACGCGGCGCTGATGGACAAGAAGGACAAGGGCTGCCCGGTGCGCCTGCAGGCGATACCGCGCGCCCTCGAGCTCAACACCGACCCCTCCGACCTGGCCGACCCGCTCCACGAGGACGTGGACTCGCCGGTGCCCGGCCTGACCCACCGCTACCCGGACCGCGTGCTGCTGCTGGTCACCAACATCTGCTCGATGAACTGCCGCCACTGCACCCGCCGCAGGCTCGTCGGCTTCGAGGACGTGCACATGTCCTCCGCCAACATAGACAAGGCGATAGAGTACATCCGCCGCACCCCGGAGGTGCGCGACGTGCTGATCTCCGGCGGCGACCCGCTGGTGCTGCCCGACGAGATGCTGGAAGGCATCATAAAGAAGCTCCGCGCGATAGACCACGTCGAGATCATCCGCATCGGCACCCGCACGCCGGTGGTCATGCCCATGCGCATCACCGACAAGCTGGTGGAAATGCTCAGGAAGTACCACCCGATATACATCAACACTCATTTCAACCACCCGAAAGAGATGACCGCCGAGGCCTTCGAGGCCTGCCGCAAGCTCGCCGACGCCGGCATACCGCTCGGCAACCAGAGCGTGCTGCTCAAGGGCGTCAACGACTGCCCGCAGACGATGAAGAAGCTGGTGCACGAGCTGCTGATGGCGCGCGTGAAGCCCTATTACATCTACCAGTGCGACCTCTCCGTCGGCATAAGTCATTTCCGCACCTCGGTGTCGAAAGGCGTGGAGATCATAGAGAACCTGCGCGGCCACACCTCCGGCATGGCCGTCCCGACGTTCGTCGTGGACGCGCCCGGCGGCGGCGGCAAGACGCCGGTGATGCCGAACTACCTTATCTCGCAGAACGGCAAGCGCGTGGTGCTCAGGAACTACGAGGGCGTCATAACCACCTACACCGAGCCCGAGGGTTACGTGGCCAGCCACGACAACTGCCGCTACTGCGGCGACGAGAAGTACAAGCCGATAGACGGCGTCGCGAAGCTGCTCAACGGCGGCAAGCTGACGCTGGAGCCGGCAAACCTGATGCGGACCCGCAGGCACAGGAAATAAGAACGCCGGGCCGGCGGAACGGGAGGGCGACCTCCGGGTTCCGCCGGCCCTCGCTTTACCCGGTCATGGACTTCGTCAAAACCCTCAAGGACAGGACGGTCTTCATAGTCGGCTCGAAGAAGAACGCCGGCAAGACCACCTTCCTGAACTACGCGCTGAGCCGCCTGCGCGGCGAGTCGCGCTGCGCGGCGCTGAGCGTAGGCGTGGACGGCGAGGCCTCCGACCAGGTCTACGGCACCGCCAAGCCCAGGGTGAAGGCCGCGCCGGGGGACCTGCTGCTCTGCGCCGAGACCGCGCTCAGGCACGCGGACCTGCACTTCGAGATACTCAACGTCTACCCGTACACCACCGCGATAGGCAGGCCGGTGCTGGTGCGCGCGCTGCGCCCCGGCCGCGCCGAGATCTCCGGGCCGGAGAACAACGAGCAGCTGCCCGAGATCATAGCCGACATGCGCCGCCACGGGGCGGGCACGGTATTCATCGACGGGGCCGCGGACCGCATCACGCAGGCCTCCGCAGGCGGCAAGGCCGCCTTCGTCTACGTGGCCAGGATCGAGCCGGACAACCTGGATTCGGCCTGCTCCTCGCTCAAGCTGATCTGGGACGCGTCCCGCCTGCCGGCCGCGGGACGCCTGCGCGAGCCGGTAATAAGGATAGACGGAGCCCTTACGCCCGGCAAGCTGCCGCCACGCGGCGAGAAGGGGGGGACCCTGGTGGCCGAGGACCTCACGAAGGTCTTCCTCAGCTGGCAGCAATGGAAGGAACTGAAGTGCCGCTTCGACGTGCGTTTCGCCGCCGGGCCGGACTTAGCCGCTTTTATAGTCAATTTGTATAATATCAGCAGGGCCGATTTCGAAGCCAGGCTGGGCGACAAGGCCCTGCAGTCCAGGATAGTCTACAACCCGTACGAGCCGGCGGCCCGCACGGCCGCCGCATGATGCAAAAGACCAGGGCTTTCGCCGAATTCGAGACCTTCTACGGCCTTTTCAGGCCGCTGACCCCTTACGGCCGCGCCCGCCGCGAGAAGCGGACCCTGTTCACCTCCGCCGCGGAACTCAAGGCCGAGTACGACCTGACCGCCGCGGCGGCGGCCTTCCTCGGCTCCGCGCCGCACAAGGCCGACAAGTTCCGCTTCCACCTGCGCAATATACCCGCCCCGGACCTTTCCCCGGAGGCGCTCGCCGCCCCGGCCGGGCTCTTCCTGGCCCGGAAGTTCCTTTCCAACGTGCGCGCCGCTTTCGCGCTGCTGCCGGCGGCCGCCCGCGCTAAGTTCGGCGCGGCCTGGCGCTCGGACGGCCTGCTGGCCCTGCTGGACAAGGGCGGCGGCGGCGAGGCCTTCCATATAGCCGACGCCTACGAGCCGGAGCTGGCCGACGTGCGCGCCGGTATAGCCGGGCGCGACCGGGAACTGGCGCGCCTGCGCGAGGCCTGCCATAAACTGCTGCGGGAACGCCGCGGCCTGGACTTCAGCGACAGGGACTTCCTCGTCATCGACGAGAAGACCGCCTCCGGCTTCTCCGGAGCGCCCGAGGTCTTCGCCGAGCCTTTCGACGGCTCGCGCGTCACCGTGAAGCCGGTGTACGGCCGCGACTACATGGAAGCCGCGGCCGCGCGGGACAGGCTGCGCGCCCGGGAACAGGAACTGGAGACCGCGGTCTGCCGCCGCCTGGCCGCCGCCGTATCGGCGGAGCGGGCCGCCATGGAACTTTACGCCGAAGCCGTGGAACGCCTGGACGTGGCCTTCGAAAAGGCCCGGCTGGCCGCCGAACTCAAGCTGGAGCGCCCGCTGCTGCGCCGGGAACCCGGCGCTATAAGGCTGACGAAGGCCCGCTTCCTGCCGCTCGAGAACAGGCTGAAGGCGGCCGGCCTTAAATACACGCCGCTGACCGCCGTGTTCACCCGCCGGGTGAACGTGCTGTACGGTTCCAACATGGGAGGCAAGACCGTGGCGCTGAAAACGCTGGCCTTCGCCCAGCTGCTGGCGCAGAGCGGCTTCTTCGTGCCGGCGGCCTCGTTCGAGACCTGCGTGTTCGCGACCGTGGCCTTCATAGGCGGCGGCGAACTGGAGACCGCGGGGGGACTCAGCAGCTTCGGCCTGGAGATGAACGATTTCGCCGAGGCGCACGCCGGGCTGAAGTCCGGCAGCGCGCTGCTGCTGATGGACGAGTTCGCCCGCACCACCAATTCGGAGGAGGCCGCCGCGCTGCTCAACGCGATGCTTGGCGATCTCGCCGCCCGCGACAACGCCTGCGCCTTCCTGGCCACGCATTTCTCGGGGATAGACGTGAAAGGCGCCGGGCGCTTCAAGATGCGCGGCTTCGACACCGCGGCTTTCAACGAGTACTTTTCGGGCAAGCCGGCCTGCGGGCTGGAAGAGAAATTAAGGATGATCAACAGGTTCATGCGCTACGAGCTCGCCGAAGGCGGCTCCGGGGACGAGGCACGCGACGCCATAAAGATCGCGGGCATACTCGGGGTCAGCCGGGCGATAATCAGGCGTGCGCAGGAACTGATGGAGGGAAAATGACACCGGTAAAGAGCAAGCTCGGACTTTCCAGGGCCAAGATAGACAAGGCCAGGGAACTGGCGGCGGCGGTCACGGCCCCCGTGCAGCAGTTCATAGACAGGCACACCACGGTGACGATAGAGCGCGCGACGCTGCGCCTCCTGGGCGCGGACGGCGCGAACTCCGACGGCGTGCCGGTGCCCAACCTGATAGCGCAGCAATGCGCCGAGAAGCTCTCCGGCGGCGCCTCGCTGTACTACGTCAACGCGCTGGTGAAGCTGGGCAAGACCCCGGCCGAGCTCAACAAGGCCGTGGCCGGCGGGCTGGACCTCTCGCAGATAGAGCTGACCGACCGCAAGGCCATACAGAAGAAGGCCGACGAACTGATAAAGGGCCTCGACGGGCGGATAGCCGGCAACGTGACGCACCGCAACGCCAAGCTGAGGCAGTACAAGGACAAGGTCAAGTCCCCGCTGATCTACGTCATCGTGGCCACCGGCAACATCTACGAGGACGTCAAGCAGGCGCAGGCCGCCGCGCTCCAGGGCGCGGACATCATAGCCGTCATCCGCACCACCGCGCAGAGCCTCCTCGACTACGTGCCGTACGGCGCCACCACCGAAGGCTTCGGCGGCACCTACGCCACGCAGGAGAACTTCCGCATCATGCGCGCCGCGCTCGACGAGGTCGTCGACAAGGAAGGCCGCTACATACGCCTGGTCAATTACTGCTCCGGGCTCTGCATGCCCGAGATAGCCGCGATGGGCGCGATGGAGCGGCTGGACATGATGCTCAACGATTCCATGTACGGCATCCTGTTCCGGGACATCAACATGTACCGCACGTTCACGGACCAGTATTTCAGCCGCATGATCAATACCGCGGCCGACATCATCATCAATACCGGCGAGGACAACTACCTCACCACGTCGGACGCCGTCGAAAAGGCGAATACCGTGCTGGCGAGCCAGCTGATCAACGAGCAGTTCGCCTTCAAGGCCGGCATGCCGGCCAGGCTGATGGGCCTCGGCCACGCCTTCGAGATAAACCCCGAGCTGAAGAACGGCTTCCTGTACGAGTACGCGCAGGCGCTGATGGCCCGGGAGATCTTCCCGGAACACCCGCTGAAGTACATGCCGCCGACCAAGTTCATGACCGGCGACGTCTTCAAGGGCTACGCGATGAACACGCTGTTCAACTTCGTGTCCAAGGCCACCGGCCAGGGCATACACCTGCTCGGCATGCTGACCGAGGCCATACACACGCCGTACCTGCAGGACCGCCACCTCGCGATAGAGAACGCGCTGTACGTGCACAACGCGATGGAGGACTTCGCCGGCGAGATAGAGTTCAGGAAGGGCGGCATCATGCAGAAGCGCGCCCAGCTGGTGCTGGACGAGACCATAGAGCTGCTCGGCGAGGTGAAGCGGCACGGCCTGTTCACCGCGATAGAGACCGGAATGTTCGCCGAGATCAAGCGCCCGCGCGACGGCGGCAAGGGCCTCGACGGCGTATACGAGAAGTCCCCGGAATACTGGAACCCGGCCGAGGCGTACCTTAAGCGCAAGCTGAAGATCGGCAAATAAAGGAGCGTCTATGTTCATAAAACCTTACGGCGACACATCCAACGACGGCGCGGTGCAGCTCTCCTTCACGCTGCCGGTGAAGAACTGCGGCAGGGCCAAGGAGGCGGCCAGGCTCTACGTGCAGAAGCTCGGCTTCCAGAAGGTGGACGTGGTCCACGCGGCGCCCCTGTCCGAAGAGTTCACGTTCTTCGTGGCGTACGGCAAGACCGACGTCGCGCTGGACTACGACAAGGTGGAGTACGCCGAGGCCGTCGACAAGTACATGTCGATGGACGAGGTCAACGACTTCATCAAGACCCACTTCAAGCGCAAGATCGTGATAGTGGGCGCGTGCTCCGGCACCGACGCGCACACCGTCGGCATAGACGCCATCATGAACATGAAGGGCTACAACCACCACTTCGGCCTGGAGCGCTACCCGATGATAGAGGCGCTCAACATGGGCTCGCAGGTCCCGAACGAGCGGCTGCTGGCGAAGGCCCGCGAGCTGAAGGCCGACGCGGTGCTGGTCTCGCAGATCGTCACGCAGAAGGACGTGCATATAAAGAACCTGACCGAACTGATAGAGCTGGCCGAGGCCGAGAAGATGAGGGGGAAGACCCTGCTCGTCGTCGGCGGCCCGCGCGTCAACAACAAACTGGCCAAGGAGCTGGGCTACGACGCCGGCTTCGGCCCCGGCACCTACGCCGAGCACGTCGCGACTTTCGTAGTGAAGAAGCTGCACGAGCGCATGATCGGGAAGAAATAAGGAGAACCCTCAAATGTCCGAACACCTGAAACTTGATAACTCCGAGCGCCTCTACAAGGAGTCGCAGGAACTGATACCCGGCGGCATGATGGGCATACGCCGCCCCTACAACTTCGTGCCGGGCGAGTACCCGATATTCTTCGACAGCGCGAAGGGCGGCAAGGTCACCGACGTGGACGGCAACGAGTACATAGACATGCTGTGCGCGTACGGACCCATCATCATAGGCCACCGCGAGCGCGAGATCGACCAGGCCGTGATAAAGCAGATAAAGGAGAAGGGTTTCTGCATGTCCATCGTGCAGGAGGTACAGAACCAGCTGGCGCGCAAGGTGATCTCGATGGTGCCGTGCGCCCAGAAGGTGGTCTTCACGAAGACCGGTTCCGACTCCACGACGCTGGCCGGCCGCATAGCCCGGGCCTTCACCGGCAGGAGCAAGGTGATACGCTGCGGCTACCACGGCTGGGCCGACTGGTGCGTCGAGAACAAGGGCGGCGTGCTCGCCAAGAACTACGAGGACACGCTGGAGTTCGAGTACAACAACCTGCAGCAGCTCGAGGACCTGATGAAGGCCCACGGCTCCGACGTGGCGCTGATCATAGTGACCCCGCTGGGGCACCCCAACGCGCACGAGGTGGAGCGCCCGAAGCCCGGCTTCCTCGAGGGCGTCAAGAAGCTCGCCGAGCAGCACGGCGCGGTTCTCTGCTTCGACGAGATCCGCACCGGCTTCCGCGTGAGCCTCGGCGGCGCGCAGAAGTTCTTCGGCGTGACGCCGCACATGGCCACTTTCGGCAAGGCGATGGCCAACGGCTACGAGATCAGCATGGTGGCCGGCCGCGCCGACATCATGGACGTGCTGGTCAGCAAGGCCTTCGTCAGCTCGACGTACTTCAACAACACTCTTCCCATGGTGGCGTCGCTCAAGACGCTTGAGATACTCGAGCGCGACGGCGTGCTCGACGTCATCGCCAGGCGCGGCCAGGCCTTCTGCAACAAGGTCCGCCGCCACGTGAAGGCCAGCGGCCTGCCGGTCACGTTCACCGGCGAGCCGTGGATGCCCTACATCACCTTCGACAAGGACGAGACCGGCCGCTACAAGAAGATGCGCGTGAAGTTCTACACCGAGCTGATACGCCGCAAGGTGTTCCTGCAGCCCTACCACCACGGCTACGTGGCCTACAGGCACAGCGCGAAGGACCTGAACTACGCGGCCGACATGATAGCCGAGTCGCTGGAAGAGGTGAAGAAGGCGGCCTGACCGCCGTTGCCGCCGGCGGGGGGAACTCCGCCGGCGGTTTACGAATGACAGAACTGGCGAAGAAGGCGTTAAGGCGCACCTGGGGCACGCTCAGGCTGGCGGCCCAGAAGTTCCTGGCCATAGACGGCGGCCAGAGGGCCGCCGCGTTCGCCTATAGCGCCCTCTTCGCGCTGTTCCCCCTGATCATACTGCTGGCGGCCGCGACCTCGGTGTTCACCGACCGAGGAGAAGCCGCGGGCGCGGTGATAGCCCAGGCGGAGACCTTCGTGCCGCTGGGCGAGGACATGCAGCGCCACCTCTTCGGCACGGTCTCGCACGTGATACGGGCCCGCGGCCAGGCCAGCATAGTGGCGCTGGTGATGCTGGTCTGGGTGGCGGCCCAGTTCTTCACGACGCTGATACAGGCCTCCAACCGGGCCTGGGGCACGTCGGGCAACAACTGGTGGAAGCTGCCGCTGAAGAGCCTGGCCCTGCTGGCCATAGTGACGCTCGGTTTCCTTATAGGCGTAGCCGTACCTATGGCGGCGAAACTTGCCCGTGACGTGCTGCCGGTGAACGGCTTCTTCCCGGCGGCCTACAACCTGGGCCTCGGCGCCCTTTCCTGGGGCACGGTGTTCTTCAGCCTCGCCTTCTTCTACAAGCTCGCGCCGCACCGCCGCACCCGCTACTCCGAGGTGTGGGTGTCAGCCCTGTGCGCCACGGCGCTGCTGCACGCCGCGCAGACCCTGTTCGTGATGTACCTGCGCGCCTTCGGCGGCTTCGACGCCCTGTACGGGGCCTTCGGCGCCGTGATGGCGCTCCTGCTCTGGATCTACGTCTCCGGGGTCATCTTCATATTCTGCGCCTGCCTGAGCGCCGCCCAGGCGGCCACCAGGGCGCAGCCGCATGCCTGAGAAGCCTCTCGTCGTCCACATCATAACCAGGCTGGAGCCGGGCGGCTCCAGCCGCAACGTCATAGATTCCTGCGCCGCCCAGGCGGCCGACTTCTCCGTGGCGCTGCTGTCCGGCCCGCACCCGGCGTCGGCGCCGCTGCTCGCCCTGCTGCCGCCCGACGTCAAGTACGTCGAGATAAAACACCTCGGGAGGGAGATAAGCCCGCTGGCGGACCTGCGCGCCCTCGCCGAGATAAGGGCGCAGCTGGCCGCGCTGGGGCCCGACCTGGTGCATACCCACACCTCCAAGGCGGGGGCGCTGGGCAGGCTCGCGGCCTTCTTGCACAACCGCGGCGCGGCGCGCCGCGCGGCCGTCGTGCACACCCCGCACGGCCACCTGCTTTACGGGTATTACGGCCCGGCCAGGACCCGGCTGTTCCTGTCCATAGAGCGCCTGCTGGCCCGGATCACCGACCGCTTCGTGGCCCTGACAGAAGGGGAGAAGCGCGAGTCCGCCGGCGCAGGCATAGGCCGCGAGGCCGATTGGGCGGTGATACACAGCGGCGTCGACCTGACGCCGCCGGCCAGCCCGGCCCGCAAAGAGGACCTGGGCCTGCCGCCGGACTGCCTGGCCGCCGGCACCGTGGCCCGGCTTGAGCCGGTGAAAGGCGTGGAGTATTTCATACGGGCGGCCGCGATACTGAAGGACCGGCCCCATTGCGCGGCGCTGCGCTTCGCCGTGATAGGCGGCGGCGCGCTCGAGGGGCGGCTGAAAAAGCTGGCGGCGGACCTCGGCGTGGCCGACCGCGTGGCGTTCACCGGCTTCCGCGACGACGCGGCCGCGCTGATGGCCGCGCTGGACATATACGTACAGCCCTCGCTCAACGAGGCCATGGGCCGCGCGCCGCTGGAGGCGCAGGCGCTCGGCATACCGGCGGTGGTCAGCCGCGTCTGCGGCCTGCCCGACGTGATCCGCGAGGGGGAGACGGGCTGCTCGGTGCCGCCGGCGGACGCCGGGGCGCTCGCCGACGCGATAGAGAAACTGGCGGCCTTCCCCGAGGCCCGGGCGCGCAAGGGCGCCGCGGCCGCGGCCTGGGCGCTCTCGCGGGGGGAAGGCGGCCTTACGCGCTTCGGCGCGGACAGCATGAACGCGCTGCTGAAAAAGTTCTATAATGAGCTCCTCGCGCGACGGCGCTGACGGACAGGGGGGGAATATGCCGCTGATACTCGCGGTCGACGACGACCTGAACATACTGGAGATCTACAAAGGCATCTTCGGCGAAGCCGGCTTCGAGGTGCGGACGGCGGAGGACGCCGTCTCGGCGGTGATGCTCTTCCAGCAGTTCCAGCCGGACCTGCTGGTCCTCGACGTGGACATGCCCGCGGGCGGGGGGCAGAAGGTGTTCGACCGCCTGCGCAACCTCTTCCAGACCGCGGTCCCGATAATATTCGCCACCGGCCGCCCGGAGAACGTTGCGCACCTGGCGAAGCTGGCGAACGTGGCGATACTGAAAAAGCCGTTCGACCCCGCGAGCCTGGTGGCGGAGGCGAAGCGCCTGCTGCGCCTGGCCTGACGTCCGTTCTCCGACGTGAAAAAGACCGGGTTTAAAACCCGGTTTTTTTTGATATACTTTTTATATAGGCTCAGCACGCGTGAACTCCGGCAGTTGAACAGAAGCCTAACGGCAAACCGCCGCCCCGCCCGCCGCGCCTTAAGCAGTGTCCCGGAGGACCTATCTATGCCCAAGATGGAAGTCGACGTGAACCGGTGCAAAGGCTGCTACCTGTGCATCCAGGTTTGTCCCAAGAAGTGCATCGAAAAATCCGATAAATTCTCCAAGACCGGCTACTACCCGGCCAAGGACGCCAAGGAAGGCTGCTGCATCGCGTGCATGAGCTGCGTGCGCATCTGTCCCGACCTGGCCATTACGGTCTATAAGTAAGGAGGCAACATGGCTGAAAAGAAACTCTGGAAAGGCAATGAAGCCCTCGCGGAGGGCGCGCTGCGCGCCGGCTGCCGCTTCTTCGCCGGTTACCCGATAACCCCGCAGAACGAGGTTCCGGAATACATGTCCTGGCGCCTGCCCCAGGTGGGCGGCGCGTTCATACAGTCCGAGAGCGAGGTCTCGGCTATAAACATGGTCTACGCGGCGTCCGCCACCGGCGTGCGCTCGATGACCTCCTCGTCGAGCCCCGGCATCAGCCTCAAGCAGGAAGGCCTGTCCTACTGCGCCGGCGCCGACCTCCCGCTCCTGATCGCCAACGTGATGCGCGGCGGCCCCGGCCTCGGCAACATAGCCGGCGCGCAGGGCGACTACTTCCAGTCCACGCGCGGCGGCGGACACGGCGACTACCGCCTGTTCGTGATGGCGCCCAACGGCGTCAACGAGATGGCCAATTTCCCGCAGAAGTGCTACGAGGTGGCCTACAAGTACCGCATCCCGTCGATGATACTCGCCGACGGCATCATCGGCCAGATGATGGAGCCCGTTGAGTTCACGAACCCCGAGATAGACGTGACGACGCTCACGAAGCCCGAGTGGGCCATAGGCGTCAACACGACCGGCCGCCCGAAGCGCATAGCCAAGTCCTACGACCTGCGCGACGGCTACCTTGAGAAAATGGTCAACGAGCGCGTGCAGCGCTACAACGAGATCGAGAAGAACGAGGTCATCTTCGAGGAGAAGATGATGGACGACGCCGAGATCGTGATCGTGGCCTACGGCACGGCCGCCCGCATCTCCACCGCCGCGATGAAGCTGGCGCGCGAGAGGGGGCTCAAGGTGGGCCTGCTGCGCCCGATAACCCTGTGGCCGTTCCCGAAGGCCCGCATCGTCGAGCTTTCCAAGCGCGTCAAGAAGTTCATGGTCGTCGAGATGAGCCTCGGCCAGATGGTGGAGGACGTGCTGCTGGCGCTGAACGGCCGCGCGGACGTGCACCTGCATGCCAGGCCCGGCGCCGGCGTAATGACCGCCGACGACGTCTGCAAGGACATAGAGAAGATCCTCAAGAAGGGGGCCAAAGCTTATGCAGCAGTTAAATAAGAGACCCGAATCCCTGCTGGACGTGCCGATGCACTACTGCCCCGGCTGCGGCCACGGCATAGTTCACCGCCTCGTCGCCGAAGTGATGGACGAGCTCGGCATACGCAACCGCACGATAGGCGTCGCGCCCGTGGGCTGCGCGGTGTTCGCCGACACGTACTTCAACTGCGACATGATCCAGGGCCCGCACGGCCGCGGCCCGGCCGAGGCCACCGGCATAAAGCGCTCGAACCCCGAGGCGATAGTGTTCTCGTACCAGGGCGACGGCGACCTCGCGTCCATCGGCATGGCCGAGATCGTGCACGCCGCGATACGCTCCGAGAACATCACCATCATCTTCATCAACAACGCCATATACGGCATGACCGGCGGCCAGATGGCCCCGACCACGCTGATAGGCCAGAAGGCTACGACCTGCATAGAAGGCCGCACCGTCAAGCAGGCCGGCTACCCGATAAAGATGAGCGAGATGCTCTCCACCGTCGACGGCGCGATGTACATCGAGCGCGTCTCGGTGCACAGCGCCCCCAACGTGATGAAGGCCAAGGCCGCCATAAAGAAGGCCTTCCAGAATCAGGTCGAGGGCAAGGGCTTCTCCCTGGTCGAGGTCCTCTCGATGTGCCCGACCAACTGGGGCACCAAGGCCAGCAACCCCGCCGAGGCGACGAAGTTCGTCGCCGAGAGCATGGTGCCGGTATACCCGCTGGGCGTGTACAAGGACGCCGGCGCTGCCAAGAAATAGGAGGATCACGACATGTACCAAGGCATAAGGATAGCTGGTTTCGGCGGTCAGGGCGTGGTCTCCGCGGGCGTCATACTGGCGCAGGCCGGCATGCTGGACGGCAAGCAGGTAAGCTTCTTCCCGTCCTACGGCGCCGAGATGCGCGGCGGCACCGCGAACTGCTCGGTGGTCATAACCTCCGACGAGGTGACCACCCCGATAGTCTCGGAGCCCGACACCGTGATCGTGCTTAACGAGCCCTCGCTCGCCAAGTTCGAACCGATGGTGAAGCCCGGCGGCCTGCTGATCATCAACAGCTCGCTCGTGAACTCGAAGCCGACCCGCAAGGACATAAAGGTGGTCTCGGCCCCGTTCAACGACATAGCGGCCGAGATCGGCAACGTGAAGGCGATGAACATGGTGGTGATCGGCGCTTACGCCGCCGCCACCGGCGCGGTCACGCCCGACGCGGTGCACAAGGCGCTGCCCAAGGTCTACAAGAAGCTCAAGCCCGAGGCTATCGAGCTCAACATGAAGGCCATGAAGCGCGGCATGGAAATAAAGTAAGGAACGCCGCGAGTTCCGAAGAAGGGGCCCGGAGACATCCGGGCCCCTTTTAATTTTATAGAATAGACCTTTATGCACGGACCGGGCAACGACGACGGGCAGGACCCGAAGGAGAAGATAAACTACAGGGCGACCTTCGGTCTGCTCAAGGGCCTTATTCTCTCCGAGAAGCGCGGCTTCGCGCTGGCTTCCGTCTGGCTCCTCCTTTCCACGGCCCTGACCCTGCTCACCCCGATAATAGCCAAGTACATCATTGACACCGCGATACCGGCGCGGCGCACGGGACTGCTGCTGGCCTCCGTCGGCGCGCTGTTCCTCAACTCGCTGCTCTTCCTGGCCTTCAACTACGCGCTGCGCATGAGCCTGGTCAAGACCGGGCAGCGCATAATGGCCGGGCTCAAGAAGCGCATGCTCGCGCACATGCTCTCGCTGGACCTGCCTTTCTACGCCGAATACCCGGTCGGCAGGCTGACCGCGCGCGTGCAGTCCGACACCAGCACGCTCTACGAGCTTTTCACCGAGACCACGATCACGATCTTCCGCGACATACTGATGTTCGCGGTGACGTTCGCGGTGATGTTCTGGTTCAGCCCGAAGCTGACGCTGATGCTCTCCGCCGTGTTCCCGGTGGTCATAGCGCTCAGCACGGTGTTCCTGAGCCGCAGCACCGCGCTGTTCATAGCCGTGCGCAAGCTGGCCAGCGAGATCACCGGCTTCCTCACCGAGCACGTCAACGCGATAGCGCTGCTCCAGGCCTTCAACCGCGAGGAAATGGCCGCCGCCAAGCTCGAGGCGGTGAACAGGAAGAAGTTCGAGACCGAGATGTCCGCCGAGATGCTGATGGTGATCTTCTTCATGAGCATCGTGATGATAAGCCCAGTCTCGATAGCCATCATCCTCGGCGCCGGCGGGCGCATGGCGCTGGCGGGCACGCTCAGCATCGGCACGCTGGTGATGTTCATCCTGTACATCGACAAGCTTTTCGAGCCGGTCTTCAGGCTCTCGGAGCACATCAGCATCATACAGCGCGCCTTTACCGCCGGGCACCGCATACAGCGCATACTGGAGAGGAGGCCGGCCATAGCCGACCCGCCGCGGCCGCATTTCCTTCGCTCGATCAAGGAAGGGATAGAGTTCCGCAACGTCTGGATGCGCTATGCCGACGACGGGCCCTGGGTGCTCAGGGACGTCTCGTTCACGCTGCCGCGCGGCAAAAGCCTCGCCATAGTGGGGGAGACCGGCGGCGGCAAGACCACGGTGACCAACCTGCTCTTCAAGTTCTACGCCCCGCAGAAGGGCAGCATACTCATAGACGGCACCGACATCTCGGAGATCAGCCTCTCGTCCCTGAGACGGGCGATAGGCCTGGTGCAGCAGGACATCTACCTGTTCCCAGGCACCATCATGCAGAACCTGAAGCTGATGGACGACTCCATACCCGACTCGCTGGTGCACGACGCGATAAAGACCATCGGCCTCGAGGCCTTCTTCCGCCGCCACAGCCTTTCCAAGCAGATCGTCGAGAAGGGGGCGAACCTCTCGGCCGGCGAGAAGCAGGTGATCTCGCTGGTCCGCGCGATGACGCTGAACCAGGACATGCTGGTCCTCGACGAGGCGACCTCCCATATCGACCCGTACACGGAGAGGACGATCAACGCCGCGATGGGACGCCTGCTGGCGCAGAAGACCATGATAGTCGTGGCCCACAGGCTCTCTACGATACGCAACGCCGGGGAGATCCTGCTGGTCTCCGAGGGCGAGGTCAAGGAACGCGGCACCCACGACGCGCTGCTGGCGAAGGGCGGCATCTATTCCCGGTTCTACAAGCTCCAGTTCGGGGAGGACGCGCTATGATCTTCGTGCTGCGCTGGCTGATGCCCCACTGGAGGCGCCACAAGTACCGGATGCTGGCTATCATCGCGCTCGGGATGACCAGCGCGGCGCTGAGCGCCGCCTACCCGTACTTCATAAAGCGCGTGATAAACGGCCTGGGGGCCCAGATAAGCCCGGCCTACCTGTGGAGGAACATACTGCTGATACTCGGCGTCGGCGTGGCCAACACCGTCGTCGGCGTGGCCGCGCAGCGCAACCGCGCGGCGATGAACATGCGGCTGGAGTGGGATTTCCGCAAGCTGGTCTTCGAGCACATCCTCGGCCTGGACCGCCAGTTCTTCCACAAGTTCACCACCGGCGACCTGGTGACGCGCATGGTGGACGACATCTCGCAGAAGATCTCGTGGTTCTCCTGCTCGGGGACCTTCCGCTTCATCCAGTCGCTGTTCACGCTCATGGCCGCCATCGGGATGATGGTCTTCCTGAACCCCTGGCTGACCTTCTGGGTGCTGCTGCCGGCCCCGTTCATACTCGCGGCCTCCATGAAGACGGGCCACAAACTGCACGCGCGCTACGACGCGCTGCAGAAGTCGATAACGCTGATCTACGATTTCCTCGAGACCTGCTTCACCGGCATAAAGCTGATAAAGGCCAACGCCAAGGAGGAGGCGCAGTGCGCCTTCTTCGCCGGGAAGGCCGAGGACCAGATGCGCGCCGAGGTGGCCTCGTCGAGGCTGGACATCATCTTCTCGTATTTCTTCCACTACGCGAGTTTCGTTTCCATCGCCATACTCTACCTGGCCGGCGGCCTGATGATCATACGGGGCACCGCGACGATAGGCGACCTGATAGCCTTCTACTTCTACGCCGGCATGATCATGGGCCCGCTGATGGACATCAGCCAGTTCTTCGTGGCCGGCAACCGCGCCGGCGCCTCGATAAAGCGCGTCGAGGAGCTGCTGCAGGCCAGGAGCGCCATAGCGCGCCCGGCCTCGCCGGGCGCGGCGCCGGAAAGACTGCGCTCGCTGGAAGCCCGCGGCGTCTCGGTGCCGGCCTCGGGCGAAGGCCTGCTGCTCAAGAAGATCTCTTTCAAGGCCTCGGGCGGCGAACTGGTGGCCGTCGTGGGGAAGATAGGCTCCGGCAAGAGCAGCCTCATAGCGGCGCTGGCGCGCCTGGCGGAGTATTCCGAGGGGGAACTGCTCTTCAACGGCGAGGACGCCCGCGGCTTCCGGCCCGAGGCGCTGCGCGCGCGCATGGGCCTGGTCACGCAGGAACCGTTCATACTGACCGATACCATCCGCAACAACGTCACGCTGGGGAGGGACTGGATAGGCCCGGAAGAACTGGAGAAAGCCCTGGAGGTGTCCCAGCTGAAGCACGACCTGGCCAGGCTGCCCAAGGGGCTCGACACCTCCGTAGGCACGCGCGGCTTCTCGCTGTCCGGCGGGCAGCGCCAGCGGCTGTCGATAGCGCGCGCCATACTGGCCCGCCCGGACCTGCTGCTTTTCGACGACGCGACCAGCGCTATGGACGCGCAGACCGAGGAGAATTTCTGGAAGGCCTTCAGGGCGGAGATGCCCGGGGCCATCTGCATGATAGTGACGCACCGCGTGAAGACGATAGAGCGCGCGGACCGCATACTGACGATGGACGAAGGCAGGCTCGCCGAGGCGGGCACCCACGCCGAGCTGATGGCGAGGAACGGCCTGTACAGGCAGATCTACGAAAGAAGGAAGCTCGAGGAGGAGTTCGGCGGCGCGAAGCCGCCGGAGAGCTGATCAGCGGCCGTACGGATTGTACGGTTCCTGGTAGCTTACCTCAGCCTCGAGGCGGGTGGAATTCCCGTCGGCGTCCGTCAGGGTTATAAGAAGCTTATCCTCGCCCTTTACCGCGGCGGGCAGTTCCGGCAGCCTTACCCCGGCCATGCCGGAAGGCACGTTCTCGCCGTCGGACTGCACGTGCACGTGGCTGGTCCGGGAAGTGCCGTACAGGGGGCGCTCCACCAGTATGTCTATGCGTCCCGGCCTGTTGTCGAAAACCTTGAAGAGTATGTCCACCTGCGAGCGCCTGTCCTCGGACGCGCGCAGGGCCTGCACGCTCCCGGCCGCCGGGGGCAGCAGCGCCGCGGCGGACTTGAGCACCCCGGCCGTGTAGGCCGCCGCCATCAGCACCTGGCGGCTCATGATGTCGGGACGGGCGTTCACGTCGTAGGAATCCTTGTCGTCGGAATAATGGCTCCACGGGCCGCGGGTGGCGTCACTGCCGGGGGCGGGCGCGCCGGAGGCGGCCGGCCAGTAAGGTTTGCCGGTGGCGGGGTTCGTCCATTCGGCCAGGTGGGCGCGGGTGTCGTCCTGAAGGGCCTGGTAGTAGCCGTATGGCGGCAGGTCGGGCAGCGCCAGCGCGGTGATCTGGCCTTTTATCTTCTCGAAAAGCGAGAGGTTCTTCTTTATGGACTTCTCGAAACGGTCGCCGAGCGTTATCACGTGGTTGATGTTCGCGGCGTGGACCGGCACGGCCTGGTCCTGGGTCAGGTGGCAGATCTGGCCTATGCTGTAATACGCGGAGGGGAAATCCAGTTCGCGGTAGGACTTCAGAGCCTCCTTCCATATGCGTTCCGGATCACCGCCGTTAGCGAAAAGGTTAGGGTGGCCGCCCTCGCTGCCCATGCCGGCCAGCAGGGTGCCGACGGGGTTGCCGCACTCGTCGGTGCGGCCGTCGGGCTTGCCGGCGAAAGGATAGTAGTCGCCGCCCTTGTCGTTCTCTCCGACGTTGAATATCAGGGCGGTATTGAAATACTCGTGCGCTCCGGTGGGAAAACGTGAGCACTGGCCGGCCTGCGCCTGGAGCGCCTCCGGAGCCGTGACCGGCACCTGCGGCACATCGGCGGAGGGTGCGGCAAGCCGCAGCTGTTCGAATGAGCCGGCGTAGGCGGCGGAGCAGGCGCAAAGCAGCACGATCGCGGGAGCGTATCTCTTGTTCATCCCCTATATTCTAGCGCTCTGCCGGCGGAGCCGACAGGTACCAAAGGGCAATACCGCGCGGTCTTTGGACCTACAGGAAGGCGACCATCAGAAGGTCGTAAAGGTAAAGCAGGGGGAAGAAGGCGAGGGTAGAGAACAGTATGGTCTGCCCGACGAGGTCCTGATCGAAGCCGAAGTCGCGGGCCACGACGTAGTTCAGCACGGCGACGGGCATGAACACCTGCACGAAGGCGACGCGGGCCGGGAAGCCGGCGAAGCCGGTGGACAGGCAGAACAGGAGGCACAAGGCCGGCAGCAGCAGCAGCTTGAACGAACTGATCAGGGCTATCTTCGGCAGGTTATGCGACACCTTCTTGCCGTAGAGCCCCACGCCGATGGTGAAGAGCGAGAGCGGCATGGTGGTCTTGCCTATGTCGCCCATCACGCGGCGCAGCAGTTCCGGCAGGCCGAGGCCGCTCCAGGCCAGGGCCAGGCCCGCCAGCGAGGACCAGAGCACCACGCTGCGCAGCAGCGGACGCAGGAAGCCTCCGGCGGTGGCGGGCTCCTCGCGGATAAGCGTCATGACCAGGAAACCCGCGGTGAAGACCACGATGTTCTGCAGGGAGGCGGCTATGGCCGCGTAGCCCACGGCGGCCTCGCCGAGGCGCATCGAGGCCACGGGGAAGCCCATATAGACGGTATTGCCCAGCGCCGCCGATATGACGAGTACGCGCGCCATGGCGCAGCCCAGCAGCCCGGCCTTCCACAGCAGCCAGCACAGCGCCATCATCGCGACGAGCGGCGCCGAGTTGGCGCCGAGGAAGCGCCAGTCCAGGCCGGAGAGCGGGGTGTCGGCGATCTTCAGTATGGTCAGCGCGGGCAGGGCGAGGTAATAGAGGTACTGGTTGAACGCCTTCTCGGAACCTTCCCCGACGACGCCGTAGCGGCGGAACAGCCAGCCGGCGGCCATTATCAGGAAGAGGTTCGCTATTATGACGGTCATGTATATATATTATCCGCCGTTCAGCGGAATATCAGCAGCAGCAGCTGGGCCGAGACTATGCGCAGTATCATGGCCAGCGGGTAGACGGTGGCGTACGCCACGGTATTGAGGCCGGAACGCGAGAAGGAATCGGAGAAGGCCAGCGCCGGCGGGTTGGTGGTGGCGGCGGTCAGCGAACCGCACATCGTCATAAGATCGACGGCGAAGAAACGGCGCAGCAGCCAGCCGGCCGCCAGGGCCGGCAGCACCGAGACCGCGGCGGCCACGCCCATCACGACGAGGCCGTTGCCGTGCAGCAGGGCCTGGAAGAATTTGCCGCCGCATTCCAGCCCGACGCAGGAAAAGAACATCACTATGCCGAGTTCGCGCAGCATCAGGTTGGCGGCCGGCGGCATGTACCAGCTCAGCGGGCCCAGCGTCTGCAGCCAGCTGAACACCAGAGCGGCCACCAGCGGCCCGCCGGCGAGGCCCAGTTTCACCGGGGCGGCCAGGCCGGGAACCGGTATCGGGACGGAGCCCAGCAGCACGCCGGCGGCCAGGCCTATGAATACGGGGACCAGACGCGGGCGGTTGAGGTCGCGCGGGGAATTGCCCAGCTGCGCGGCCGCCTCGGCGAGACCTTCGGCGCCGCCCACCGCGGCGAGGTTGTCGCCCAGCTGCAGCTTGTAATCCTCGGGCACCAGGAACTCCACGTCGGCCCTGGCCACGCGGGTGAACACGACGCCGCGGCGCCCGAAGCCGAGGTCGGCGAGGCGCCGGCCGGCCAGCGCGTGCCTGGTGACGAGGATGCGGGCGTAGGAGACCGGACCGGGAACGGCGGAGAGGTCGCAGGCGCTGGGCGAACCTATGGCCGAGCCGAAAGCGTCCAGGTCGGCGCGGCGCCCGACGGCCATAACGACGTCGCCGGGGCCGGTAACGTCCCCCGGGGCGGCCACCGACACCTTGCCCCCGCGCATCACGCGGGAAACGGCGACCGCGCCGGATGCGACCAGCGGCAGCGCCCCGAAAGGCGTGTCGGCCGGC
Source organism: uncultured Elusimicrobia bacterium (assembly GCA_937870775.1). Classification (GTDB taxonomy): domain Bacteria; phylum Elusimicrobiota; class Elusimicrobia; order Elusimicrobiales; family UBA9959; genus UBA9959. Next base: position 25,599 of record CALMZU010000257.1, read on the forward strand.
ACTTTCTCGACGTTGAAGCAGGCGGTGACCAGAGGCTCCGCCCGCGTACCGGACGGCGGGCCGGCCGTCTCAGCGGGTCCGGCGAAGCGCTTGAGAAGCAAGAGCACAAGAATCACCCCGACGGTGCCTACGGGGAAGGCCAGCGCGTAGCCGACGGCGGCCGAGCCCGAGGCGGCCGGGTCCCCGGCCAGCGTCTGCTGCGCCGCGGCGAGGGCGGGGGTATTGGTGACCGCGCCGGCGTACATGCCGACGGAGAGAGGAAGGTCCATGCCGGGCAGCCGCGAGGCCAGCAGGGCCAGCGCGGAACCGGCCAGCGTTACGCAGACGGCCATAAGGTTCAGCTTCAGCCCGTCGCGGCGGAAGGCGGCGAAAAAGCCCGGGCCCACCTCGGCGCCGATGGAATAGACGAAGAGGATCAGGCCGAAGTCCCTGAGCAGGGCGAGCATGGCCGGGTGCATGGTGAAGCCCAGGTGGCCGAAGAGTATGCCGGAGAACATCACCGCGGCTATGCCGAAGCGCACGCCGAAAAAGTTCATGGCGCCGGCGGCCAGGCCGGCGGCGGACACCGCGGCCAGCAGCAGCACCGACGAGGCCACGGATTGAGGGGGAAAAAGCTGGACCAGCGCCGTCATAATTAAATTCTAGCAAATGGCCGGGGGCGCCGCGGTTCCTTTGGGCGGGTTAATTTAATATCATATCCTTAACGACAGCAACGGAGAAAAAATGACACCGATAATAATGGAAAAGAAGGAGTCCCGCAGCCCCTGGATCTTCGTCCCCAGCACCTATTTCGCCGAGGGCCTGCCGTACATCATCATCAATTCCGTCTCGGTCATACTTTACAAGAACATGGGCGTCTCCAATACGGAGATGGCCTTCTGGACCAGCCTCCTGTACCTGCCGTGGGTCATAAAGATGCTGTGGGGCCCGATGGTGGACATGTACGGCACCCGCCGCAAGTGGGCCGTCTACTCGCAGCTTATCATGGCGGCCTGCCTCGGCGCCGTCGCGGTCTCGCTGACCGGCTCGCATTTCTTCGCGGTCTCGCTCGTCATGTTCGCGCTCGGGGCCTTCGTCTCGGCCACGCACGACATCGCCGTCGACGGCTTCTATATGCTGGCCCTCACCAAGGAGGACCAGGCCTTCTTCGTCGGCATACGCTCGATGTTCTACCGCTTCGCGATGATCTTCGGCACCGGCTTCCTGGTCTACCGCGCGGGCCGCATGCAGGAGGCCACCGGCGACCCGGCCGGCAGCTGGAGCCTGATGATGACGGTGTCGGCGCTGCTGTTCCTGGCGCTGTTCATATACCACCGGTTCATGCTGCCCTACCCCGCCGAGGACGTCCCCAAGGCCAAGGCGGAACCCGCGGCGCTCTTGCGCTCCGTCGGCACGCTGGCCGGCTACCTGGCCGCCGCCGGCCTGCTGATCTGGCTGTTCTGGAGCCTGCATTCGCTGGCGGCCAAGCTGATAACGGCCGCGGTGCTCGTTACGGCGCTGGTGATAGCGCTCAACAGCTACCTGCTGCCGTACCTGAAGCGCAAGATGGCGGAAGAGGGGAACTCCTTCAACGAGGCTTTCGTTTCCTACTTCACCATGGACGGCATAGGCTACATCGTGGCCTTCATACTGCTGTACCGCCTGGCGGAGGCCATGCTCCTGAAGCTGACGCAGCCCTTCCTGCTGGACGCGGTGACCAACGGCGGCCTGGGCATACCGACGGCCGAGGTGGGCATCATATACGGCACCATCGGCATGGTGGCGCTGATAGTGGGCGGCATACTGGGCGGCTGGCTGATCTCGAAGTACGGTTTCAGGCGCTGCCTGTGGCCCATGGTCTTCGCGCTGCACATCCCCGACGTGTTCTATCTCTACATGTCCTACGCGCAGCCGGCGCTGCGCCAGGTCATGGTCTTCGGTCACAGCATTCCGTTCGGCACCATACCGCTGCTCGTGGCGGCGGAACAGTTCGGCTACGGCGTGGGCCTGACGGCCTTCACGGTGTACCTGATGATGATCTGCAAGGGCAAGTACAAGACCGCCCACTTCGCGATCTCGACGGGCATCATGGCCCTGGGCATGATGGTGCCCGGCATGGTGAGCGGCCTGATACAGGAGCACGTGGGCTACCGCCACTTCTTCCTGACGGTCTGCCTGCTGACGATACCGGGCATACTGGTGATCTTCAAGCTGCCGATAAAGGACGAACAGGCGGCCTGAACGCTCAGCGGAAAAGAGAAAAGCCGGCGGGAACGCCGGCTTTTTTCATGTCCCCGGGACGTGGGACTAAGTCTTCTTCTCCGGGGAGACGCAGTTGGCGGCGCAGGCGGCGGGGGAACAGGGCCGGCAGGGCTCGACGTGTATGGTGACCTCGGCGTTCTTCAGCGAGGCGCGTATCGCGGCGGTGACCTCGTCGGCCACGGCGTGCGCGGCCTCCACCGTCATGTCAGCGGCCACCAGCATATCGAACTCTATGAACCGCACCCCGCCGGCCTTGCGGGTGCGCAGGCACTTGAAGCTTGTCACGCCGGCGCGGCCGCGTATGGATTCGGTTATAAGGGCGTTCTCCTCCTTGGGGAGCGAGGCGTCCAGCAGGTCGCCCAGCGACTGCACCGTAAGGTCGTAGGCGGCCTTTATGATCAGCAGCGCCACCAGTATGGCCGCGGCCGGGTCTATCCAGTGCACGTGGTGGCCTTCCCAGGCCAGTTCTATCAGCCAGATCAGCGCCAGGCCGCCCATCACGCCCATCGAGGTGTACACGTCGGTACGCAGGTGCCAGGCGTCGGCCTTTATGGCCACCGAGTCGGCCTCGTCGCCTATCTTGAAGAGCATGTGCGAGACCGCCATGTTGACGAAGGAGGACAGGCCCATCACCAGTATGCCCCAGCCGACCAGTTCGATCGGCTGCGGGTCGAAGATCTTCTTCACCGCCTCTATGATGATCCAGGCCGCGGCGAGGAATATAAGTATCGCCTCGACGAAGCCCGAGACGTTCTCGAACTTGCCGTGGCCGTAATGGTGCCCCTTGTCGGCAGGCTGCGCGGAGGAACGCACCGCGAAATAGGCTATCAGGGCGGCCACCAGGTCTATGCCGGAATGTATGGCCTCGGAAAGCACCGAGATGGAGCCGATAGCGAAACCGACGACCAGTTTGAAGACCACCAGCGCGGCGTTGGAGGTGACAGAAAGCTTCACCACCTTGATCTTTTTAGCGTGCAGAGCGTCGTTCATAGGGATATAAAAAGCCCGCCTGTTCTCCTTGCGAATCCCAGGCGGGCCTGTGCGTCCCTCGGGGGGACGTCTTGGGTCAGTTCAAGCGCAGGTGATGCACTGAACGGGGCAGTTGGCGGCGGCGGCCTTGGCGGCGTCTTCCTTGCCGGCCGGGACGTCCTTGCCCTGGGCCTTGTCGCCGTTCATCGTGAAAACCTCGGGGCAGTCGTTGGCGCACAGACCGCAGCCGATGCAGGAATTCTGGTCAACAGTAGCTTTCATTTTATACCTCCGTTAAATTACCGCGAAGATCCGACCTGATAATTATACAAAAATCAGTCGCTGATGCGCTTCTCGGTGGCCTTGTCGAAAACGTGCATGTTCCGGTAGTTGAAGCAGAGCTGCACGGCGCTGCCGGGGCTGCGGTTGAAGAAGGCCTCCACCGTGGCCAGGAGGCGCATCCCGCCGACGTTGATATAGAGGTTCTCGCGGTGGCCGAGCAGCTCGCAGACCTCCAGCACGCCGTCCACCTTGTCGGAGCAGTCCTGGCCGTCCCGGCCCACCAGCACGTCGTCGGGGCGCACGCCCAGCGTGACCTCGCGTCCGTCGTGCTTCTTCTGGTCGGAGAGAAGGTAGGGGGGGACCGTGAGCTTTATGTCGGCGTTGGAGAAGACCAGTTTCTCGCCCTCGAGGGAGAGCCGGCCGTGCATGAAGTTCATCGTCGGGCTGCCGATGAAGCCGGCGACGAAGAGGTTGGCCGGCTTGCGGTACACCTCGATCGGCGAGCCGACCTGCTGCACGATGCCCTTGTTCATGATGACGATGCGGCCGGCGAGCGTCATGGCCTCCACCTGGTCGTGGGTCACATAGATGATGGTGGCGTTCAGGCGCTGGTAGAGCTTGGCTATCTCGACGCGCATCTCCTCGCGCAGCTTCGCGTCGAGGTTCGAGAGCGGCTCGTCGAACAGGAACACCTTGGGCTTGCGGACGATGGCGCGGCCTATGGCCACGCGCTGGCGCTGGCCGCCGGAGAGCTGCTTGGGCATGCGCTTGAGGAACTTCTGGAGCTGCAGAATGCTGGCGGCCTCGCTGACGCGGGCGTCTATCTCGCCCTTGTCGGTCTTCCTGAGGCGCAGCGCGAAGCTCATGTTCTCCTCCACGGTCATGTGGGGGTAGAGAGCGTAGTCCTGGAACACCATCGCTATCTGGCGCTTCGACGGGTGCAGGTCGTTGACGCGCAGGCCGTCTATCAGGATGTCGCCGCCGGTAACGTCCTCGAGGCCGGCCAGCATCCGGAGCAGCGTGGTCTTGCCGCAGCCCGACGGGCCGACGATCACGACGAACTCGTGGTCCTTTATGTCCACGTCGACGCCGTTGAGGACGGTGTTGTCCTTGAATTTCTTTATGATGCCTTTGAATTGCACGGAAGCCATATTGTCTCCAGTCTTAACCCTTGACGCTGCCCAGCGTGAGGCCGGATATCAGCCACTTCGACGAATAGAGGAACACGCACAGCACCGGTATCGTCACCAGCATCGAGCCGGCGGCGAACATGCCCCACTGCGTGATGTACTGCCCCTGCAGCTCGAACAGGCCGAGCGTCCAGGTGTACTGCTTGCTGCTGAACAGCACGACGCGGGCGACGAGGTACTCGTTCCACGCCGTCGTGAAATTGAACAGGAAGGCGATGCTCAGCGCCGGGGTGGACAGCGGCAGGATGATGCGCCAGAAAGCGCCCACCTGGCTGGTGCCGTCGACGAGCGCCGCCTCCTCGAGCGAGCGCGGGATCGTGTCGTAGTAGCCCTTGAGGATCCAGATGCTGAACGGCAGCGAGCTGACCGAGTAGGCTATGATCATGCCGAGGTAGGTGTTCATGAGCTTCAGCTTCATGATCATCAGGAACAGCGGCAGGATCAGCATGCCGGCGGGGATCATCTGGCTCGACAGCAGCAGGATCAGGCCGGCCTTCTTGCCGGGGAACCGGAAGCGGCTGAAAGCGTAAGCCGCCGTCGAGGCCAGCGACACGCCTATCACCGACGTGGCTATCGTTATCACGAGCGAGTTCCACAGCCAGCGCAGGAACATGGTGTCCTTGAGCAGGCTGGCGTAGGCCTTGAACGTGGCGCCGGCGGGGACCAGCGACAGGTCCGTGGAGAACAGCTTGTCGCCGGGCCTCAGCGACACCGAGAAGATGCGCAGGAGCGGGTACACGCAGACGGCCGCCGCGAGGATTATGACCAGGTGCACCAGCAGGAACTTGAAGAGCCTGCGGCGCTGTATGGGGTCCTTCAGCTGGGAGGACAGCGAGTCGAGTTCGGCGTTAAAGGCGGAGATCATTTTGCGGAGCATATCAGCGCTCCTCCTTGGCGGCGTCGAAACCGTGCAGGTAGGTCACGGAGATGAAGAACAGCAGCGCGAACACCACTATGGCGAAAGCGGCGGAATAGCTGTAGCGGTTGTACGTGAAAGCGGCCTTGTACAGCGCCGACACCAGGATGTCGGCCTGCTCGGTGCCGCCGGCCTGGCCGGTGACCAGGTAGATCACGTTAATGTTGTTGAAGGTCCAGACGGTGCCCAGCGTCACGGCGGGCATCAGCACCGGGCGTATCAGCGGCAGCGTGATGAAGCGGAGCTTCTGGAAATAGGTGGCGCCGTCGATATCGGCGGCGTCGTAGTAGGAGCTCGAGATGCTCTGCAGGCCGCCCAGTATGACCACCATCATGAAAGGTATGCCGAGCCAGATGTTGATGATGGTGCAGGTGGTCAGCGGCCAGTCGGAAAGCCACTGCACCGGGCCCACGCCGAGGTGGGCGAGGAAGGGGAAGGCCGCGGCTATCTTGCCCAGCACTATGTTCACGAAGCCGTTGGTCGCGTGGAACTCGCCGCGCATGGCGAGAACCGCCACGACCTGGGGCATGGCCCACGGTATGACGAGCAGCGTGCGGTACACGCCCTTGAAGCGTATGCTGTTGTTGAGGAGCAGCGCCAGCGCGAAGCCGCCCAGCACGTGGAAGAACACGTTGGTGAAGGTCCACAGCAGGGTCCGGCCCAAGAGCGCCCAGAACGTGACCTCGGAGAGCGGGGAGGTGGTAAAGACCTTTATGTACTGGTCCAGGCCGACGAAAGGGATGCGGCCGGTGTTCTTCCACATCATGATCGTCGTCAGCTTCAGGTCGTGGAAGGACAGGTAGAACTCGAAGACGAAAGGATAGACCAGCAGCAGCGCGAGGCCGACGAAGGCCGGGGCCAGGAGCAGGTAGGGCAGCGTATGGCGGCCCCTGACTATCCAGCGGAAGGCCGCGGCCACCACGGCCTCGGCCCCGAGGAACCACAGCCAGTGGGCGAAAGACGGGGCGGAGAGCGGCGCTGAAACGGCCAGCGCGGCCAGAGGGAAGGCCGCGAGCGCGGCGGGGAAGAACCAGCGGCGGTCGTGGAACTTGAAGTGATAGTAGAAATAGCCCTCTAGCGCGCCCACGCCGAGGGCTATCAGCACTATGAACCAGACTACCTCGTAAAGTGATCGGAGGATTTCCATGGGTTACCTGTTCATCTCTTCTATCTTCTTGGAGGTGTTCTCCTGCATCTTGCGCACCGCGGTGTCCACGTCCATCTTCTTCGTGGTGGCCAGGCCCATGTAGTTGCGGGCCGAGTCCCAGACCGCGCGCATCTCGGTGGCCATCGGCATCGGGCGGCCCTTGAGTATCTGCTCGAGGGAGATGCGGGACACCTCGTCGGAGGTTATCTCTTTGGCGGAGCCGGCGGCTTTGAGGGCCGGCAGGCGGGTGAGCGTCTGGTACTGCTTTACCTGGTTCTCGCGGGAGGTGTAGAACTCGAGCAGGCTCTTCAGGAGCTCGAGCTTTTTCGGGCTGACGCCGGAGCTGACCATGAAGTATTTGCCGCTGACCATCGGGCTCGGGTAACGGCCGGTCGCGGAAAGCTTCGGGATCACGCAGAGGCCGAAATCCTTCCCTAGCTGCTTCTGGTAGCCGGAGATGGCCCAGTCGCCGTTGATGATGAACGCGGCCTTGTTCTCCTTGAACAGCGAGTCCATGCAGTTATAGTCGCACTCCATCGGCACGAACTTCTTCTCGTACTTAAGGTCGAGGTAGAAATTGACGGTATCGCGCATGGCCTGCGTGTCGAGCGTGGGCTTCTTGCCGTCCATCGGCCAGCCGCCGAAAGCGCCCAGCCAGGGCATCAGCCAGAAGGGCTCGCCCATGTCGAAGGCTATGCAGCGGTCGAGCTTGTATCTCTTCGCGTCATTGGCGCAGAAGGAGAAGAGTTCGTCGGTGGTCTTCGGGGCCGCCTTTACGAACCTCTTGTTGTAGAACATCATCAGGTGGTTGCCGTTCGAGACCGGCACGCCCCACTTGTGCCCGTCGAGGGTTATCGCCTCGACCACCGGGTCGTTGAACTTCGAGAAATCGAAGATGCCGTCGAGCGGCATGATGAAGCCGGAGACCGCGTAGAGACCGGCGGTATCCGAGGGGCCCAGCAGCAGGTCCGGCTGCACGCCGGCGAGCGAGGCGGCCTGGAACTGCTGGCGCAGGTCCTCGGTCTGGTAATGGGTGCGGGTGATCTGCACGTCCCCGTTGCCGGGAAGTTTCCTGAAGGCTTCGAAGACGGAATCTATATAGGGCGCCACCTGCGCGTCCTCCTGCTCCCATACGACTATGGAGCGGGAATCATCGGCGACGGGGCGGGAACAGGAAGCGAGGAGGGGGACGGCCAGCAGCAGAACGTAACGCGGCAATTTTCCGGTCTTCGACATTTAGGAGCAACCCCTTGAACCCCGCGGCTTGACTTCAGCTCTTGGAGATATTGGTTATGGCGGCCAGCAGGGCCACCAGCACAGAAAGCTTCAGCGCGGTCCACCAGGATATCTTGGCGGCCACGAGGCCCGTAGCGACGGCGCCCGGGAAGAGACCCGGCACCGTCCACATCCAGAACCACTTTATAAGGAAGATGCCCAGCACGAAAATGCCCGCCACCCACAGCACTATCGCCGGGAGGCCTAGCATCAGTATGTTGCGGAGCTTCATAGTTCAATTCTAACAAATTAGGCGGGCACCGGGGCAAGTGCCGCGGGACGGCATTTTAAGTATAATCTCCGGGTAAGCACTTACTTTGCACAGGAGGGGTTTGAGATGTCCAAGCACATACTGTTCTCGTTACTGATGTCGGTCTCCGGCGCGGCCTTCGCGCAGACGGCGGCCCCGGCGGAACAGCCGGCGCAGCAGCCCGCTGCCGCGGTAAAGGTGGAGAAGATCGTCAACGCCGCGGCCGTGGAGAAGCGCGAGCCCGTAGGCGAGGCCGTCTCTTTCGCCGCCGGCAAGGTGTATACCTGGACCAGGGTCACCGCGGAGAACGTCCCGGCCAGGATCAAGCACGTCTACCATAAGGACGGCAAGAAGGCCGCCGAGATAGAGCTGTCGGTGAACACCAGTCCCTGCCGCACCTGGAGCGCCAAGACGGTGACGCCCGGCAGCTGGAAGGTCGAGGTGACCGACGAGGCCGGCAACGTGCTGACCTCCGCGGAGTTCACCGTGACCGCCCCGGCGGCCGCGCCGCAGGAAGCCCCGGCCCCTCAGGCTAAACCCTAGATCGGCACGCCGGAGGCCGGGAGCGCCGCACCATGAAATCCACACCAAAGAACCAGAAACTCTACTGGGACAGCCGGGCGCGCGAGTACCCGACGCCCTTCGACCCGGCCACCGCGGCCAAGACGCGCCGCATACTGGCCGCGCTGCGCCGCCTGGGCGCGGACCTGCGCGGACTGCGGGTACTGGACATAGGCTGCGGCACCGGGGTGTACGCGCTGTGGCTGGCGGCCAACGGCGCCGCCTCGGCCGTCGGCACGGATTCCTCGCGGGCCATGCTGCGGGTCTTCGCGCGCGAGCGCAGGCTGCGCGGCATAAAGAACGCCTCCTGCTTCGCCGCGGACTGGGCGAAGGTCCCGGCGGAGAAGGTAGCCGGCCGTTTCGACGCGGCCCTGGCCTCCATGACGATGGCGGTAAAGGGGGAGGCCGACCTGCTGCGCATGGAATCCGCGGTCCCCGGAGGGCTCTGCGTCTACATAGGCTGGGCCGGCAGGCGCCGCAACGCGCTGATGGAGAAGGTCTACGCCGGGCACGGCCTGGAATACAAGGCGCCGGAAGGCGCGGAACTGGTGTTGGCCGCGCTGAAGCGCCTGGGCCGCAGGCCCAAGGCGCGCTATATATCGGACAGCTGGACCCGCGGCGACTCCGTCGAGGGGACGCTGGCCGCGATAGCGGTGAACATGAAGGTCAACGGCGTGAGGCTCAAGCGGGCCTGGACGCTGGAACTGCTGAAGCAGCGGGCCCGCGGCGGCGTGGTGCCGCAGCGCACGTCGGTGAGGAAGGCCTTGCTGGTCTGGCGCGCGCCCAGGCCCTGAACCCGCAAAAAAAGAAAGGCCGCCCTGCCTGCGAGGCGAGGGCGGCCTTTCCTTATGTCCGGCTCAGCGCTTGGCGGCGCGGGGCTGGTTGACCGCCACCTTCAGAAGCTCGGGCTTCTTCTGGCACTGCTTCGCGAACGCGTCGTCCCGGAGCTTGTTGCGGTAGTCGTCGTGCTGGAACGTGTAGTCGAAGCGGGTGTGTATGTCGTAGTTGCCTTTCATCAGGCCCACGACGTCCTCGACGAAAACGCGCTCCTCGTCGGTGGGGATCACGTAGACCTTCACCTTGGACCCCTTCGCGGAGATCTCGGTCTCGGCGTTGCGGGTCTTCGACACGGCGTTGCGCTCCTTGTCGAACTTTATGCCCATGAACTCCAGTCCCTCGAGCGCGCCGGCGCGGGTCAGCGGGCCCATCTCGCCGACGCCGGCGGTGAACACCACCGCGTCGATGCCGCCGAGCTCGGCGGCGTAGGCGCCGATGTACTTGCGTATGCGGTTGGCCTCCATCTCGAGCGCCAGCTGCGCGCGCTTGTCGCCCTGCTCGGCCGCCATCTCGACGTCGCGGGCGTCGGAATACTTGCCGGTGATAGCGAGCTTGCCGGATTTCTTATTGAGCACGGCGTCCATCTCGCCGGGGTTCATGCCCTCGCGGGACATGACGTAGAGCGGCACGGCCGGGTCGCAGTCTCCGGCGCGGGTGCCCATCACCAGGCCCTCGAGCGGGGTGAAGCCCATGCTGGTGTCGTAGGAAAGGCCGTTCTTCACGGCGTTGACCGACGCGCCGTTGCCGATATGGCAGATGACGAGGTTGGTCTTGAAAGGGTCCTTGCCGAGCAGCACGGCGGCGCGCTTGGCGGTGTAAAGGAACGAGGTGCCGTGGAAGCCGTAGCGGCGTATGGCGTACTTCTCGTACCAGGCGCGGGGCAGGGCGTACATGTAGGTGGACTCTGGCATCGTCTGGTGCCACGCGGTGTCCATCACGGCCATGTGGGGGATCTTGGGCATCAGCAGGCGGGCGGCCTCTATGCCCTGTATGTTGGCCGGGTTGTGCAGCGGGGCCAGCGAGGCTATCTCGCGGAAGTTCTCGACGACCTTGTCGTCGATGACGACGGATTTCACGAACTTCTCGCCGCCGTGCACCACGCGGTGGCCCACCGCGGCTATGCCGGAGAGGCCGTCTATCACGCCGTGCTGCTTGTGGGTCAGGGTGTCTATCACCAGCTGTATCGCGTCCTTATGCGTGGGGCAGTCCTGGTTGACGGTCACCTTCTCGCGGCCGGGGGCCTCGATGTTGATGAACGAGCCGCCGATGCCGACGCGTTCGACGAGGCCGGAGGCCACCGTCACCTTGGCCTGCCAGTCGAAAAGCAGGTATTTCACGGAAGAGCTGCCGCAGTTGAGGCAAAGTATTTTCATTAGGGGGGTCCTCTTAAAGAGAATTTACCGCTCCTTTTATTCTACCAAACTTGAAACAGGCCCGGTATCCGCGGCCCGGCATTTTTTTGTAGGATTTCGGTATGAACACCACCCCGGCGAGGAAGCGGATACTGATCGCCGCCGCGGCCGCGCTGGCGGCGGCGCTGCTGCTGCTGCTGCGGCTGGCCTCCGGCATGACGGCCGGGGAGGCGGTACGCAAGCTGTCCGGGCTGCGCATGGCGCTGGAACTTTACAGGATGGAGTACAAGGCCCCGCCGGCCGCCTTCGGCGACCTTGTGCGGTCCGGCAAACTGGAGCAGCCCCCGGAACTGAAGCTGTCCTGGCACCGCGGCTCGTCGGCGGTGCGCAACACCCCGTCGATGACCATCACTGACACAGGCGGCTGGGCCTACGTGAACGACCCTAAGGACCCGGCCTTCGGCCTGATCTACATAGACTGCACCCACCGCGACGAGAGGGGAAGGTTCTGGAGCGAGTTCTGAATCAGCGCCGGAGCAGCGCGTCCTCGTAGAGGCGCGCCAGCAGGTTGCAGACCACCGGCATCGCCATGTTGTTGTTGACGTAGTCGAAGGCCATCTTCGACATGGAGTGGCAGAGCTCGGGGTGGGTTATCAGGCGGATCACCGCCCTGGCGCAGGCGCCCGGGTCCTCCGGCTCCACTATAAGCCCGTTGCGGTCGTGCACCGTGAAATCGCTGAGGCCGCGCAGCCTCGGTATCACGCAGGCCACGCCCGACGCCTGCGCCTCTATCAGCGACATCGACATGCCGTCGCGCCTGGCGGTCTTGGCGTAGATGTGCATCATCGCCATGACCTCCGGGATGTCGTTGCGCTCCCAGAGCACGTCCACCTTGTGGCTGATGCTGAGGTTGCGCGCCAGCGCGCGTATGCGCTCGTCCTTCAGGCCCACCACCATGAAATTGGTCTCCGGCAGCGTCTCCAGCACCTCGCGCGCCATCAGCAGGAACATCTCCTGCTCGCGCAGCGTGCGGTCCATGCTTATCGTACCCACCTTATAGGGGAGTTTCTGGAACATCGCTGGCTTTATCAGCATAGCGCTCTCCCAGCGCCCGATGTTGATGGCCGGCGGCACCATGAAGGTGCGGCGGGGCTCGATCCCCGCGCGCTGCAGCTCGTCCAGCACGGACTGGCAGGCGCCGATGAACATGTCGACGTGCGGCTGGAGCTCGGCGAGTTTGGAGAAGGCGGGCCGGTTGCCGAGCTTTATCTGGCTGACGAAGATCTTCGAGGAGGCCTTCGCTTTCTTCAGCAGCAGCGGCGGCAGGGCGGAAGGGTTGTAGAAATGCACTATGTCCCAGCCGCCTGTCTCGAGCAGGCCGAACTTGGCGCCCAGCGTCAGCGGGCGGGCGTTCACCTTGAAGCGCTGGCACTCGGCGTAGAGACGCGAATCCTTCGGGCAGAGCACGGCGGCGTTATGCCCGGTCTTCAGGAAGCGGGCCGCGGTATGCAGCGCCTGGTAGGCGACGATGTCCCAGTCGGCGGAGTCGCAGACGTTGAGTATGTTCACGGGCGGCCTCCGGCGGCGGAAGCCAGTTTCTGCAGTTCGCGCCGGGCGTTGGCGACATAGGCCTGGTCGCGGGAAGTGGCGGCTATGTCGGCGTAGATGGCGGCCGCCGCCGCGTAGTTGCCTATGCGCTTGTTGAGGAAGGCGGCCTGCTGCTTGAGCATCACCGGGCAGTCCGGGTCCTTCAGCATCGGCGCCAGCGCGGCCGCCACGGCGGCGGGGTCGCCGGAGCGGCTGTAGCCTATGGCGGCCAGCAGGTTGAGATGCTTCCACGCCCGCTGATCGTAGGCCAGGGCGAAACGCAGCACCGCCTCGGCGTCGGCCGGGCGGTTCATGTTGAAGGCCAGCGAGCCGGCGGAGTACAGCGCGGCGGCCCCGAAGTAAGGGTCCAGCTGCAGCACGTGCAGCGAGATGGGAAGGAAGAGCGGATAGCGGCCTTCGCCGTTCAGGCCGTAATGGTGGTGATGGTGGCCCGGCTCCGCGCAGGACGCCTCGTCGTGACCGTCCTCGGGGATCTCCGGCGTGCCGTAATACTGCATCAGCCTGACGAACCAGAGGTCGGCGAAAAGGCGGCGGGCGCCGAAGGCGAGCGCGCCCATGTCCCAGGAGGCGGAAGCGGCGGTGGAACGGAGCGCGGAGGGAGGGGGATAGCCGGAGCCGCCGAGCGAGGCCGCGGCCAGGCCGCCGGCCAGCCAGGCCAGCAGGGCCGCGAGCGGCAGCAGCCGGCCGGCGCGCATCAGAACTCCTTCCTCCGCAGCAGCCACAGCGCGCCGAGGTAGCAGGCCAGCACCCAGCAGACGGCCGGGACCAGCGCGGCAGCGGGCAGCGCGCAGGCGGAACCGGATGCGTCGCGCGCGTTGAGCAGCTGGAGGTTGGGCACCAGGAACAGCGCGGTCTTAAGCGCCGCGGCGCGCAGCCCCTCGGCCTTCTCGGCGAGGAAGCGCGCCTCGGGAGCGAAATGGCCCAGCGTCCACATGATGCCGGATATGACCAGCGTGGAAACGGCCGACGTGGAGAACAGCGAGACGAAAAGGGCGAACGAGGTTATCACGGCGAGTTTCAGGAAGGAACCGGCCAGCGCCCAGCCGTAGCAGTCCGGCACGCCGAAGCCGCGCAGCCGGAGCAGCAGCAGGTGCATGGCGGCCATCACGGCGAGCATCAGCGCCGAGGTAAGGAGCGAGCCGCCCAGCTTGCCGGCCAGGTAGAGGCCGCGCGGCACCGGGCGGGAGAACACCAGGTATATGGTCTTGGTCTCGGCCTCGCGCAGCAGCGCCGTCGAGGCGCTGAACAGCGCGTAGGCCAGCGCGGTCAGTTCCATCAGCGCGAGGCCCATGTCGGAAAGGACCCGGGCCTCCTGGTCCACGGCCATCACGCCGGCGAGCACGGAGGCGTATACCGCCGTGAAGGCGAACACAGAGAACAGCGTGAACAGCTTGTCGCGCGTGCCGGACAGGAAGGAATCCAGGGCCACCGCGCGCAGCAGCGAAAGACGGCGCATCATCTGACGGCCTCCACGAAGATCCCCTCGAGGCCGCCGGGCGCGGCCTCCCATTCCTGGCGCTTCACGACGGCGGCGAGGCGGCCCTGGACCATGATCAGCACCCTCGAGCAGAGCTTCTCCACCTCGGAGATGCTGTGCGAGGAGAGGAAAACCGCCCGGCCCTCGGCGTTCAGAGAGGCCAGCAGGCCGCGTATGTCGTGTATAGCCAGCGGGTCGAGGCCGCTGACCGGCTCGTCGAGCACCAGCAGGTCGGGAGCGTGCAGCAGGGCCTGCGCGAGACCCAGCCGCTGCAGCATGCCTTTCGAGAACTCGGAAACGCGCTTGCCGGCGTGCGGCTCGAGGCCGGTGCGGCGCATCGCGGCCTCCACGGCGGCGTCCAGCGCCGGGCCGTACAGGCCGGAAAGGCTGCCGTAATAGCGCAGCGCGGCGGCCGGTTTCAGCTGCGGAGGGAAATACGGGAGCTCGGGCAGGAAACCGACGCGGGCCTTGGCCGCGGCGTCCGACGGGGAATGCCCGAAGACCTTGACCTTGCCGGCGGTGGGGAACAGCAGGCCGGTGATCAGCTTCATTATGGTGGTCTTGCCCGCCCCGTTGAGGCCGAGCAGGCCGGTGACCTCGCCGGCGGGGATCTCGAAAGAAAGGTCCTTGAGCGCGGTGTGGTACGAGGCCCCGGTCAGGCCGGGCCTGCGGTACGTTTTCTCCACACCAGAGAAGGAAACGGCGTGCTGGCTCATCTTACTATCTTTTTCTCCTCGCGCTTCACGCGCTTCATTTCCTCGGCTATGCGGTCTATCGGGATCTCGCCCATGCGCTGGAAGATCGTGTGGAACCGGCGCAGGTCGAAGTACTTGGCCTCGGTGCGCTGGTAATAGCGGCGCATCTCGAGGATGCGGTCCATACCGATGATATAAGTGAAACCGTCGGTGGGGGCCAGCGAGATCTTCAGCACTTCGGCGTCGGCCTGGCCCCTGGTCATCAGCAGTTCCCGCTGGAAGAACAGCGAGGCCTCCTGCGGCGTCCATTTCTTCAGGTGCAGCGAGGCGTCGGCGTAGGCGCGGGCGGCGCGCAGAGCGCGTACGTAGCAGCGCAGGAAGCGCGACCAGTAGGAGGAGTAGTAGCCCATCTCCTCGGCGAGCAGCTCGGCGTAACAGGCCCAGCCGTTGGTGACGACGGGCTGGCGCGAGGCCCGGCGTATGCGGGACTTGTTGGAGGAGGCCTCGAAAGTGCGCAGGTGCATGCCCGGCATTATGGAATAGGCGGTCAGCAGCTCCACCTGCGCGTAGTTGAAGCCGGAGGCCAGGGCCTTCTCCCTGGCGGCCTCGGAGGCCGCGTCCGGAGGCAGCATAACGAACAGCTCGGAAACGCGGGCGTCGTCGAGAGGGAACGGCGGCGCGTAATAGACGTAGGGCAGCACGGCGGACATGAAGCCGGGCATGCGCTTTATCAGCAGGCGCTGACGAGGGAACTCCACGACCTTGTGCTCGTCGAAATGCTGGTACGCGCGGTCCATCTCGTCCTGGAACACCTTCAGCACGTCGCCGGCCGGCGGATGCTCCTTGGGCAGCTTGTCCAGCACGCCCTTCCAGCCCTTCTCCCTGGCCAGCATGGCGTCCACGTTCTGCGCCTCGGCGTCCAGGTCCTTCAGCGCTCGGCGGAAGGCCTTCCTGGAATAGGAATACGCGTCGCCGGGCGTCAGGTCCAGCCCGTGCTGGCGCTCCAGGTAGAAGCCGTAGGTATAGTCGCCGGCGCGGAAATCGCCGTCGGAATTGGGCAGGATGTCCTTCTGCAGGAAGACGGCGTAGCGGGCCAGCGCGGCCTTGGCCCGCTCCATCGCGTCCTCCACCTGCGTCTTCAGGACCGGGTCGTAGCGGGTATAGCCGCGGAACACAGTGGCGAAGTCCGAGAAATAGGCCTGCGCGTCGGCGGCCTGCTTGATGGCCTGACGGGTCCAGATCTCCGGCGGGCGGGAAAGGCTGCGCTCCGCCTGCTCCAGCACGGAGGGGAAAAGCTTCAGGCGGGAAAGGGCGTTGGAGGCGCGGGTGTTGTAGTCCTCGTAGTCGCGGCCCATCATCTGGTAGATCGTGAAGAGAGGCTCCAGGTAGTACTGCGGCCGGCGAGAGAGGAGGCCGAGGTTCTCCATCTCGTAGATGTCGACCTCCAGCATGTGGTCCAGCGCCTCGTAGTCCACCGCCACGGCGGGGGGCATGGTATCCTTCTGTATCTCGTGCAGTTTCGCGCGCAGCCTCCGCATGGCCTCCAGTTCCTTGGAAACGCGCTCGGGGTTGCGGGAGGTCAGCACGGCGTCGGAGCCGTGCAGGCCGAGGCGCGTGGCGCGCTCGGGATCGTACATCTGTATCGTGGCGAGGTACTGGGTGAAGACCTCGTTGAGGCGGGTGTTCTCGAGGGCGCCCTGTATCTCCTCTGTGGTCAGAGTGTCCTCGTAGGCGTTCGCGGCGCAAGGCAGCAGCAACGCGGCGGCCACCGCCGCCGCGGTCATACCAGCGCGAAAAAGACAGGTTCCCATCCTATACCTCCGCACCCTGCGCCCCGCTCCGGCGGGCGCGCTATCGTCCGCTCTTCACCTTGCCGCGGCGGGCCGGCTTACGGCCCGCGGCCGGCGCCAGAGCCAGCCCGAGCACCTCGTCCATGCGCTCCACAGGGTGGAGCTTCATCGCCGAGCGTATCTCCGCCGGGATCTCCTCGAGCTCCTTCAGGTTGGCCTTCGGGAAGAGCACCGTCGTTATGCCGTCGCGGAACGAGGCGATGACCTTCTCCTTCAGGCCGCCTATGGGCAGCACGCGGCCCGTGAGCGTCAGCTCGCCGGTCATCGAAAGGTTCGGCTTCACGGCGCGGCCGCAGAACAGGCTGGCGAGCGCCGTGGCCATCGTGACGCCGGCCGAGGGGCCGTCCTTCGGTATCGCGCCCTCGGGGATGTGCACGTGGAAGTTGTGCGAATTCACGTAGGAGTTAGGCGCGAGCTCCCTGGAGCGGATGTAGGAGAAGGCCGCCTGCGCGGACTCCTTCATCACGTCGCCGAGCTTGCCGGTCAGCGTCAGCGCGCCCTTGCCGGGCACGGCGACGGCCTCGACGGCAAGCACCTCGCCGCCGTTCTCGGTCCAGGCGAGGCCGGTGGCGATGCCGACGGAGTTGTAGGAGTTCTGCGTGGCGAGGAACTTCGGCACGCCGAGGTAGTCCGAGAGGTTCTCCGGCGTGACCTTCACGACGGAGAGCTTTTCCTCGACTATGCGGCGGGCGGCGCGGCGGCACATCGACGCGAACTCGCGGTTCAGGTTGCGCACGCCGGCCTCGCGGGTATAGCCGCGTATCACGGCGTCTATGCCCTTGTCGTCTATCTTCAGGGAACCTTCCTTCAGCCCGTGCTCCCTGAGCTGGCGGGGTATCAGGAAGGTCTTGGCGATCTCGATCTTCTCGTCGTGCGTGTAGCCGCTGAAGTCGATGATCTCCATGCGGTCGCGCAGGCTGACCGGTATGCCGTAGAGGGTATTGGCGGTGGCGACGAACATCACCTTCGAGATGTCGAACGGCACGTCGAGGAAATGGTCGTTGAACTCGGTGTTCTGCTCGGGGTCCAGGACCTCCAGCAGCGCGGCCGCCGGGTCTCCGCGCCAGTCGGTGCCCATCTTGTCTATCTCGTCCATCAGGAACACCGGGTTGCGCGAGCCTGCCTTCTTCATGCTCTGCATGATGCGGCCGGGCATCGAGGCGACGTAGGTGCGGCGGTGGCCGCGGATCTCGCTCTCGTCGCGCACGCCGCCCAGCGACATGCGCACGAAGTTGCGGCCCATCGAGCGGGCGATCGAACGGGCGATGGAGGTCTTGCCGACGCCGGGGGGGCCGACGAAGCAGAGTATCGGGCCGCGCAGTTTCTCGGTCAGTTTGCAGACGGCGAGGTATTCCAGGACGCGGTCCTTCGGCTTCCTGAGGCCGAAATGGTCCTCATCGAGGACCTTCTTGGCCTTCGCGAGGTCGATCTCGTCCTTCGTCTCGGTGTTCCACGGCAGCGAGGTCAGCCAGTCGAGGTAGGTGCGGCTGACGGTGGTCTCCGGGGAGAAGGGCATCATCTTGGACAGGCGGGCGAGTTCCTTCTCCGCCGCGGCCTCGGCCTCCCTGGGCATCTTGCAGGCCTTGACCTTCTTCTTCAGCTCGTCGAGCTCCTTCGTGAAGTCGTCCTTCTGGTGCAGTTCCTTCTGGATCGCCTTCATCTGCTCGTTGAGGTAATATTCCTTCTGCGACTTCTCTATCTGCGTCTTAACGCGGGTATGGATCTTCTGCTCGATGTCGAGTATCTCGACTTCCTTCGACAGGAACTTTATGAGCTTCTCGAGGCGCTCGCGGGGGCTCTCCGTTTCCAGCACGTCCTGGCGGTCGGCCAGGCTGAACACGGAGTTCGCGGCTATGGTGTCGGCGAGCTTCGCCGGGTCGTCCATCTGCTGGATGAAGGCCGTGGAATCCAGCGTTATGCGGGTGCTCAGTTTTACGTAGGACTCGAAGACCTCGACAGCGTGGCGCATCAGCGCGATGGTCTCGGGGGACTTCTCGTTGTCCTCGGCGGGATATTCCACCTCGGCTTGCAGGTAGGCGCCGCTCTTATCCAGCGCGACCTTGCGCACCCGCGCGCGGACCTTGCCCTCGAGGAACACGCGCATGGTGCCGTCGGGCATTTTCAGAGACTGGGAGATCGTGCTGACCACGCCGTAAGCGTAAAGTTCCTCAGGGGCGGGATCGTTGGTGTTGGGCTTCTTCTGCGCGAGCGCCAGTATGAACTTGCCGGCTTCGAGGCCGGCCTCTATGGCGGCCACCGACTTGGGGCGGTCGACGGAAAGGGGGAGGGCCATGTACGGGAAGAGCACGACGTCCCTTATGGCTATGGCGGGCAGCGCCGCCGGATACTGGTTGTTGTTGAGCTTTTCTTCCATGTCAGAGGTCCTGGTGCGGGCCGGGGAGGCTCCCCGGGAAAAACAGCGTCCCGCCCGGACATAAGCCGGGCGGGACGACGCGGCGCGCCTTACTTCTTGCGGTGTTCGAGCACCGCGTCGATGATGCCGTACTCCCTGGCCTGCTCGGCGGAAAGGTACATGTTCCTTTCCATGTCCGCGCGGACCTTCTCGGCGCTCTTGCCGGTATGCTTCGCCATGATCTCGATGAGGCGGGTCTTGTTCTCCTGCATTTCCCTGCTCTCGATCTCGATGTCGGTGGCCTGTCCGGAGATGCCGCCCCCGTAAATGAGGGGCTGGTGTATCATGATGCGGGCGTTCGGCAGCGCGTAGCGCTTGCCCTTCGAGCCGGCCGCCAGGATCACGGCGCCGAAGCTCATCGCCATGCCCATGCAGATCGTGGAGATCGGGGCCTTTATGAACTGCATCGTATCGTACATCGCGAGGCCGGCCGTCACCATGCCGCCGGGGGAGTTGATGTAGAGGTTGATCTCCTTCTCCGGGTCCTCGGCGTCGAGGTACAGCAGCTGCGCGATGACGTTGTTCGCGGAGGCGGTGGACACCGCGCCCTCGGGATCGCCTATGAAGATGATGCGGTCCTTGAGCAGGCGGGAGTATATGTCATAGCCCACCATCGCGCCCGCGCCCTTCCAGGTCTCTATGATCGTTGGGATTATCATGTTTCCTCCGTTGCGGTAAGGCCCGGCGTCAGGCCTTCTCTTCCTTTATGACCGCGCGGTCCTTCACCAGGGACATCGTCTTGCTCTCCACCATCGACGCGCGGATGTACTCCTTGCGCTTCTCGAAGAGCTCGCGGCCCTTCTTCTTCTCGTCCTCGGTGTTCAGGCGGGCCATGACCTTCTCGAGCTCGGCCTCGAGCTCGGCGTCGGTGGCCTCCACCTTCTCCTTCTTCGCGATGTGGTGCAGGATGTAGGTAAGGGACAGGTTGCGCTCGGCGACCGGCTTCAGGCGCTCGAGCATGGACTCGTCGGGGAGGTGCTGCTCCATCGGCGCGCGCTTCTTGAACAGTTCCAGCAGTTCCTGCGCCTCCTCCTTCACGAGGGTGGGGGGCAGGGTCATCGGGTTGCTCTTGAGCAGCGCGTCCTCTATCTGGCTGAGCATGTCCTTCTCGGTCTTCTCGGAGGACCCCTGCTCGAGCAGCTTCTTCACGTTGCCCTTCAGTTCCTCGACGGTCTTAACGCCGGCTTCCTTGAGGAAGTTCTCGTCCAGGGCGGGCACGACCTTCTTCTTGATCTCGGTCACGGTGACCTTGAAATGCATCTTCTTGTCGCCGAACGGGGCGTCGAACTCGCGGCTCTCGCCCTTCTTCGCGCCTACGACCGCGTCGGCCAGGCCGGCGATGGTCTGCGGGCTGGACAGGTCGACGATCTCGCCCTTCACGGAGCCGTCCTTCACGGGAGCGCCGTTCTCGAAGGTGTCGTAGTCGACGATCACGAAGTGGTCCTTGGCGGCGGCTTCGTTCTCGTCGGCGGGCTTCAGGTAGGCGTTGTACTCGCGGACCTGGTTGATGTACTTGTCCACCTCGGCGTCGGTCACCACGTGCACCTTGCGGGTCGCGGCGATCTTCTCGTAGCCCTTGGGCTCGATGGTGGGGGAGCACTCGAACTGTATCTCGAAATAGAGGGACTTGCCGGCGTCGTACTTAACGTCCTTCAGGAGCGGGGAGACGACGGGGTTGAGCTGGGAGCCCTTGAGTATCTCGGGGAGCGCCGCCTTGGCGGCGATGTCGAGGACCTCGTCCTTCACCATCGAAGGGAACTGGTCCTTTATCATCGCCAGCGGCACCTTGCCGACGCGGAAGCCGGGGAGGCTGACCACGCTCTGCAGGTGGACGAGGGCCTCCTGGGAGGCCTCGCCTAGGGCCTTGGCGTCGAGGTTCACAGAGAACACGTGGACGCAGCCTTCCTGCTTTATCTTCTTTATCTTGTCGCCGAAACCTAACGTTATGTTCATGATCCCTCCGATGCAGTGTGATCCGTGCGCCCGCTGGTGCCGGGACGGGGACTTGAACCCCGACGGGTGTGAACCCACATGGTCCTAAGCCATGCGCGTCTGCCATTCCGCCATCCCGGCCCTTGCCGGCCGCGCCGCTCCCGGGAACCGGGCCAAAAAAAAAGAGTAATGAGTTCTGAGTATTCCGGGGAGGTCTCGCCTCCGCCCTTTTACTCGCCGACTACTCATTACTCCGAGTCTCTTTAAATCTGGTGGGCCATACGGGATTCGAACCTGTAACCTTGCGCTTAAGAGGCGCCTGCTCTACCGTTGAGCTAATGGCCCGTGAGAATATTATACATAAACCGCGCGGGATTTCAAAATATTTTTTGATTTCACGTCGGAGAGAACGCGGTTTGACAGGCCGCGCGCGGCGGACGTTCCGGCGCGCGGGAGGGCCCGCGCGCGCTTCCATTCGTCGCGCAGAATTGCTAGATTTATCTCCATGACAAAGTGCATAACGGCGCTGCTGCTGCTCACGCTGGCCGCGTTCCCGGCCGCCTCCGCCGCGCAGGAGGACCTCCATAAGATCTACTCCGACGCCGCCGCCCAGTGGCTCGACGGGCGCCCCGAGGACGCCGCGGGCGCGCTGAAGTACGTGGTATACCGCTCCTCCGACCAGGCGCTGACAGACGCGGCGGTCCGCGACCTCGCGGCGCTGCTGGCCGAATCCGGCAGGAACGCCGAGGCGCTCGCTTACCTTATTAAAGGGGAGATGCTGGACCCCTCGGATTTCTACATGCAGTTCGAGAAGGGCTGGAACCTGCTGGGCCTGGAGAAGTACCAGGACGCGCGGGCGGCCTTCGAGAAGGCGCTGACGCTCACGGCGGACCAGGACCTCTCCAGCCAGGCGAGGCTGGGCCTGGCCCTCGCGGAGCGGAAGCTCGGCGGTCCAGAGACCTCGATGGAGCAGTTGCGGTCCATCTACACCCGCTACCCCTACCTGCTGTCCCCGTCGGCGCAGCTCATCAGCGGCGAACTGGAGAAGCTGAAGAAGCGCCCGCACGCCGTCAATTTCATAAAGGAAGCGCTGGGCTACGATCCCCGCAACATACAGGCGGAGATAGAACTGGCGCGCCTGTACGAGGAATCCGATTTCTACGTGCCGGCCTGGCAGACCTACTATACGCTCAGCGACCTGGACCCGGGCGAGAAGTTCTTCGCGTCCAAAGAGGAGAAGCTGCGCAAGTACGTGAACGGCAAGATCGACAACCTGCTGTACTGGGCGAGGATGGCCTGGCCGTCCCATACGTCGGCCTCGGGGACCTCGGACCCTCAGAAGGTAAAGGTGGGGCTCTACGCCGACAAGACGGGCGTGCCGTCGCTGGTGAAGAGCTTCAATTTCATCTGCTCCTCGGATTTCACCATCATCGACACCCGTCTCGGCATGATAGCTTCGGGGCCCGCGAACTCCCAGTGGACGGTCTCCTACGACGAGATGAACCGGCTTTACCAGATACGCGACAGCGCAGGAGCCGCCGCCCATACCACGAACAACAGCGTGCGCATAGTCCCGAAGAAGCGGGACGGCGTCATCCTTATTAAGAACCCGGAGCTGCCAGGCGCCCACGGCGTGAACAGGGGGGACAAGGAGATCGGCGGCGAACTGCTCGCCCTCATACGCGAGAAAGGCGTCTGGCTTATCAACGAGACCACCGTCGAGACCATGGTCCCTCCGGTCACGGCCTCGCTTTCGGCCGGCTCAAGGCTGCCCGAGCACCTGAAGGCCGTGTCCGTCGCGGTGCGCACCCGCCTCGGCCGCCTCGCCCGGCTGTCGCCGCACGAGAGCCGCGAATACAACCTGTGCGATTCGGCCCACTGCGCGTCCTACCCGGGCCTGCAGGTCGAAAGCGCCGCCGCGGCCTCGGCGGCCGCGGCCACCGCCGGAGAGGTACTGAGCGACGGCGGGACGCTGGCGCCCGCGGAGTTCCACACGGCCTGCGGCGGTTCCACAGCCTCCGGGGCGGACGACGGCGGGCGCCGTCCCGCTAAACTGACCCCTTTCAGCCTCTACGCCTGGACGCTGAAGGCCCCGCCCGACGGGCTCTTCTGCCTGTCCGATGACAAGACCGACAGCTCCGACGCCTACTGGACGCTGCTGCTCGAGCCGCGCTGGATAGAGTCGCGGCTGAACAGGGAGGGCAAGGTCGGCTACATCAGGTCCATAATACCTTTGGCCCGCGACGCCGACGGCAGGATCAGGTCGCTCAGGGTGGAAGGCACGGCCGGCACCGAGGTGCTGGAAGGCCAGTCAAAAATAGCCTGGGCGCTGGGCGCCGGAGCGCTGCGCTCCACGCTGTTCAGCATACGCCCGGTCTTCGAGGGCGGCAAGTACCCGGTGTTCTTCCTGCTGCGCGGCCTCGGCACCGGCGACGGCAAGGGCATGTGCCTGCTGGGCGCGCGCGGCATGGCCAAGGCCCGCGGCGCGAAGTACCGCGACATACTTAAACATTATTATCCCTTATATAAGCCGGGGAAACTGCGCCGATGATAAAGGCCGCACACATCATAACCCGGCTGGATTTCGGCGGGGCGCAGGCCAACACGCTGCACACCGCGCGCACGCTTGACCGCTCCCGCTTCGAGGCCTCCATCATATGCGGGCACCTCGGCGACATCGACCACAGGGTGGACGACGCCAACATAATCCGCGCGGAACACCTGGTCAGGCAGATCAGCCCTCTCGAGGACCTGCGCGCCTTCTTCGAGCTGCGCGCGAAGCTCGGGGAGATGAAGCCGCAGATAGTCCATACCCACTCCTCGAAGGCCGGCATACTGGGCCGCCTGGCGGCCTGGTCCGCCGGCGTGCCGGTGATAATCCACACCTTCCACGGCTTCGGCTTCCACCCGAGGCAGGGTTTCCTTAAAAGGAACTTCTATATAGCCCTCGAGAAATTCTGCGCCCGTTTTTCCGACGCGCTGGTCTTCGTCTCGAAGGCGAACATGGAGACCGCCAGGGAACTGGGCATAGGCGATCCGGCGAAGTACGTCCTGATACGCAGCGGCATAGCCCTTGGCGCCTACCCGGCGAAGACCGACCGGGAACTGAAGAGGGCCGAACTGGGCCTGTCGGCTTCGCATACCGTCGTGACCTGCATCGGCAACGCCAAGCCGCAGAAGAACCCCGGCCATTTCCTCGAGGCCGCGGCGCGGCTTTCAAAGACCCGCCCGTCGGCACGCTTCGTCTTCGTCGGCGGGGGGGAGGAACTGGAGAACCTCCGGGCCGCGGCCCGGGCGCGCGGCCTGGAGCGCGTCTGCATCTTCACCGGCTGGCGCGAGGACACGGCCGAACTGCTCGCGGCCTCCGACGTGTTCGCGCTGACCTCTTACTGGGAGGGGCTGCCCCGCGCCCTCGTCGAGGCCCTCAGGACCGGCCTGCCCGCCGTCTGCTACGCCACCGACGGGGTTACCGACATATTAAAGGAAGGCGTCAACGGCTTCCCGGTGAAGCAGGGGGACCTGGACGCCTTCTGCGGCGCCCTTGGCAAGGTCCTCGACGACGGCGCGCTGCGCGCCAGGCTGGCCGCCGGGGCATCGGGCACGGACCTGGCGGAATTCGACATCGATTTCATGGTGCGCCGGCAGGAGGAGCTCTATTCCTCGCTGCTGCGGGAGAAAGGGATCATATGAAACCAGTAATCTCGGCGGTAATACCGGTATACAACGAAAGCGAGAGCCTGCCGGGCTTCGGCGCGGAACTGGCCGCCGCGCTGGACTCGATGAAGCTGCCGCACGAGATCATCTGGGTCGACGACGGCAGCCGCGATGGTTCATTCGATATACTGAAGGGCTTCTCGGCGAAGCCGGGCCAGAAGGCGCTGAGGCTGTCCAAGAACTACGGCCAGACCGCCGCGCTCGCGGCCGGCATAGCCGAGGCCCGGGGGGAATGGATAGTCACGCTGGACGCCGACGGGCAGAACGACCCCGAGGACATCCCGCGCCTTTTCGCGGCCGCGGCCTCCGGCGTGGACGTCGTCAGCGGCTGGCGCCGCAGCAGGCAGGACGCCTTCTTCTCCAGGATACTCCCGTCTATGACGGCCAACGCCATAATCTCGGCGGTCACCGGCGTGAAACTGCACGATTTCGGCTGCACGCTCAAGATCTACCGCGCGGAGCTGATAAAGTCCGCGGACCTGTACGGCGAGATGCACCGCTTCCTCCCGGCGATACTGGGCTACGCCGGCGCCAGGGTGACCGAACTGGAGGTGCACCACCGCCCCCGCACGAAAGGACGCTCGAAATACGGCATAGCCCGCACTTTCAAGGTGGTGCTGGACCTGCTGACGGTCAAGTTCATGGGGGAATTCATCACGAAGCCCATCTACCTGTTCGGCGGGATCAGTTTCGCGATGCTCGGCGCCGCCGCGCTGATGGCGGCGTACACGCTCTACAACAAGTTCGCGAACGGCGTCTTCGTTAAGGACCAGCCGCTGTTCCTCGTCGCTATCTTCTTCGCCATAGTGGCGGTGCAGTTCGCCTTCATGGGGCTGATGGCGGAGGTGCTCATACGCACCTACCACAGCGCCAACCGGCGGCCGCCGTACTCGGTGGCAGAAAGGGCCGGGACGGACTGACGGAACCTCCGGTCCGGGGCCGCGGGTTTGACTATGCGGCCGGATAGTTGATATCTTATTATAAATGCAGCAGAAAGACCCTTTCGTTTTCAGCTACGCCGAAATAAAGGCCGAAGGCGGCCGCCGCGCGGTCATCTCCCCGCAGCCCGCCGCTTTCGCCGACGCCTTCGAGACCCCCGACGCCCTGAAAAAACTGGACGTGGAGCTGGACTTTTCCGTCGGCGGGGACTCCATACTGCTGGAGGGGAAAGTGAAGGCCGAACTCTCCCTCCAATGCTCCCGCTGCGGCGATCCCGTGACCCGTTCTTTCGAGGACTCTTTTGACGAGGTATACCCGGATACGGTAGAATATATAGATACGCGCGAAGTTATACGGGAGACGGCCGCCCTGCTCGCGCCTATAAAGGTCCTGTGCGCGGAGAACTGCAAGGGCCGCTGCCTCGTATGCGGCATCAACCGCAACCGGCAGACCTGTTCGTGCAAGCCGGACCATGCCAGCCCCTTCGAGGCGCTCAAAGGCCTGAAAGTGCGGCAGAACGACGACAAGAAGAAGCTTTGACGTAAGAAGTCTAGTTAAGAGGTGCAACGATGCCTAATCCTAAACGCAAACATACACCGTCCCGCAGGGACTCCCGCCGGGCCCAGAACTGGAAGCTCGAGGTGAAGTCGCTGTCCGCGTGCGGCCAGTGCGGAGCTCTCCGCCTGCCCCACCGCGTCTGCCCGTCCTGCGGCTCCTACAACGGCAAGATCGAAGTGGCCCAGAACGTCCAGAAGAACGAAGAAGGCAAGGACCAGAAATAAGAACCCGCGGGAGCACAAATGCGAATAGCGCTTGACGCTCACGGCGGGGACTTCGGGCTGAAGCCCAACATAGAGGGCGCGCTGCTCGCGGCCCGGAAGCTGCCCCACGAGATAATCCTCGTGGGCCGCGACCCGGAGATACGCGAGGAACTGCGCCGTCTGGGGGCCGAGAACCCGGAGCGGATAAAGATCGTCCACGCCCCGCACGTGGTGGACATGGCCGCCGAGCCCGTCGAGGAGTGCCGCAAGAAGCCGGACTCCTCGATGATGGTCGCGGCCGGGCTCGTCCACGAGGGCAAGGCCGACGCCTTCATCTCTGCCGGCAACTCCGGCGCTGTGATGGTGGCCTCGCTGCTGAAGATGAAGCGCATCCCGGGCGTCATACGGCCGGCGATAGCCGCCCCGCTGCCGACGTTCAAGGGCACGACCGTGCTGCTGGACGCCGGCGCGAACATGGACTGCAAGCCCTGGCACCTCGCGCAGTTCGCGGTGATGGGCTCCATCTACGTGAGTTCGCTGCTTAAGATAGAGAACCCCAGGGTGGGCCTCCTCTCGATAGGGGAGGAGGAATGCAAGGGCAACAACCTCGTACAGGAGACCCTTCCCCTGATAAAGAAGGTCGGCGTGAATTTCTGCGGCCCAGTAGAAGGCCGCGACATACCCGGCGGCGAGTACGACGTCGTGGTGGCCGACGGCTTCACGGGCAACGTGGCGCTGAAGCTCTACGAAGGCACCGCCAAGGTGGTCTTCAAGATGATCAAGGCCCAGATCATGGCCAAGTTCACCTATAAGATCGCCGCGATGGTGATGCACAAGGCGTTCTCGAACCTCAAGCGCAAGATGAGCGTCGAGGAGTACGGCGGCGCCCCTCTGCTGGGCGTCAACGGCGTCGCGATGGTCTGCCACGGCCGCGTGACCTCCGGCGACATCTTCAGCGCGATACGCGTCAGCGCGGACCTGGCCGCCTCCGGCATGGTGGGGCACATCAGGAAACAGATGGAACAGGTCAAGGAACATATTTCAGCCGCCAAGGAGCAGGAAGCATGAAGCGCCTCGAAGGCAGGACCGCCCTGGTCACCGGCGCCGCGCGCGGCATAGGCTACGAGATAGCCCTGATGTTCGCCGCCGAGGGGGCCTCCGTCATGGTGGCCGACCTCTCCGCGGAGGAGTCGGCGGCGGCCGCCGCGGACATAGCCGCCAAGACCGGCGCGAAGACCGCCGGGCTCGGCCTCAACGTCGCCCGGGAAGAGGACTGCGAGAAGGCCGTCGACGGTACCGTCGCCGCCTTCGGCAGGCTGGACATCCTCGTGAACAACGCCGGCATCACCAAGGACGGCCTGGTGCTGCGCATGAAGCAGGAAGATTTTTCCGCGGTCATCGACGTGAACCTGAAGGGCGCGTTCCTGATGGCCAAGGCCGCCTCGAAGTCGATGCTGAAGGCCCGCTCCGGACGCATCATCAACATGGCCTCCGTCGTCGGGCAGGCAGGCCAGGCCGGCCAGGCCAACTACGCGGCCTCTAAGGCCGGGCTGATAGGCCTGACCAAGTCGCTGGCGCGCGAGTTCGCGCCCAGGAACGTCCTCGTCAACGCGGTGGCGCCCGGCTTCGTGCGCACGCGCATGACCGACGGTCTCAAGGAAGAGGCCAAGGCGAAGATCTGCGAGATGATACCGCTCGGCCGCATATGCGAGCCGGCGGAGATCGCTAAAGCCGCGCTGTTCCTGGCCGGCGACGATTCGGCCTACGTCACGGGCCAGGTGCTGGCCGTGAACGGCGGCCTTTACATGTGATTTAGTGGATTCGCAAATAATCAGGAGGGTAACGTAATGGCAGTCACCGAAAACCTGGAAGAAAGAGTCAAGAAGATCATCGTCGAGCAGCTCGCCGTGGACGCGGCCGAGGTCACCCCGCAGGCCCAGTTCGTTCAGGACCTCGGCGCCGACTCGCTCGACACCGTCGAACTGGTAATGGCCCTCGAGGAAGAGTTCGACATCGAGATCCCCGACGAGGACGCCGAAAAGATAAGGACCGTCGGCATGGCCATCGACTACATAAAGGAAAAGGCCGGCAAGAAAGACTGACCCGGAACGGGAAATGTCTTCCCTTGAAGAAGTAATAGGGTACAGGTTCAAGGACAAGGGACTCCTCGAGGAGGCGCTGACACACAAGTCGCACGCCACCGAGCGGGGGACCTCCCGGTACAACGAACGCCTGGAATTCCTCGGCGACAGCGTGCTGGGCCTGACCGTATCCTATTATCTTTTCATCAAGAACCCCTCGGAGGACGAGGGGTTCCTTTCTAAGGCCAAGTCCGCCATCGTCTCGCGCGCGAACCTCGCGCGCTGGGCGGAGGCGATAGGGCTGGGCCACCACCTTTACCTCGGCGCCGGCGAGCACCTGAGCGGGGGGGCCAAGCGGCACAGCATACTTTCCAACGCCATGGAGGCGGTGCTGGGCGCCGTCTACCTCGACGGCGGTCTCGGGCCCGCCGAAAAGATCATAATCCCCTGGCTGGAAGGCCAGGTGCCCGGGCAGCTGGACATAGACCACAAGAGCGCGCTTCAGGAGGCGATACAGAAACGCCACAAGCGCCCGCCGGACTACGAGCTGATGAGCGAGACCGGGCCCGAGCACAACAAGCTCTTCACCATCAGGGTATACCTGGGGAAGAAGACGCTGGGCATAGGCTCCGGCAAGAACAAGAAAGAGGCGCAGCAGTCCGCCGCGAAGAACGCGCTGGACTACCTGGCGACCCACGAGGTGCACCCGCATGAACTTTGACCTTACCGAGGAGCAGAGGGCCATAGCCGACCTGGCCTACGAGTTCGCGCAGAAAAAGGTGAAGCCGCTGCGCTTCGAGTACGACGAGAAAGAAGAATACCCGGTACAGGTCCTCGAGGAGATGCGCAAGGTGGACCTGTTCGGCCTCTGGCTGCCGGAGGCCTACGGCGGCGTGGGCGGCGGCGTGGCCACGCTGTGCGCCGCGATAGAGCAGCTGGCGCGCGTGGACGCGGCCATAACCATGCCCGTCGCGACCTCGGCCCTCGGCGCGATGCCGATACTCCTTTACGCCACCGACGAACAGCGCTCCCGCTGGATGCCCGACATCGCCTCCGGCCGCAAGCTGGCCGCCTTCGCGATAACCGAACCCGAGGCCGGCTCCGACGCAACCGCGCAGAAGACCACCGCGAAGGCCGACGGCGACCACTACGTGATAGACGGCGCCAAGCATTACTGTTCCTCCGGCGGCATCTCCGACCTCTACGTCGTCTTCGCCTCCACCAACCCGGCCAAGGGCGCCCGCGGCATCACCGCCTTCGTCGTGGACAAGGACACCCCCGGCTTCACGCTGGGCAAGAAGGAGAAGAAGCTCGGCATAAAGGCCAACCCTACCTACGAGCTCCATTTTGAGGGTTGCCGCGTCCCCGCGGCCAACCGCCTCGGCGGCGAAGGCTTCGGCCTCTTCGTGCTGCAGGAAACCTTCGATTACTCGCGCCCCGGCGTGGCCGCCCAGGCAGTAGGCATAGCGCAGGGCGCCATCGACGAGACGGTCCCGTACCTGCGCGCCCGAAAGCAGTTCGGGCAGAGCGTGGCCTCGTTCCAGGCCATCTCGCACCGGCTCGCCGAGCTGGCCGCCAAGGTAGAGGCCGCCCGCGCCCTCACCTACCGCGTCGCCCGCGGCATGGACTCTACGCTGCTGCCCGCCGTAGCCGCGGCCGTCGCCAACAAGACCCAGGTGCGCCAGGAGCTCAAGAAGCTGCAGACCGCGCGCTGGACCAAGGAATCCGCGATGGCGAAACTGTTCGCCTCCGACACCGCCTTCGAGACCGCGCAGGAGTGCATCAACCTCTGCGGCGGCATCGGTTTCATGAGGGACTTCCCCGTCGAAAAGTTCATGCGCGACGCCAAGGTCACGCAGATCTACGAAGGCACCAACCACATACAGAAGAA
Source organism: uncultured Elusimicrobia bacterium (assembly GCA_937870775.1). Lineage (GTDB taxonomy): Bacteria > Elusimicrobiota > Elusimicrobia > Elusimicrobiales > UBA9959 > UBA9959. The sequence continues at coordinate 55,980 of CALMZU010000257.1, forward strand.
CGAGATAGCCGCGCACCTGATCAAAGAATACGCCGGGTAACCCATGCCGGAGCGCGTCTGCTGCAACACCGAGTTCCTGCCGTTCAGGATGCTCCGTGCCGCGCGGCTGCTGGCCCTCTCGCTGACCGGCACTGACAGGTACCGAGCCATCATGGCGAGGCCTGAGGCCCTGCTGGCCTGCGCCTGCCGCATATCCTACGCCGCGGCCAGGGGCAGGCCGCGGAGGAGCAGGCTATGAGAAAGGACGCGCGCCCGCCGTTCTCCGCCGAGGAATCGGACCGGAGCTTCGAGGGCCTGCAGCTCAAGGGGGCGAAACTCGAGGGCATCTCGTTCCGTTCCTGCCTTTTCCGCGGTTGCGACCTGACGGCGGCGGAGTTCAGGTCATGCACGCTCAAGGACTGCCGCTTCGAAAGCTGCAACCTCAGCCTTATGAACCCCGCGAGGTCCTCGTTCCGCGGTACCGCTTTCGCCAGCTGCAAACTGCGCGGCGTCAACTGGACCGGGGCGGCCTGGC
>CALMZU010000258.1 GCA_937870775.1 uncultured Elusimicrobia bacterium
CGCGGCCGCCGCGGGCATGGCGCAGGAGACCGCGGCCAGCATGAAGAGGATCTTTCTCATACTGAAATCTTACGAGTTTAATAAAACCCGGTAAAGGGGACGTTCTTAGTTTTTAGTTTAACCCGGGTCAGTCCAGGGCGGCGCCGGAAGCGCGGTCCTTGGCGCATTCCAGGCTTTCGCGCCAGGTCTCGGAAGCCGGAGATGAGAAATCTGATTCAAGTATGGCGGTCAGCCTGCGCACGTCGGAAGGATCGTCGAAGAAAACCCCGAACTCGCGGTTGGCCGAGGTGGCGGTCTCGGAGCCGTTCACCGAGCCCACCCAGGCCCGTTCGTCGTCCACCACTATGGCCTTGGCGTGCAGGTAGCCGGGGCGGCCGCCCACGCGCATGGCGGCGGTGAAGAGCCGGGGCTCTATGCCGGCCCGCTCGAAAGCGGAGAACAGCTCCTCCGAGGAGCGGGTGCTCTTCGGCTTGCCGAAACTGCAGAGGCTGCTGACCATCACCTGCACCTTCACGCCGGCCGCGGCGCGGGCCTTCAGCGCGGCGTCTATCGCTTTCTCCTTGAGGTACTGGTTCTCTATGCGCACGCTCTTCTTAGCGCTGTTTATGAAGGCCACCAGCGGGGCCTGAGAGTACGGGCTTACCGTAAGCTTGGCGGAAACGGCGGGCGTCAGCAGGGCCGGCAGTTCGTAGCTGCGGCCGGCCAGGTCCCCCTCGAACACGGCGGAAACGGCCTTGACCACGTCCGTATCCGACGTGATATAACTGAAATCGCGGTTGCAGACGCGCGGGCCGCGCTTCTGGTTGCAGAGGTTGGAACTGTTGAAATTGCCGGTGCTCATCAGCGCGTAGCGGCCGTCCACTATCATCAGCTTGCCGTGCTCGAAGCATTTCTTCGGCCTGCCGTTCTTAGAGACGCCGCCGCAGAGCTCGGCCTTGTTGAAAGGCACGAAGGCCCCGCCGGGCGAGGCGCGCACCTCCGCCACCAGCGCCTTCTGGTCGCGGCAATCGGCGCTGTCCTTCTCGGTCACCGGGGCGAAGTAACGGCAGTTCTCGCCGAGCGGGTCCGGGTCCTTAACCACACGCACGCGCACCGGTTCCGGCCGGCGGGCCATCGCGGAGCGCAGAGCCGCGCGCACGTCGGGGTCGGACATCTCGTAGATCTCTATGTCTATGGACTTGCGCGCCAGTTCCAGCGCCCTGAACACCGGCTGCTCCGTAGTATTGTCGCGGAAGCCCTCCAGCGCGGCCCAGCCTTCGGCGTGAGCCGCCGGGGCAGCAGCCGGAGCGGCTATTTCCTTATGCGCCGGCGCGCCGTAAGCGGCCGGGAGCAGCAGCAATAATAGATATAAAGGAAGAAGGCGCCTTGTTGTCATATCCTGTTGTTATCCGCACCTGGAGACTAGGCTTAAATTTTACGTTATGGGACCCCGCCGCCGCAAACCGGGCTGACCTACAGCCGGCGGCGCCTAAGGGACCGGCTGCGCGGGCACGGCGGCCGCGGGCGCGGCCGTGGAGACCTCGGCCGGAGCGGCTTCGTCCATGGCCGGCTCGGGCTGCTCGGCGCCGGGGGCGTCGTCGTCGGGCGCGGACATGTCCGCCGGCGGAGGCGGCGGGGCCGGGCGGCGCTTGTTGTTCAGCGCGTCCAGCCTGGCCCGCACCCGGGCGTTGCCAGGGTCGAAGAGGGCGGCCCGCGACACCTGCGCCTTGTTGCGGGCCTTGCTGTAGATGGACATGGAAGCTATCTGCCCGGCGCTGCGCAGCAGGGCCGCGCCCCAGACCAGGAGCAGCGCGGCGTACAGCGCCCGGCGCGGCACGTTCAGCTTCACCGAAAATCCAGACGGGGCGCAAAGAGCGCCGGCGAGACCGCAGACCAGGAGAGAAGGGGCCGGCAGCAGCAGCAGCGCGTCGAAACAGGCCACCACGCCGGAAGCCGCCAGCACCGCGGCCAGCGCTGCGCCCTCAAGCTGGTCGTCCCCCTCGGCGGGGCGCCCGGCCCTGCGCCAGGCCCCGGCGAACATGAAGCCGAAGAACAGCAGCATCACCGCCAGCGCCGGCAGGCCGCGCTCGGAAAGTATGGCTACCCAGTCGCTGCTGGGCCAGGGGTTCATGGTGCGGCCGGTATTGTAGTCTATTGAAGGGTCGAAGCCGTCGACGGATCTGGGATATACCAGCGTCCAGTTGCCGGGGCCCACGCCCAAGAGCGGGTGCGAGGCCGCCAGGCTGAGCGTACGGGTGTACTGAACCAGCCGCCCGTGGCCGCTGCCCTTGCGGTAATCGGCCAGGCCGGTTACCGTGTCCATGTAAGGAGAGCGGCTCTTCCACTCAAGCGTGTTGGGGATAATTAGGGCCGCGGCTAGGCCCAGCGCGGCGGCTATACCCAGCAGCTTAAGCCGCCTGGCCACTACGGCGTCGGCGGCGGCGCGGGCGCGCCACAGGCCGTAGGCCATTATCACAGCGGCGGCGGAAAGCCCCAGCAGCGCCGCGCGGGAGCGGGAAAGCAGCAGCGCGGCGGCGAGCACGGCAAGGCCGGCGGACCCTATAGCGGCGGCCCAGCCGCGGCGGGCGCGCAGCACCACCAGCAGCAGGGCCGGCGCGCAGATGGCCGACAGATGCGCCATGAAATTGCGGTTGCCCAAAGTGCCGCCGGGCACGCGGTGCAGGCTGAAGTAATCGCTATGCAGGCCATAAGCCTGCAGCAGCGACGTGGCGGCGCCTATAACCGCGGCGGCAGCGGCGGCGGCCACGATGGCGCGGCGGGTCCCACCGTCGGCGGAGCGCACGCTCCAGAACACCAGCGCCCCGGAAAGCGATACGGCCAGCGCCCGGGTGGAAAGCCAGAGGTCCGGTGCCAGCGCGGCGCTTACGGCGCTGAGCGCCAGGTAAAGGCCAAGCAGCAGGTCGGCGCGCCCGGCTTCCAGCGCCCGCGCGCGGGCCAGGCCCAGCAGGGCCAGGCAGAGGGCGGCGGCGTGCAGCACCAGCTCCTTCGGCACGAAGAAGCGGTCCAGGTCGAAAATGCGGTAAGGGGCAGCCACAAGCACCACCATTACGGCGGCTGCGGCGAAGATGATACTGTAGGCGCGGTCTTTCATGTTTAAAGGTATATTAAACAAAAAAGAGCCGCGCCAAATCTAAACCGGCCTCAGAGGAAGGCGTAGCGCAGGGCGAGGAGCAGCGAGATCACCCAGAGCAGGGCGGGCACGTCGCGGAATTTCCCCGTCAGCGATCTCACCGCCACGAAGGAGATGAAGCCGAAGGCTATGCCGTCGGCGATATTGTAGGTGAACGGGATCAGCGTCATGGTGACGAAGGCCGGTATGGACGCGCCAGGCTCGCGCCAGTCTATGCGGCAGACGGCGGCCATCATCAGCGCGCCCACCAGGATCAGCGCCGGGGCCGTGACCGGGTGGATGAAGCTGCCGTCGGCGAGCGGCACCGCCACGTTCACCGAGCCCACCAGCGGCGAGAAGAACAGCGCCACCAGGAACAGCGCGCCGACGGTTACGGCGGTAAGGCCGGTGCGGCCGCCCTGCGCCACGCCGGTGGCGCTCTCTATGAAGCTAGACACCGTGGAGGTGCCCATCAGCGAGCCCGCCGTGGTGGCCACCGCGTCGGACACCAGCGCGCGAGAGACGCGCTCCAGTTTTCCGTCCTTCATAAGCCCGGCCTGCACGCCCACGCCAAGGAGCGTACCCAGCGTGTCGAACAGCGCCATGAAAAGGAAGATCAGAACTATGGCCAGCGAGTCCGGCGTCATCAGCCCGGCGAGGTCCAGCTTGAACAGCGTCGGCTCGAGCGAAGGCGGCGCGCTGACCACGCCGCCGAAATGGGCGAGGCCGGCGGCCCAAGCCGCGGCGGCCGCGGCCAGTATGCCGATGAGCACCGCTCCCTTTACGCGCCGCGCGAACAGCGCCGCCATCACCAGCAGGCCGGCCAGCGCGCAAAGCACCGGCGCCGACGTGATGGCGCCCAGTTTCATCAGCGTGGCCGGCGCGGCTATTATCAGCCCCGCTTCCTTAAAACCTATCAGCGCCACGAAAAGCCCTATGCCCGAGGCTATGGCGTACTTCAGGTCCTCCGGCACCGCGTCGACGAGCTTCTCGCGCAGCCTGGTGAGCGTGAGCGCCAGGAACACCACGCCCGAGATGAACACCAGCGCCAGCGCCTTCTGCCAGCTGTAGCCCATGCCCAGCACCACAGCGTAGGTGAAGAAGAAGTTCTCCCCCATCAGCGGCGCCTGCGCTATGGGGTAGTTGGCGTACAGGCCCATGATGAAGCAGGCCAGCGCCGAGGCCAGGCAGGTGGCGGTGAACACCGCGCCCTTGTCCATGCCGGCCGCGCCCAGCACCGCCGGCTGCACGAAGATGATGTACGACATGGTCAGGAACGTGGCCAGCCCCGCGCCGAGCTCGGTGCGCGCCGTGGTGCCGCGTTCCGCGAAACCGAAATATTCAGATATGCTTTTCATCCAGCCTCCCTTGGGCGTCCCGTCCATATTCTAGAAAATTAGCGGCGGCGCCGCCCGCCTTTTGGTATCATTTGTGAAAAGAGGTAACAACATGAAAGAACTGAACTGGAGACTGCTGCTCCTGGGCGGCATACTTTGCGCGGTGTCCGCCGCCGCCATCCCCTACGTTACGCTGAAGCTCGGCCAGAGCGTGGACCTTACCATGGGCGGCATGTTCCTCGCCGCCTTCGTGCTGGGCAGGCGCATGCAGGGCCAGGAGCTCGCCATAGAACTCAATATCATCCAGACCATGATAGGCCTGGTCTCCGGCATAGCCTTCATGGTGGTCATACTGGCCGCCTTCTATTACATACAGAACGTCTTCGGCCGCGACATCGGCTTCAACCTCACGACGTGGCAGATGTTCCTGTGGCTGCTGGTTTCCGCCAACCTCGGCGTTTTCATGGGAATATTCCCGAGGGGCTCGCTGCTGAAGGACCACTCCATACCGTGGCCGGGCAGCAAGGCCACCCTCGCCGTGGCGCAGACCCTTACCGACCCCAAGGCCACCGAGACAACCAAGAAGCGCCGCGACGTGCTGATGGTCAGTACAGGCGCCGCCGGCTTCCTTACCTTTCTGAAGGACGGCCTGGGCGTGATCTCGCCCATAGTCGGCAACCCCGCGCTCAACATAGCGCTGGGGCCTGAATTCGCGGCCATCGGCCTGGGCATGCTGGTGCCTCTCTCCGTCGGTCTTTCCGGCCTTATGGGCACCTGGCTGGTGAGCGCCTTCGGCGAGACCGTGGCCAAGTATTCGGCCCTCTCCGGCGTGGCGCCGGAGAACTTCGGCAGCTGCCTGAGCACGCTGAACTCCGTGGGCGGCCTGGACCCGGCGCAGCAGGCGCAGGCCATGAACTACCTCAACGCCACCTGCGGCAAGGCCGGCGAATTCGCGGGCGCGGCCTCGCACTTCAAGTACGTGGTGCAGTGGATGATGTGGCCCGCCACCGCGCTGATGATAGCCGCGGCCCTCACCAGCGTCCTCATCCCCATCGTAAAGCATTTCCTGCACAAGGACAAGACCAAGTTCGAGAAGCACGAGTTCAAGTCGCTCGCCGACGAGCAGATACCGCTCTGGTGGACCGTCACCGGCATCTCCATAAGCGTGGCGCTGCTGGTCTGGATGACCAGTTCCTGGTTCGACATGCCGTGGGCCGAGGTGCTGCTGGCCGTGGCCATACAGCCCGTGCTGATAGTAGCCGGCCTGCGCGTGCTCGGTATAACCGGCTCGGGCCCGGTGTCGCTGATGGCCAACGCCACGCAGTTCCTGTTCGGCCTGATCTGGCCCGCGCATATACGCTCCAACCTGGCGGCGGCTTACGTAAGCGCCAACCCGCAGGCCACGTCGGAGACCGTAGTGCCCTCGTTCTGGGTGGCGCAGCGCCTGGGCGGCAAGTTCAAGACGCTGATACTGGCCCAGCTGATAGTTATACCCATAGGCGCCATCCTTACGCCGCTGATGTTCACCATGCTGGAGAAGACCTACGGCATTGGCCTGAACCCCGGCCAGCTCGCCGCTCCGACGGGCCTCAAGATAGCCACGCTGGCCATAGTGATGGAGAAAGGCCTTTCCTACCTGCCGTACGGCGCCATGCAGGCCTCCGTCATCGCCATCTTCGTCGGCATCTTCTTCGAGCTGCTGCTCGCCTTCAAGAAGACCAACGAGCAGGGCCACGAGGTGAGCCGCTTCTGGTTCGTGCCGATACCGGCGGCGCTCGGCTTCGCGCTGATACTGCCGGCCTCGCTGAACATAGCCATGGCCATAGGCAGCGTGATCTCGGCCATCTGGGCCAGGTTCTCCGCCGACGAGAACGGCTCGTTCAACCTGTACGCCACGCCGCTGGCCTCCGGCCTGGTGGCCGGCGAGGCCATGGTAGGCGCCATACTGCTGCCGGCCCTCGCCGCCATCATGGACCTGGTAAAGTAGAAGCCGCACAAAATAAAAAAGCCCCGGCACCCCGGGGCTTTTTTATTTTAGGGGACGCTTTTTACTATTTGACTATTTACAATCCTCATGATTTCAGTTTTAGCTGTCCCTTTATATTCTCCAAACGGGAGCAGAGTCTTATCCCATTCCCTAAATATAAAATCCCACTCGATAGGCAAGCCCATTTTCTTTGCCTGCACAGCATACTCTATCATTTCATCATGAAGAACCCATGTAATATCCAGTCCGTCAACTTTTCTCGCATTGCGATACTTATCTTTCAACTTTTCCAGCTCGACATCATACCGAATTAGTCCATGCTTAGATTTGAAGGTTATTCTACATGTATCAACATGGAAGATACCTGAGGCCCGTTCTTTTTCCCGGCAGACATTGTCAACCACCGTTAAGTCTGCGCGATTAAGGAATATATCCGCTGTTTCATAGAGCGGATGACGAAGTTTCAAGTGCCTTCTGGCATTAGGATGAATGAAGTCCAACAGTAGTCTACCCTCGACCAAATACTTTCCGTCTTTTCCACTAACCGCGTATGCGTGGCCGATATCGCGTCCGACAACAGTCACGGTAACGGTAGGGCGATATTCGCTATATTCAACATCGAATATCGCGTTTTCAATAGGCTCCCCCGTCGCAATATCCTTAACATATCCCTCCAACGGCATAAGGTATTTAACAGGAAAACCGAACAAGTAACTCGTGGCAAGGTTGAATGCCAGGCAAATCGGGATAATAACCAGTCGCACCCATTTCTTTCCCGTAAAGATAAATATGCCGATCCCCAATAATATCGAACCGAGCGTTATCGGGAGAGTGATCCGAACAAGAATGCTCAACAAAACCAAGCAGGCACAGATACCAGCATAGGTACTGCTCGTTTTCTTATCTGCCGCAAAAGACTTTGTTCTATCAATTGGATTCATTGATTAATGCCCCGCAATGTCAGAGCGGGGACGCTTTTTACTATTTGACTATTTATCCACAATCCCCATGATTTCAGTTTTAACCGTATACTTATACTCTCCAAACGGAAGCAGCCGCTTACTACTGGACCATCCCCTCTCGCGCGGATTGCGCATACAGCATAAGTTCTTTACGGATCTTTGGGTTGGCAGCGATAAACTCAGACACAATTTTTTCGACTTCAGCCGGATAATAAAGTTTCGCATGCCCCAAACCGTGCAACGCGCTTTCCCGACAGGCGTCGTTGTCCAAGGTCAGAATTTTTCGCATCGCTTTTAGGCAAGAGGCGTCGATCTCCTTATTGTCGATCTTCCCGGCCGTAGCCGGCAACGGGGCGACGTCCCACCACATATAACACAACACATTCAAAGGATTTTCTTTAGATTCGCCAAGATGCGACAGAGAACTCGCACAGCGCTCTAAAAAACAGTCTTTGTAGAGCTGATAAATGGATCCTATGGTTTCCAGTTTTTCCTGCAGCGGGACGGACTCATCGAGCAGGCTGACAAGCTCGGTCGAGAGGCCGCAATCGATAATGTACCAGAACCCCCGTTTCAGCTGAAGATTGGAGTATTGCCCAAGCAGGGACTTGCTATCAGTAAAAAGTTTACGCAGATATCTTACCGACGACCCCGGCGGTATATTAGGCATCTGATCGTTTACGTCCCAATACCACGGCTCCGGCCCCTCAGGCCGGCCGAAGATGCCTTTTATCCAGTCGTCGAAACTTATTTCAGCCCTCATTTCTGTTCCCCTGACAGCGTAGACTATACCAAACAAAAAGGCCCCGGCATAGTTGCCAGGGCCTTGAAAGCGGGAACTCCGGGACTAGGATTCGAACCTAGACAAAGAGATTCAGAGTCTCTCGTGCTACCGTTACACCATCCCGGAATATATTGCTATTATATCTTTTCCGGGTTGGAAATTCAATCAGGAGGGTTCAGTGGGATCATTCTCGACGGAAATAGTCGTAATTACTGCCATGCTGGTCTTCAACGCCGCGTTCGCGGCGTACGAAATGGCGCTGGCCTCGGTGTCCAAGGCGCGCATACAGCACCTTAAGGAAAATGGCGCGCCAGGGGCGGCCTCGGCGCATTTCATGAAGTCCAGGCTGGAGGCCGGGCTTTCGCTGATACAGTTGGGCATAACCCTGGCCGGCGCGGTGGCAGCGGCCACCGGCGGCGCCGGGGTCAACGAGGCGCTCTCCCCCCTTATAGCCTCCCGCTACGGGCTTACCCCGGCCACGGCGGAAACGCTGGCCATAGTCGTGTTCGTCCTGCCGCTCAGCTTCGTCACCATAATCTTCGGCGAGCTGGCGCCAAAGATCTTCGCCATAGAGAACAAGGAACTGGTGCTGCTCAAACTGTCGCCGGCCTTCAGGGTACTGTACTTCGCCTGCTACCCGCTCTTGGCCGTGTTCGAGGCGGCGGTGAAGGCCGCCCTGGCGGCGGCCAACAAATTGACGCCCAAGAAGGACTGGCAGGAGAAGGCGGCCATATCGGAACTAAAGCTGGCGGCGGCGCAGGCGCGCTCGGAACGTCTGATAGGCCCGCTGGAGGAGAAGATAGTGAACGCCGCGGCCATGCTGTCGCTGCGCACCGTCGACGAACTGGCCGTGCCGGCGGCGGCCTTCTCTTATATACCTATAAACATGAGCCTGCCGGACGCGCTGGTGCGCGCCCACCTGGACCTGCACACGCGCTTCCCCGTAACCAAGGTGGACGGAGCCCCCGGGGAAGTGGCTGGCTACATAAATTTCAAGGATATCGTTAACGCGCTTAAAATGCAGGCCCCGTCCGCCGACGTTGGCGGCATAACGCGGCCTATTGAAAAAATAAATTCAGGCACTCCGGCGTCGAAAGCGCTGGAACAGATGATAGCCCGCAACGCCCATATGGCGGTGGTCTGCGCCGCCGACGGCACGGTGACCGGCCTGCTTACGGTGGAGGACATAACGGCGCAGCTTTTCGGCGCGCGGCTAAAGGACGAGTACGACCGCCTGCCTTCGCATCTGTACGCGGCCGGCGGCGGGCTTATAGCCGGAGGATCCGCGGACATGGCGGCGGTGATGATAGAGCTGGGGCTTAAGCCGGAGGCCGGCAACGTGCAGCTTTCGGCCTGGGTGGAGCGGCAGCTGGGACGCCCGCCGCTGGGCAGCGACGTGGTGCGCGCCGGCCAGGTGGAACTGATAGTGCGCAAGACGCGCAGGCACAAGGTCTCGGAGGCTTTCGTAAGGAAAGTCCCCGGCGGGCCCGCTATTTAGTAGAATATCTCCCGACGGGGCATAGTGAAATGGCTCTCACGCGTGCTTTGGGAGCATGAATTCCGGGTTCGATTCCCGGTGCCCCGACCAGCTTTTCCCTTATAGATTCAGGCCCGCGCCGCGGGCTTAGGTATGGAGACGGAGAAGGTCATGCCGCCTCCCTCCAGGTTCTTCTGCGCGGCCACGGCACCGCCGTGCACCTCGGCTATCTGCTTAACTATGGCAAGGCCCAGGCCTATGCCGCCCACCTCGCGCGTAAGATAATCCGCCGCCTGGAAGAAACTGTCGAAGAGGTGCGGCATGGCCTCGTCGCTTACGCCGGGGCCGGTGTCGCTGAAGGCGAACACGGCGCGCTCGGGGCCGTAATGGGCCTTCACGGTTATGCTGCCGCCTTTCTTGTTGAACTTCACGGCGTTCACCAGCAGCTGGCGGAACGCTTCCGACACCAGCTCGGGGTCGGCCATCACCTCGTAGGGCTCGCCCTCGCGCAGCAGCTCCACCTTGGTCTGCATGTCGTCGTAGAGGAACTCGAGGCTGGCAGAGACATTGCCGAGGACGTCCCACAGGTCGGTGGGCTTCTTGTCGGCCTTCATCTCGCCTTTCAGCAGTTCGCTGAAGGTCAGCAGCTCGCCCAGCGCCAGCTGCAGGGCGCGCAGCGCCTTGTGGCTGCGGTCCCAGGTCTCCTGGTCGCGCGCCTCCTTAAGCTGCTGGCCCAGCATCTCCGACGAGGCCAGCGCTATGGCCATGGGCGTGCGCAGCTCGTGGTTCACGCGGGCTATTATGGAATCCTTGGTCTTCTCGAACGATTTCAGCTGGGCGTAAGCGGCCTCCAGTTCCTGCTTCATGGTCTTCTCGCGCTCCAGCTCCGACGAGAGCTTGGCCTTCTCGAAGACGTTGTGCACCACGCTGTTGAGGTACTCCAGCGAGAACGGCTTTATGATGTACTCCAGCACGCCGGACTTTATGCCGCCTATGGCGGTCTCCAGCGTGGGGTCGGCGGTCATCATGATCACCTTGGTGTCGGGCGAGAGGTTCTTTATCTCCTGCGCCAGCGCCACGCCGTCGCCGTCCTTGTCTATATTTATATCGGTGAGCACCAGGTCGAAGGAGCGGCGGTGGAAGAGCTCGCGCGCGGCCGAGGAGGTCTGCGCCTCGTGCACCTCGGTCACCAGCTCGCCCAGCGCCTGGGTGCAGAGCAGCAGCATTTCTTCCTGGTCGTCTATTACGAGGGCCGAGGCATTTATCTTCTCCATGTTCCCCCCTGTTCCCCGTCGAGGAACCGCGCGAGGCCGCGTTTTATGGCCTCGCCTATGGCGCGACGGCGGCCCTCGTCTTGCAGGAAGGCCCGGCTGCGCTCTATGTCGCCTATCTCCAGTATCACGCGGTAAGGGGCGACGTTGACGTTCTCGTCTATGCTGTAGAAAGCCTGCCGGCCGGTGGCGGCGCAGCGGTAATCGTTGCGGCCGGCGGAGCTGTCGGTATGGGTGCCGCGGTTCTCAAGGTCGGTGGCGCGCGCTATCTCTTCTATGAGCACGTCGGAGAGGCGGCGGTTGCGTTCCATCATCAGGTCCCCGTCGTGGATGTAGCCCCACACGGCGTGACGGCCGGTGCCGGAATTGTTATGCACGCCTATGAACACCAGCGGATGCAGCTCGTTGGAGCGGGCCAGTGCCCAGGCGTAGCCCGAGATCTTGCCGTCCTCCACGGCCGTGGTATGGGCTATAAGGGTATTGGTGCCCTGGTCGGCGTGGTGCAGCCCCCGGCGGCCGTAGCTCCACACCTTGTGTTCGTCGTAATGCGGCGCGGCGCGCAGGGCGTAGTCCGCTATGGCCCCGGCGGTGGCGGCCTCGTTGTAGTTCTCGCCGGTGTCGGTCTGGTGAGAAGGCTGCAGCACAACCACCGGCGGCGCCGCCATGGCGCCGGCCGGCAGCAGCGCCGCCATGGCCAGAAGTACGGTAATGTACTTTATAGTTCCCCCTGCGTACACGTTAGGATTTTTAGTCACCGTATTCAATAGGTCACTCGCCCAGCAGGCCCTTCTTCAAGGTCTTGTCGGACACCTTCCCGCCCAGCCACACGCGGAACAGCGCGTCCGAGAAGTCCTTGCCCTCTATGGAGCCCAGCGGCCTGCCGTTGGCCTGTACCTCGAGCCCGGCGCCCGGCCTGTAGACGAAAAGCAGCCTGTCCCCTTTTTTCACGTCGGGGATGTTCTTCTTCATTCGTTCTCCTTGGATTTCCTTCTTCCTTCGTAAAAAACGTTCAGTTTAGACGGGTCGCGCAGCGACCGGAACGGGTGCGGTACGCAGCGCAGCGCGCCCAGGGCCAGCTCGCCGAAAGTGTAGAGCCGGAACTTGCGGCCGGAGCTGACATGCGGCGCTCCGGTTATCACGGTGAAGCCCTGGCCGCGCGGCCTGCCCCAGGCCTTAAGCGCCCGCGTCAGGGCCACTTCCTCACCGGCGTAAAGTTCGGCGCTGAAGCCGCCGCAGTCGCGGAAGGCGTCGGCGCGGCAGAACATGAACGACCCGGCGCCCAGCGAGAAAATCCGCGACAGCAGGTTCCAGCCGCCGGTGAGCAGCGCTCCCCACCAGGGCGGCGGCGGGTCGAAAGCTATCAGCGCGCTGCCGCCGCAGCAGCGGCCGCCGCGCATCAGCGCCAGGGCCGCGCCCAGCGTCTCCGGCGAAAGCCGCGAGTCCGCGTCTATAAAGACCAGCCAGTCGCCGCCGGCCGCGGCCGCGCCGGTATTGCGCGCCAGCGAGATCTGGTTGGCCGGCTGGAAAACCACGCGCGCCCCGCGCCCGGCGGCCACGGCGGCCGTGCCGTCCGTGGAATTGTTGTCGCAGACCACTATCTCGGCGGTCTCGCCGCGGGCGGCGAAAGCGGCCCGCGCGCCGTCCACGCAGGCGCCCAGCAGGCCGGCCTCGTTGAACGCCGGAATGACCACCGAATACTTCATGAAGTACCAATATATATATTCTGACAAGGCTTTTCAATTTTGATAGGATAAAACCTTACGGACCTCGCTATACTACCGTGAAGAAACCTATACCGAAGGCAGCGTTGATAATGCTTATGGCAGCTACCAACAACATCTCGGCCCAGCCCTCAACAACCCGTTCATGGACGGCGGTCAGCCTGATGCCGGCGGACTTCGCCGGCGCGGACCTCTCCAACCTGGCCCCGGCGCAGTTCCCCGCCGCGGCCTTCGCCGTTAAGGACCCCGCGGCCCCGGCCGTGCTTACCTCGCCGGAAACGCCGGCGGCTTTCCCCTTCGACCAGCTGCTGTTCTCGGCCGACGCGCTGCTGCCCGGCGGCGGTTCCATGGAGGCGGAGGCGCAGGTCAAGACCGAAGAAGGCTGGAGCGGCTGGTTCAGCTTCGGCAGGCTTGGCCCCGAAGGCGGCGCCAGCGTAAAGTCCCAGCAGACCCCTTTCGGCCGTATGGACGTGGACCTGCTGCGCCTTGAGAAGAAGGCCTCGGCCTACCGCTACCGCGTCACGCTGCGCTCCGGCGAGGGCAGTCCCGCCTCGCTGCGCCTGGCGGCCGTCACGTATACGGATTCAACTGCGCCCTATGTCCCCGCCGAGGCCGAGGCCAGGCCCGCAGGCTTCGCGCCGCTGGCTATGGAACTTCCCGCCTATTCGCAGATGATACAGCAGGTGAACTACGCCGGGGACATCTGCAGCCCGGTCTCGCTCTCCATGGTCCTGACCTCGCTGGGCGTGAAGGCCGGCCCCATAGACACCGCGGCGGCCGTGCGCGACGCCGGGGAGAACATATACGGCAACTGGTTCCTCAACACCGCCTACGCCGGTTCGCGCGGCGTGTACGCCTTCATCGCCAGGCTGAACTCGCTGGAGGACGCGCGCGCCTTCCTGGAGGCCGGCGCGCCGGTGATAGCCAGCGTCACGTTCGGCCCCGGCGAGCTGGAGAACGCCCCCCTGCTTAAGACCAAGGGGCACCTGCTGGTGATCAGCGGTTTCACCGCCAAGGGCGACGTTATCGTCCACGACCCGGCCGCGCCCGACGAGAAGACCGTGAAGCGCGTCTACAAGCGCGCGCAGTTCGCCGCGGCCTGGCTCAACAACAAGCTCGGCACCTGCTACGTGGTGGCCTCCGGCCTGGACCGGCTGATGACCGTTAAGGACAAGGTGGCGGAGCTTTATTCCGCCCCGCCCGCCGACGACCCGGCCGACAGGAAGCGCCTGATAGAGACGCAGCTGGTCTTCAACGAGCGCGCGGAACTGCTTGAGATAGCCGGCGGCTGGGCGCGCGTGAAAGCGCCGGAGCAGAAGAGCCTGAAGCAGGACAACAAGACCCTTACCCCTTACGAAGGCTGGCTGCCGCTGGCGGCGCTGGGCTTCGGCCTGCCGGCCGCCCCGACGGCGGTGGTGAAGGCCAAGACGGCCAAAGCCTCGGGCGAAGAGATCTCCATGGGCGTGAAGCTGCGCGTGATAGCCGGGGGCGACGGCGCGGCCACCGCGCTGCCGGCGCACGGTGAGCCGCTGCTGCTGAGCGGCCGCGACCTGAACCAGCTCGGCGGCCGCACGCCGGCAGCGGAACTGCGCCGAAAGGTGCTGGACGCCGCGCGCGTCTTCCTGGGCGACAAGTACTACTGGGGCGGGCGCTCCGCCTGGGGCGTGGACTGCTCCGGCCTTGTGAACCTTTCGTTCCGCGCCTGGGGCGTGGACCTGCCGCGCAACGCCGGGGACCAGTTCGCCGCGGCCAGGACCGTGGCGCCGGCCGCGCTGAAGCCCGGCGACCTCATCTTCTCCTCCGACGCGGCCAGGCCCGCGGCCATAAACCACGTGATGATCTATTCCGGCGGCGGGATGCTGATAGAGGCCACGCAGGACAGCGGCGACGTGCGCGAGGTGACCTTCGCCGAGAAGTTCGGCGCGGACTTCAAGAAGGCCCGCAACGGCATGACCTCCCGCGGCAAGAAGATCTTCTTCCGCCGGGTGATAAACTAGGAGGCCGCATGGCCGCGACGAACGCCGCCCGACTGATAGCCGTACTGAAGAAAGTCTACCCCGAGGCTTACTGCTCGCTGGACCACAAGAACGCCTTCCAGCTGCTGGAGGCCACCATACTTTCCGCGCAGTGCACCGACGAGCGCGTGAACATGGTGACCCCGGCGCTGTTCAAAAAATATCCCGGCCCCGCCGAGATGGCCGCCGCCCCGCTGGCGGACCTGGAGGCGCTGGTGCGCTCCACCGGCTTCTACAGGAACAAGGCGCTGTCGCTGAAGGAATCCTCGGCGGCGATAGCGAGGGATTTCGGCGGCGAGGTGCCGCGCACCATGGACGAGCTGCTGACGCTGCGCGGCGTGGCCCGCAAGACGGCCAACGTGGTGCTGGGCAGCGCCTACGGCATAGCCGCAGGGGTGGTGGTGGACACGCACGTGAAGCGCCTGGCCTTCAGGATGGGGCTCACGAAACACACCGACCCCGGCAAGATAGAGGCCGACCTGATGAAGGCCGTGCCGCAAGGGGACTGGATCTGGTTCGCGCACGCGCTGGTGCTGCACGGCCGCGCCGTCTGCGCGGCCCGCAAGCCGGACTGCGCCGCCTGCCCGCTGGCCGCGCTCTGCCCTAAAAAAGGCGTCTGACGACGGGCGGGCATGAAAAAAGCCGCGGGACTGCCCGCGGCTTTTTCATTTCACGGCGCTTACAGGTTGGTGATGTCCTGGAAGATGACGCCGGCGCCGATGATCTTGCCGTCGACGCCCTTGATGTTTATGGAGCTGTAGCCTATCACCTTCTCCCTGCCGTTAACCTTGCACCTGAACTCCTGGCGGCGCACCGTCTTGTTCTGCTTCAGCACGTCGCCTATGGCGCCCACCACGTCGGGGCAGAGCTGGAACAGTTCCACGACCGGCTTGTTCAGGAACTCCTGGCCCACTTCGAAGATCTCGCAGGCCTTCGGGTTGAAGAAGATGATCTTCCCCTCCAGGTCGGCGCCTATGAAGCCGCCCGAGAGGTTGTTGATGGTGCTCTCGCCCTTGAGGTTCAGCTGCTTTATGGTGGCCTCGAGGCGCTTTATGTAGACGTCGCGCGCGGCCAGCGCGGCCAGCAGCCCGGCGGCCTTCAGGTCGGCCTCGGAGAAGGAGCCGGCGGCGGCGTTTATGAACTCGGCCACGCCGAGCAGTTCGCCGTTGGCCACGGCGGGCACGGCCACCACGTTCCTGGTGACGAAGCCGGAGCCCTTGTCCACCTTGTTGGTGAACAGCGGGCTGGTCTCGGCGTCGTTGACCAGCAGCGGCTTGCGGGACTCGGCGCAGAAGCCGGCCACGCCCTGGTAAGGGAAAGAGACGCCGACGAGGTCGCCGCCGACGGGACCGATGCTCTTCCTGAAGGTCAGCCGGCGCTTCGCGTCGTCGGCCTCGAAGAAGCTGGCGGCGTGGCAGCCCAGTATGCCGGCGCCCATGCGCACCAGGTATTCCCAGGCGGCCTCCTCCCCCTTGGCGGTCTCGGCGGGCAGGCCTTCGGTGAACTTTGAGATCAGTTCGATGTGGTCGCTCATTTTTTTCCTTTCTTCCTGGGGGCGGGCGGCGCGGGGCGCTCCGGCGCGCCGAAGAAGTTCAGCACGCCCTCGGCTATCGCCGCGCCCAGCTTGTCCTGGAACTCCGGCGAGTTCAGCATGGCCTCCTGCTCGGGCAGTATCATATAGGCGTTCTCTATCAGCGCGGCCGGCATCCAGGTCATCCGGGCCACCAGGTAATCGCCGTAGCGCAGGCCCTCGTCGGGCAGGGCTATGTCCTTAAGGTAGGCGCGGTGCAGCGCGGCGGCCAGCGCGCGGCTGTGCCGCTGGTAATGGTACACCGAGAAGCCGCGCGGCTGGGCGAAAGGGTCCTCGCCGTCGCCTATGGCGTTGTTGTGTATGCTGATGAAAATGTCGCCGCCCAGCGCCTGAGCTATCTTCGGACGGTCGGCCAGAGGCACGTTCTCGTCGCCGTTGCGGGTCATCTGCACGGTGGCGCCGAGGGCCAGCAGCTTCTCCTGGGCCTTCTTCGCTATGGCCAGGTTCACCTGGTACTCGAAGGAAGCCATCGGGCCTATCGCCCCGTCGTAGGGCGGGGTGGTCTTGGGCGAGTGGCCCGGGTCCAGCACCACGCTGACGCCGGCCAGCGGCCGGGGCCAGGACAGCGAGGCCTTCGGGCGGGCGCGCAGGTCCACGACGAGGGACTTGGAGCCGTTGGCGTAGCCGATATTGTAGCCCCACAGCGCGCCGGGCGCGGTCTCGAAGTCTATCTCCACGGTGTTGGAGCCGGTCTGGCGGAACGAGACGTTCTTCACCAGCGTGTCGGAGGAATCGTACACCACCCAGTTGGTGTGCAGGT
The DNA here is from genome assembly GCA_937870775.1 of uncultured Elusimicrobia bacterium. Taxonomy (GTDB): domain Bacteria; phylum Elusimicrobiota; class Elusimicrobia; order Elusimicrobiales; family UBA9959; genus UBA9959. The sequence goes on from CALMZU010000258.1 coordinate 17,015, forward strand.
TGGCGTAGTACAGCGTGACGCGCAGCCCGTTCTCCAGCACCTCGGCCTTGTAAGGCACGCGCTCGTACATGGTTACCGCGGCGGAGGAGCCGGTGTCGGTGCGCCTGAGCTTTATAGCGCCGGTCTCGGTGCCGTTGTACGACGGGACCGCCGGGCCGGAATACTGCACCTTGGAGTCCTCCACCCAGCCGGTCTCCGTCGGGGAGAGCAGCACGCGGCGCATGCCGTTATTGCGGCCGGCGGCCAGCAGCTTCACGCCCTTGCCGAGGAACAGCATGTAGCCGCCCTCCGGCGCGTTCCTGAGTATCACGGTGTCGGTGTAGGTCTCCACGAGGGAAAGCTGCTGCGCTATGCGCACCTTGCCCTTGGAGCGGGCCGAGGCGCCGTGGCCGAACAGCCCGGCCTTGAAGCGGGCGGAGAGCTGCGCGCCCTGGCAGGAATCGGAGTCCTTCACGCGGTAATAGGCGGAGTAGCGGCCGGAACCGGGCGGTGTCTCAATCATGGCCAGGTCGCTGAACACTCCTTCAAGGGAGGCCACGGCCTGCCTGCCAGGAGTGCCGGCGGCGGTTATCCTTATGTAGTCCCCGGCCAGCAGCTCGGAATCGGAGGCGTTGGAAGTGAACTCCAGCCGCAGCGTGCCGGTGGAGACCGGGGCCGGGGCCTCGGCCTGGCGCACCTTGAGGCCGCGCTGGGCGGTGGTGCCGTCGGAGAGCGCGCCCTTGAAGGCGAAATCCCCGCCGGACACCGGCAGGTAGGCTATGAAGCCGCCGTTCTTATAGACGCTTATCTTTTCGCCGTTTATGGTGAAGGGCGCGGTGGCCGGCGAGACGTTGCCGAACACGAAGGTCTTCGCCACCTGCGGGAGCGAAGAGCCTTCCGGCGGATAGACGAAGTTTATCTGGCCGGCGGACAGGGGGCAGGCCGCCAGCAGGGCCAGCGCCGATATTCTTACGGTAAGGGATACGTTCATGATGCGCCTCGGGAGAACGAAGTTTTAAAAAATATGAAATATAAACTTAACACCAGACAGATATGATTATAATATATTATGAAAACGCTGAGCCTGCTCACGGTATTTCTGGCGCTCGCGCCCCTGGGCGCCGCCGCCTCCGCCGATTACACGTACCTGCGCCCGTGCGTCAGGGCTAACGCCCTGGGCACCGCTTTCTCGACGGTGGCCGGCGATCCCTGCGCGGTTTTCTACAACCCGGCCAACCTCTCCACGCTTACCGCGATAGAGGTAAAGACCGAGACCGCCCGCCGTCTTTCCGGCAACTACCCGGCCGGCGAGGTATCGCTGGCCTACATACGCCCCGTGCCCGACACCGAGAGCAAGGTGGCCGGCCTTGGCTTCTACTCGGTACGCCAGCGCGGCGGCAACGGCATGGACTCGCTGATTTTCGCCACCGGCAACAGCACCGTGATGAAGTATTTCCAGAAGCCGCTGCTCTACGGCAGCGCCGTGAAGCTGATGAACCTGCGCGAGGCGGACAAGGGCCACCTCGGCGTGGGCGTGGAGGGCGGCCTGCAGCTGGAGAGCAACGGCGGGGTGCGCACCGCGCTGACCCTGTCCGACCTGCTGATGGGCATGGGCCGTTCGCTGGCCACCATCACCCTCGGCAATTCCTACACCATAAAGAACACCACGCTGCTGGCGGACCTGCGCGCCCGCGGCTCGCGCTCGGAACTTTTCCTCGGCGCCGAACGGCCTTTCTTCAACGGCCTGATGCAGGCCCGCGCGGGCAAAGGCCTGGCGCTGGACGGCGGCGCTTACGTCGCGCTGGGCGCCGGCTTCAACCTGCTGCCGTGGACCATAGACGTGGCCTGGTCGCTGCCGTGGAAGGGCTACAACGAGAACTGCGGTTATTACGGCTTCAGCGCCTCGTACCGCTTCGGCGCGGCCGGCTTCAGCGAGAGGCTGGTGGGCGACGCGGCGCGCGAGGCCGAGAACCTCAAGACCGAGATCGACGGCCTGCGCGCGCAGCGGGCGGCGCTGGAAGCCGCCATAGCCACGGCCCGCGTCAACAAGAACATCGCCGAGACAGACGTGACCCTTATGCAGAGCCGCCTGCGCGAGCTGGAGAGCAGCGTGAAGGAGATGCAGGTGGAGAGCCTGGAGGTGCAGTACAAGAAGGAGAACCCCAAGCCGGTGAAGGTCTACGTGCCGCCGGCGCCGGAGCGCTGGCCCAAGCTGCACAAGGCCCAGGCCGGCGAGACGCTGCGCTCCATAGCCGGCAAATACTACGGCAACCCCAACCTCTGGGAGCGGATCTACGACGCCAACGAGAAGAAGATCTCGAAGGGCCTGCCGGTGGAAGGCGCGGTGCTGACCATTCCGCCCCCCCCGCCCGCCGAGAAGAAGTGACGGAGACATCATGTTCAACACGGTACAGATCATCTGCGCCTCGCCGAAGGACCGCGCCATCCTCGAGGGGATATTCCGCAACCTGGGCGCCGACGCCGTTTTCTCTAACGACCTGAACGACGCCCTCTCGGTGTTCGAGAAAGCGCGGCCCGCCGCCGTCTTCGTGGCGGACGGCGAGGAGCCGCCCGCGGAGATAGAGATACGCGAGCTCAGGCGCGTGGCGCCCTTCCTGCCGGTGCTGGTGCTGCTCAAGCGCCGCGACGCCTCGCGCGCCGTCGGGCTGATGAAGGCCGGCGCGCTGGACTGCGCGCAGAGCCCGTGGACCGAGGAGGAACTGCGGCCGCTTTACCGCAAGGCGCTCAACATCAGCGGCACGACGATAGAACTGGACAGCTCGGCGCTGCGCCGCCGGCGGGTCTCCTCCGCGCTGCTGCTGGCCGCCTTCTGCGCCTTCACCGGCTTCGCCGGCGGCCTCTATTACGGCTTCAACAAGTATTCCCCCCGCGCGCAGCAGCCGCGCAGTTTCGCGCTGCCCTACGCCCACCCGACCGGGATCGTCGTGAAGGCGGACACCGTGCTGGTCAGCGACTGGTACAGCCAGGCCATATACGAGCACAACATGAAGACCTTCGGCATTCGCCGCGTCACCAGCCTGCCGGAGACCACGCCGGTGGCGATGACGGCCTCGCAGGACGCGCTGTGGCTGGCCGGCGCCGGCGGCGTCATAGAGAAGCGCCTGCTGGACGCCCGCTACACCCCGGCCGCCCGGACCAAGGCCTTCACCCCGGCGCCCGACAGCGCCTGCTTCGACGGGCTGTATTTCTGGACGGCCAACTCCCGCACCGGCGAGATAGTCAAGCGCATGCCCGGCGACGAACTGGCCCCGCTGAAGACCTTCCGCTACCCGGGCGGCAAACTGGAGGCCCTCACCTGCGACACCCGCTTCCTGTGGGCGGCCGACCCCTCGATGAAATCCCTCGTGAAGCTCTCCCTCGACGACCCGGAGCGGATCATCTCCCGCACCGAGCTGAAGGCCTACGCCGCGCGCGGCCTCAAGGTGACCGCCATGGCGGCCAAGGACGGCAAGGTCTGGTTCGCGGCGGAGGACGGCGGCGGCGCGCAGGTGTTCTACGCCGAGGAGCCGAAGCAATGAACCTCCCGAAGGCCGATCATTTCATACCGGCGCTGGCCAGGACCTCGCTGGACATGCCGCCGCTCTGGGGCAGGCTGGTCAGCATCTCCCCCGACCGGGCGGAGTTCCTGAGCCATTTCGAGCTGCCGGCCGGACGCATGCTGGCCCTCAGCTTCGAGGCCGGCCGCGGGAACTTCGAGGACGTGCGCGCGCGCATAAAGACGGCGCTGCGCGACGCGGACGGCTACTACAACTACGAGCTGGTCTTCGTGGACCGGGCGCAGCGCGACCTGCTGAAGGCCGCGCTGATTGAAGCCTTCCCCCCAATAAAATTATAATCTTTGAATGAGAAAACTCCGGATCGCCCTGGCGGTCCTCGCGCTGCTCGCCGCGGCCGGGGGCGCGCTGGCCTATTTCCAGTACCAGCGCCTGTCCAGATACCTTATAACGGAGTTCAGCGGCCAGGCCTCGAAAACGATAGGCCGGCAGATAAAGTTCCGCGCCGTCAAGTTCTCCCCTCTGTCGGGCATCATCATAAAGGACGCCTGCGTCTCGCGCGTCCCGGATTTCTCCAAAGGCTCTTTCTTCTGCGCCGAGAAGGCCGTGATAAAGCCCAGCTTCACTTCGATGCTGCGCAAGCAGGTCTACTTCTCGCGCGTGGCCTTCTACAAGCCGGTGATAAAGCTGCGCGAGCGCGGCGGCGTCTGGGACTTCGCCGACCTGCTGGCCCTGCTGCCCAAGACCGACAAGGGCCTTTACCTCACTTGGAACGCCAGCGAGCTGACGATGGAGGACGCCGTACTGGAAGCCGACATGGAGAGCTCCGGCCTCTCGGTGGCGCTGGAGGGCGCGGACCTCTCGCTGACGCATTATTCCGCCTTCGGCGGCAACTACGGCCTGACGGCCTCCGGCCAGGTGAAGAGCGCGGTGAAGGGCAAGCTGCTCTCCTCCGGCGTGAACATAGACGCGGACCTCAATTTCGACTACGGCGGACTCGCCTCGACGAAAGGCAGTTTCAGCGCCTCGGACGCCTCCTACGGCGCCATGACGCTCAGGAAACTGGACGCCGGCTGGGAACTGTTCAACCTGCGCAAGCCGACAGCCGAGAAGAACTATTCGGTCACGGCCTCGGCCTCGGGCCTCGTCGTGCCTGCCCAGGAGAGCCCGGTCAGGGACGGCGTGGCCGGAGCGCTGCGCCTCTTCGCCTCGGCCATGGGCCGCCCGGCGCCGGAGATAGAGGACATAGAGGTCTCAGAGCTTAACGCCGCGTTCAGGCTGAACGACTCGCTGCTGCGGCTGGACGGGCTGAAGCTGCGCTCGAATTTCATGGACCTCGACGCCGGCATAGCCATCGACGGGCCCGCGGCCTCCGCCGAGGCCTCGCTGGACGCGGCCATCGGGAACAACAAGATAAAGATGTCCGCCGCCGGCCCCCTGGCCTCCCCCGAGATAAAGCCGGTGCTGTCCGCCACCCTTTCGGCCAAGTTCAAGGAAGCCCTCGACGGCATAGAGAAGGCCCTGCTGGGGCGCTTCCCCGTCGTGAATACTGGAGAACAACATGTCTAAGAAAGTCATCGTCATCGGTTCCGGTCCCGGCGGCTACCCCGCCGCGCTGCGCCTCAAGGAGCTGGGCGCGGACGTCTCCATCGTCGAGGCCTGGGATTTCGGCGGCACCTGCCTCAACCGCGGCTGCATACCGTCCAAGGCCTTCCTGGACACCGGCCACCGCGTGCACGCCTTCGAGGGCCTGCGCAGGCTGCTGAAGGACGGCTCCGGCGCCAACTTCACGCCGGACATGCTGGACTGGGGCAAGGTGAAGGCGCGCCGCGCCGACGTGATAGCGAAGCTGCGCGGCTCGCTGGAGAAACTGTTCCAGGCGAAGAAGATAGAGATCATCCGCGGCCGCGCCCGCTTCACCGGCCCGGGCGAAGTGACCATAACCGGCCCCGAGGCGGAGCTGAAGAAGACCTTCGACGCGGCGATCATAGCCGCCGGCACCCGCCCCAGTTTCCCCCCGCCGTTCCGCGATTTCCACGAGGAGCTGACCGATTCCGACCGGGTGTTCGACCTGCCGGCCCTGCCCAAGTCCATCCTTATAGTGGGCGGCGGCGTGATAGGCCTGGAGTTCGCCTGCTTCTTCAACGCGCTGGGCACGCAGGTGAGCGTGCTGGAGATACTGCCGGACATCATGTCCGGCGAGGACCCGCAGGTGACCCGCGCGGTGCGCTCGTCGTTCGAGAAGCGCGGCGTTAAGTTCTACCTCGGCAAGAAAGCCGCGAAGATAGATCCCTCGGGCCCGCTCAAGTGCGTGGAGCTGGAGGACGGCACCAGGCTGGAGGCCGAGGAGATACTGGTCGGCGCCGGCCGCGCGGCCGACCTGACCGGCATGGGCCTCGAGGCCCTCGGCCTTACCTGGGACAGGAAAGGCGTGAAGGCCGACGCGCATATGCGCACCGCGGTCCCGAACATCTACGCCGTGGGCGACGTCAACGGCATCTCGCTGCTCGCGCATTCGGCCAGCCGCCAGGGCGAGATAGCCGCCGAGAACATCATGGGCGCGGACAAGGTCTTCGACGGGGACATAGTGCCGCGCTGCGTCTACGCCTGGCCCGAGGTGGGCTCGGTCGGCCTCAACAAGGCGCAGGCCGAGGCCAAGGGCCTGGCGGTCAAGACCGCCCGCGCCTTCCACCTGGGCATAGGCCGCGCCGTGGCCGCCGACGAGACCGAGGGCTTCGTGCAGCTCGTTTTCAGCGCCGCCGACGACACCGTGCTGGGCGCGCAGATAGTGGGCGGCCCGGCCACCGAACTGGTGCACGTGCTGGCGCTCGCGGTGAAGCTCAAGCTCAAACGCGCCGACCTGAAGGAACTGATCTACGCGCACCCGACGATGGCCGAGGCCATACACGAGGCGCTGCACAAATAGCATGAAGCTGCTGTCCTGGAACGTCAACGGCTACCGCGCCGTGCTGAAGAAGGACTTCGGGGGCTTTCTGGCCTCCGCGCGCCCCGACGTGCTGGGCCTGCAGGAAGTGAAGTCCGCCCTGGACCAGCTGGCGGAGAAGGACACCGCTTTCCCCGGCTACTCGCGGTCATGGAACCCCGCCGAGAGGCGCGGCTACAGCGGCGTGGCGGCTTTCTATAAGAAGGAGCCGCTGTCGGTCAGGAACGGCTTCGGCGAGCCGCGCTTCGACGCGGAGGGCCGGGTGATAGCGCTGGAGTACCCGGACTTCCATTTCCTGAACGTCTATTTCCCCAACGGCGGGCAGGGGCCGGAAAGGCTGAAATACAAGCTCGAGTTCTACGAGGCCTTCCTCGCCCACGTCGAGGGACTCAGGAAGGGCGGCAAGGCCGTTGTCTTCTGCGGCGACGTGAACACCGCGCACAAGGAGATAGACCTGGCCAGGCCGAAGGAGAACGTGGAGAACTCCGGCTTCATGCCGGTAGAGCGCGCCTGGCTGGACAAGATAACCGCCATGGGCTGGGTGGACACCTTCCGCGCCTTCCACCCGGAGCCGGGCCGGTACACCTGGTGGGACTACAAGACCCGCGCGCGCGAGCGCAACGTGGGCTGGCGCATAGACTATTTTTTCATAAACCGGGAGCATGCCGGGCTGGTGAAGGATTCCTTTATATTGCCGGAGGTGCAGGGCTCGGACCACTGCCCCATAGGCATAGAGCTGGACGTCTGACGGAGGACTTATGGTCATGAACGGAGAAAAAAGCGGTCCCGGCCGCGGGCTGCTGCTGGCCGGCCTGGCCGTGATGACGCTGATCATAATCGCGGGGATGAAGTACTTCGTCAACGACGACAGCTCCGCCGTGCAGCAGCAGCCCGCCGCGTCCCAGCAGCAGCTGTTCAAGGACGAGGAAGGGCAGGCGCCCCCCCCGCCGGGCCTGGCCCCGTCGCGCTCGGAGAGCTCCAGCGGCGGCGGCCTGGACATGTTCAGCAAGACGAACGCCGGTTATTACGGCGAGGATGCCTCCACCCCGGTGGCCGGCGCCCCTGCCGACTCCGCGCCCGAGGTGAAGCGCTCCACCGCCGCGGCGGTGAGGAAAACCGCGGCGAAGCAGCAGCCTAAAGGCACCGTCATCCCCCGCATGCAGGCGCCGAAGCCCTTCGGTTCAGCCGCCCAGACCGAGGTGACGCCGCACTCCCCCGGCCAGGGCATGCCGGACATATCCAACATGCTCAAGCAGGCGCAGCAGCAGCAACAGTCGGGGAATTAAGCGGGCTTTCCGTAGGAGACCGAAACTATTTCCACCTCGCCGCCGCGGCCGAAAGCCGCGCGCTCGCCGGCCTTGCGGCCCAGCAGGGCGGCGGCCAGCGGCGAGGCCCAGTTCAGGCGGCCCGTGGCCGGGTCCGCCTCGTCCTCTCCCACTATCAGGTATTCCTTCACGGCGCCGTCGGCGCCGCGCACGCCCACGCGCGCGCCGAACTTTATGTCCGGCCCGGCGTAAGCTGAATTGTCGGTAAGCCTGGCGCTCTTGAGCTGGCCCTCGTAATAGGCCAGGTCGGCCTCCGCCTGGCGCAGTTCGTGGCCGCGCGCCTCGTCGGGGCGCTGCCGGGATATCAGCTCCGCCCGCAGCGCGGCGAGGCGCTGCCCCTCCTGGCGCAGGGCCTCGAGCCCCGCCGGGGTCACGTAGTTGGGACGGCCGCTGGGCTGCCGTTTTACCGGCTCCCAGCTGTCCGCCCCGTCCTCTTTAACGAAAGCCCGGCTCATAGATCGTTCAGAACAGGTCCTTCCACGGCGAGCGTGTCTTTATGAAGTCCAGGAACTTCGCGAGCTTGCGGTTCTGCAGCTCCTCGTACGGCGAGCGCTCGTTCTCGTCGGCGGGCTCGAAGAAGCAGGTGGGGTCGGCGGCCAGGTAGTCGCCGGTGCGGTAATAGCTCAGGGCGCGGCAGCCGCCGCAGGTGTTCTTGTAGCGGCAGCGCCCGCACTTGCCTTTGAGGCCCTCGCGGGAGCGCACGGCCTTTATCACCGGGTTGTTCTCCAGTATCTCGGTCAGCGGCGTGTCGCGCACGTTGCCGCACGGGATGCCGTTGTCGAGCAGGTGCACGCAGGGCGCCACGTGGCCCTCGGCGGAGACGCCGACGAAGCCGCGCGCGGCCTGGCAGCCGAGCTGGGTTATCTCCACGCCCAGCTCCTCCCATTTGCGCTTTATGAAATCGGGCCCGGCGAAGAACGGGGTGTAGCTGACGTAGCTGAGCGGGTAGCTCCTGAGCGCGGGGTGCACGACGTCGCGCATGTCCTCCGGCGTCAGCGACAGTTCCTGGTGGCAGTTGCCCATGCCGCGCATCACGAAAGGGGAGCGCAGCATCGGTATCCCCAGGAGCCGCAGCGTGTTGACGGTGAGCCGCAGGCTCTTCAGGTTGCTCTTGCTCACCGTGGTGATGAAGAAGAAATCCACGCCGGAGGTAAGGCACAGCCACGCGGCCTTCAGCACGGTGCGCAGGCTGTCGTCGCGGCTCCACTTGTGGGTATCGGGCAGCACCGAGTTCAGCGAGAAGACGAAGATCACCTTGCCGCCGGTGGCTTTCTTTATGCGGCGCACCAGGCCGCGGGTGAGCAGCGAGCCGTTGGTGTTCACGAAGGACCA
>CALMZU010000259.1 GCA_937870775.1 uncultured Elusimicrobia bacterium
AGGCGTCCATATTGTCCACTATGCTGTTGAGCTCCTTCAAGGCCTCGGCGTCCTCGGGCGTGTGCTCCTTCACCATCTCTATCTGTATGTAGCCGGAGATGGAAGAGATAGGTCCGCGCAGGTCGTGCGCTATGCGGTGGGCCAGCACGCCTATCTGCGACGTGGAGTTCAGCTCGGAGAACTTGCGCAGCAGGCCCTCGTTCTCGTGCTCCTCCTGCTCTATGCGGGCGCGCAGGTTGCGCATCATCAGCTTGGTGCTGTGGCGGGTAAGCACCATGTAGGCGGCGGTCACGGCGCCTATCAGCAGCGTGGCCATGTTGCTGCCGTAAACCTCGCGGGCCCACGGGTTGTCGTAGGACAGCAGCCCGAAGAACTGGCCGCCCACCACAGCGAGGTAGCCGGCCAGGGCCACCGGCAGGGTGAACTTGTTCTCCAGGCCGTAGAGGGCCTCGGAGATAAGTATGCAGAAATAGAAGAACACGAAAGGCGACACTATGCCGCCGCTGAAGTTTACAACCATCGTCAGTACGGCCACGCCCATGACGCTCAGGAATACGCAGGCCTCGCGGTAGCAGACCCGGCTTATGGCGTCGAAGAAGAGGTAGAACAGCAGATAGGCGGCGGCCGCGGTAAGCGCCACGGTGGCTATGACCCTGGGAAAAGGGAACTCCACCGCGAAGTAGATCAGCGCGGCGAAGAGCGAAAGTATGCCGGAGAGCAGCGCCTGCTTCCTTATGAGGCTGCGTCCCTTGACGTGAACCATGCTGTCGGCGGCTTGTTGCATCATGGAAGTTTTCCCTCGAATGGTCTTTCCCAGTAGCGTATGAACGTCGGGGCTATCAGCATAAGGAGCGAATAACCGAAAAGCAGTTCGTAGGGCATGTTGAAGAAAGGTATCAGGCCCCAGTCCCACTTCAGCAGGTCCTGCCTGTAGGTCCACACGCCCAGCTTGGCTCCCATGGTCTCCATCGGCAGCGCCACTACGGCGGCGGAGAACACGTCGAACAGGAAGATGCGCTTATCGCCGTATTCCACCTTGGTTTTC
>CALMZU010000260.1 GCA_937870775.1 uncultured Elusimicrobia bacterium
GGCGCCTGGCTCTTGCGACATTTTTTGGTAGAAGGCTTCCTGCTCCTTGGCGGCGGCGGCGGCGCGGGCGGCCATGAAGGCCCTTATGCCGGCGCCCTCCCGGGCCATGTCCGGGACCTGCGCGCCGCGCAGAGCCTCGGCGAAACCGCGGGCCAGTACGGCGGCTTCGTCCTTGCTGAACCCGCCGTTGTAAAGGCGCATTCCGGTTTCCTGGCCGTAGGCGTAAAGCGCGGCGTCCCATTCGGCGGCGCTGCCTTGCGCGGCGCCGGCCTGGCCGGCGGCGGCTTCCTGCCGCGCGGCTATAAGTTCGTGCGCCTTGGCGGAGTCGGCCTCTTTGGGGAAGTTGTCTTTTATGGTCAGGTAATCGCGCAGGCCTTTGGCGGCCTGCCCGGCCTCGCCAGCGCCCAGCTTAAGCGGCGCCAGGGCGGTGCCCTCGCTGCGGCCTATGGCCAGCAGGGTTTTCTCGTCGGCCGGCGCGGCTTGCGCGGCCGCGGCAACGGTTAAAGTCAGAGCGAATATAAGTTTTTTCATCTTGTCCCCCGTTAGTAAGCCACCGTGGCGCGGCGCCCCCAGGCGTCGCTCACTTCCAGTTTTCCGTCGCCGGGCTTGCCGGTGGCGTTGCCCATGGCCAGGCCGGTGCCGTAGACCGGCCGCGGCAGGCCGGCCTCGTTAAGGTTGTTTATCTTCCTGCCGTTCCGGTCGTAATACGTATATGAGCCGCCGTTCTTAACCCAGTAAGCCCCGTCGGCGGCGCGGGTTATGGCGTCCTGCCATTTTTCGAAGAACAGCGTGCCGTCGCGGCGCACCAGGTTATACTTGTACTCGCTGCTGGTGACCACGGCCAGGTCGCCGTCGAAGTCGCCCACCCCGGCGAAACGCGGGCGCACCTGGGCGTTGCCGTCGGTGTCTATAAAGCCCCAGGCGAAGGTGTCCGGCTTTTCCAGGTCGTCCGTCATCAGCATGGGTGCCAGGCCGCCGTTGAAGGTCATTTCCCGAGTAACGGCGCGCAGGCGCGCGGCGTAGTTCCCCAGTTTTTGCAGCCGCTCGTCGTCCACGTAATCGTCGCGCCGGCCGCTGGGCGAAAAAGCCACCACCTCGTCGCCGCCGTAATTTATGAAGGCCCATTTATTGCCGTACATCACGAAGGCCAGGCCGTCACGGAAGGTCTGGGCCAGGTCGTAGCGGGCGGGGATGATCTCCTTGCCGCGCAGGTTCAGGTAGCCGCATTTGCCGTCGGCCAGGAAGGCGGCCAGGCCTTCGCTGAACGGGTCTATGGTGTCGTAGCGCAGCGGGGTCAGCTCCACGCCGCCGGGGCCCAGCAGGCCGTACTTGCGGTTGGCGCCCACTATGGCCGCGCCGTCGGCGAAGCCCGAGACCTTGTCGTAGCGTAAAGGCACTACCAGCGTTCCTTTGGCGTCGATGTAGCCCCACTTGTCGCCCCGGCGCACCGGGGCCAGGCCGTCGCGGAAGCTCAGCACGTCGTCGTAGGCCGGCTCTATGGCCAAATTGCCAACGCGGTCTATAAAGCCCCATTTGCCGTCCACCTTGACCGGCGCGAAACCGCCCATGAACTGCCCGGCGCGCTCGTACTTGGCCGGCTTTATGGCCTCGTTGCCGGCCAGGTCCACGTAGCCGCGCTTGTTGCCCAGGCGCACCAGCGCCAGGCCTTCGGTGAAATCCAGGGCGAAGTCGTAACGGCCGGGGATGGCCGCGGCGCCGTCGGGGTAGCAGAAGCCCACCCGGCCTTTGTCCACGCAGGGGCGCACCATGTATTTCTGCACGTCGGAGGAATACCTGCCGCTGTAGCCGTAGGCGTCCAGGAACTTGCGGGCGAACTCGGCCTTCTTGGGCGCGGCCACGGACTCCAGCACCAGCAGCCTGGCGAGGCGCGCGTAGTCCGCGTCCATGGCCTTGTCGCGGGCCGAGCGTTCCTCGTCGTATTTGAACGTGCTCTCGGCGTATTCGCGCCAGCGCGCGGCGCGGCCGGCGGCCTGTTCCTTATATTGCGGGGCGGCGGCGGCTATCTCGTCCCAGCCCTCGGCTATGCTGAGCAGGTCGGGGTACTCGGCCGCGGTCTTCTCCTGCTTAAGGAGCTCGTCCTGTTTTTCCAGCAGGGCTATGTCCACGCCGGAGAAATCCAGCCCGGCGCCGTTGGGGCGGGCGGGCAGCGCCTCGGGCACGCCCTGCTGCGCGGTCTCGAAAGTTATGTCGCCGCCCACCTTGCCGTCGAAGGCCTGCGGCGCGCTGCGGCGCTCCCAGGTGCGCTCGGCCATGTACTCGCCGGCGAAGATCAGCAGGCCGGTTTCGGCGTCCACCAGGCGCACGTTAAGTTTGGAGACGCCGCCGTCCAGGTCTTCCACGGTGCCGGTGAGTATGGCGTTGCAGCCGGTGAGCCGGCCTATGTCGCCGGCGGCGCCCTCGTCCAGCAGGCCGCTCATCTGTAGTTTCTTTTCCTTAAGCACGGAGGCGATAAGCTTGCGCTCGGCCACGCTTACGCCGCCCGAGGCCAGCGCCATGGTAAGGCCTTCGCTTATCTGCGCCGAGGCCAGCGTGAGTTTGTTGTCGTAATAGGGGAAGTCCAGCACGGCCACCGCCGTTTTTTTGCCGTCGGTTTTGGCCTTTATGCCGGCGGCTATGTCGGCGCCTATCTTCTTAAGCGGCCGCCCGGCGGCATAGGCCGGCGCGGCGTTGGCGGCTATAACCAGCATCGAAGCAAGGCACAGGATCTTTTTCATTTGTTCCCCTATACTACCCCGTCTATGGACAACAAACTGGGGACAGTATACCTATTTCCAGAATTACGTATACTGTCCCCAGTTTCGCGGTTTCGTCAGGCTTTCTGTTCTATTTTGGCCCAGGTGTCTTTCAGGGTGACGGTGCGGTTGAACACCGGCGCGCCCGGCTTGGAATCCTTGGGGTCCGCGAAGAAGTAGCCCAGCCGCTCGAACTGGTAGCGCGAGCCGGCGGCGGCCGACTTGAGCGACGGCTCAAGCATGGCGCGCTCAACGACCTCCAGGGAGTTCTTGTTGATGTTCTCCTTGTAGTCGTGGCCTTCGGGCACGTCCTCGGGGTTGCGCACGGTGAACAGCGCGTCGTACAGGCGCACCTGCGCCGGCAGCGCGTGCGCGGCCGACACCCAGTGTATGGTGCCCTTTATCTTGCGGCCGTCGGGCGCGTCGCCGCCGCGGGTGGCGGGGTCGTAGGTGCAGTGCACCTCGGTAATGTTGCCGGCGGCGTCCTTAACCACGCCCTCGCACTTAACTATATAAGCGGCGCGCAGGCGCACTTCCTGGCCGGGCGTCATGCGGAAGAACTTCTTGGGCGGCACTTCCATGAAGTCGCCCTGCTCTATGTAGATCTCGCGGCCGAACGGCACCTTGCGCGTGCCGGCGGCCGGGTCCTCGGGGTTGTTCACCACGTCCATCTCCT
>CALMZU010000261.1 GCA_937870775.1 uncultured Elusimicrobia bacterium
GCACCGAGAAGCTGGAACAGGAATGGAAGGAAAGCATAATGCAGGCCTTCCATGTCGACAGGCTTCTCGATCTGAATAACGGAACCCAAATGACGGCCTACGAGACGAGCATACGCAACCGTATGCGTGGAGAGGGCCTGTCAAGTATGTTCCAGCGGGATATGGTCGAAGGTTATATCCCGCTAACCGAGCGCACGGTCAGCATCATGTTCCGCAAAGGGCTTCTCGGCCGGGTCCAAGATGGGTTCATTTCCAAAGTAACGACCCTATGGGACAAGATAATGGGCCGGGAGCCCCTTGTGGTTCCGGCGGCCGTAGTGGAAGCCGCCAAGGCCGGACTGGACGTTTACCGGGTCCGGTTCATTTCGCCGGCCACGAGGTTCATGCAGGCCGAGAAGCTACAGGGCGTGTTCTCGGTGGCGGACTTTACTGAGAAGGCCGTGGCCGCGTTCCCTGGAATATCTGATAACATCGACCAGGATAAGATTATGCGGTGCGTAGTGGAGAATTCCGGCGCGCCCAGCATAATTCTCCGGTCCGAAGACGACGTAAAGAAGATCCGCGAGGTGCGGTCAGAACAGGAACAGGCCGCCCAGAAACTCCAAGCTACCCAGATGGCGGCCCAGGCGGCCAGAGATATAGGGCAGGCGAAGGCATCATTCACCGGCCCTGGAGGAGTGTAAGAGGAAAATATGCCCCAGACCCCAGAGGAAAGACGTATAGATAAGGAAGCGGCCCGTAAGGCCGCGGAGGCGGCCCAGGCCGTTTTCTGTAATCAGGTGGACGCGGTACTTCAGACCGACGCCGGCAAGGCGGTGTTTAAGTACCTATTTAACATCTGCGGGTTCAACAAGCCAAGCCGCGTAGAGACTTCTACGGGCGCGGTGGACCCCATAGGCACCACCTGTAACGACGAGCGCCGGTCAGTGTATTTGCAACTGAGGGCCCATGCGGACCCCCGGCTGCTGGCGGACGTAGAATACGCCGCTCAGAAAGAGATAAAAAAAGAGGAGAAAAACAATGCTTAAACACTTCGTACTGATGGAAGGCGCCGGGGACGGAAAGGGGGGCGCGGGCGGCGGAGATGGCTCCAATAGCCCGGCGCTGCTGGAAACCGTAATCCCCGCCGAGTTTAAGGATCAGGCGTATCTCAAGGACCTCAAGGGTCTCCCCATAGGTCCCGAGGCGTACACCGCCCTGTTCAAAAAACTGGACGGCGCCGAGAAACTCATAGGCAAGAAAACCGCTATCCCTGATGCTACGGCCCCCGAGGCCGAGTGGGATTCGTTCTTCGCCCGCCTCCGCCCGGAGACCGCGGACGCCTACGAATTCAAGGGTAAAGACGGCAAGGAAGCCGGCGACCCTGAGTTCCTCAAGGCCGTGAAGGGGATATTCCACAAGGCGGGCGTCCCCAAGACCCAGGCGAGTAAGATATACTCGGAGTTCGAGGCCCTTGTGGCCGGTAAGCAGGCACAGCAGCAGGCGGAGATCGAGAGACTCGACGCCGAGTTCAACGACATGGTTTCCAAGGCCTTTACTGCGGACAACGAGAAGGTTCTCACCACGGCGCGCAAGATGATAGATGAGTTCACGCCAGATAACCTCAAGGGGCACATACAGCGGCTCCCCAACGAAAGCCTCGTTATCCTGGCCGGAATACTCAACAACATCTCCCAGAAGTTCATGGGCGAGGACCGCATGAACCCGGACAAGGGCGGCAACAATGGGGCAGACGAGGCTACGCTCCGCACCGAGGCCAAGAAGATAATGGCCTCCCCGGAGTTCTCGGACTTCCAGCACCCCAATCACGAGGCCGCGGTGCGCCGCAAGAACGAGATATACGAGCAGATAGGCAGGCTTCAGGCGGCCGGCGGCAAGAGGTAACTATGCCTAAACGTATAGAGCGCGCGATCCGGGCGGGGATGAAGAAGAAAGGAATCAAAGCAGATTCTCCCCGGGGTCGCGCGTATCTATACGGCGCCCTCCGCAAGACCGGTTGGAAACCGGGGCGCGAAAAGAAGTAGGACTTGACAAAATCTTTTTAGTGTTGTAGACTTTTTCTGTACGAAGACACTCCGCTCGTCCATGAGCGCGACCTTCTGATAGTGGTCAGACCACTCGCGTCCGCGCGATATCAGGAGGGAGCACCCGTCGTTGACGGATACTGTTCCCGCTAAAAGAAAACTCTCAGCCACCGAAAGGGGCAACAAGGAGATAACTATGGCGATGGAACAGATAGATAACGTAATGAAAACGGAGTTCTCGGACATGCTGCACGTCAAGTCGCAGCAGATGAAGGCCCGCCTCCGCGACTCGGTGATAATGAAGCCCATAAAGGGCGACGTGTTCGCTTACGACGGCATAGGCAACGTCGAAGCCAAAGAGATCGTCGGCAGGCACCAGGCGGTCGCGTTCTCCGAACTCGACTACAGCCGCCGCAAGATGTCCCGCAGGCGCTTCGAGATAACCCTTCCCATAGACGCTTCCGACGTGCGCGGTACCCTGCTTAACCCCCAGGGGGACTACGCCGCGGCCTGCGTCCGCGCTATGGAGCGCGTCTTCGACCGCATCGTGATAGAGGCTCTGTTCGCCACGGTCCTCACCGGCCGCGACTTCGAGACCACCGTTTCGTTCGCCACCGATGGCGGTCTGACGGTGGACGCCACCGCCGGCGTGACCTACGAGAAGCTGCTCGAAGCCAACGAGAACTTCATCGATAACGAGGTCGGCACCGATATGCCTGAGAACTTCATAATGGGTATCTCCGGCGAGGAGCACACCGCCCTGATGAAGGAGACGGAGCTGGTCAGCGGCGATTACAGCCGCCAGTACGTCGTGGACAAGGGCCAGATGCAGGTGGCCTGCGGCATAGAGCTCAAGAAGTTCGGCGGCTCCATAGCCCGCCCGATGCTGTCGGTCTCGGCCGGCAACGTCCGCGACTGCTTCGTGGCCTCGAAGCGCGGCGTCTGCGTCGGCATCTCCAAGGAGATGTCCGTGTCCATCGACAAGCGCCCGGACCTCATAGAGACCTCCCAGGTTCAGATCGTGTACGAGCTCGGCGCCGTCCGCACCGAGGGTCTGCTGGTGCAGAAGTTCCAGACCACGCATGCGGTGTAAACGCGGCCTCGTCCTCCCCCGTAAATAGCGGGGGAGGATTTCATAGTCAAAAAATCTTTCGGTAAGGAGAAAGTGATATGGCTTCCAAATGGATAAACACTGCGGTTGAGGCTGGCAAACTCGGCAACCC
>CALMZU010000262.1 GCA_937870775.1 uncultured Elusimicrobia bacterium
CTCGTCACTCGGCCTCGTCGCTTACGCAAGCCTCGGCCTCCGTGACGGTTTTGCTTATCCGACCCCGACGGCGGCTGCACAAACAGAAAAGGCCCGGGAGACCGGGCCTTTTCGTTCGCGGGGCTGGTTATTTCCTGAGGGAGCTCCAGTCCAGCGTCTTTATGCGGCGCTCCACTTCCTTCAGCTTCACGTCGGGCTCGGTCAGCGAGAAACGCACGTAGCCTTCGCCGTACTTGCCGAAGCCCGAACCGGGCGCGGTGAGTATGGATGACTTCTCCAGCATGTGGTAGACGGCGTCCATGGACGAGCAGCGCACCGGCGGGCGGGCCCACACGAAGCAGCTGCCCTTCGGGTCGGGGAACTGCCAGCCGTTGGCCTTGAGGGCCGCGCAGAAGGCGGCGGCGCGGCGCTTGAAGTGAGCGCGTATCGGGGGGACGATCTTCTCGTGGTGCTTGAGGCCGTAGGCCACGGCGTTCTGTATGGCGTTGAAGGGGCCTGAGTCTATGTTCTCCTTGAGCTGGTTGAGCGCGCAGACGAGTTTGGAGTTGCCCACGACCCAGCCTATGCGCCAGCCGGCCATGCAGTAGGTCTTCGACGAGGAATAGAACTCCACGGCCACGTCGCGGGCGCCGTCCACCTGCAGTATGCTGGGGGCCGGCTCGTCGAAATAGATCTCGCAGTAGGCCGCGTCCTGGGCTATGACTATATTGTTCTTCCTGGCCCATTTCACCAGGTCCTTGTAGAAGTCCAGCGTGGCGCCCGCGCCCGTCGGATTGTTGGGGTAGTTCAGGAAGAAGAGCCGGGTGCGGTCCACAACTTTCTGCGGGATCTTGCCCAGGTCGGGCAGGAAGCCGTTCTTCTCCTCCAGCGCCACGTCGTGCACCTTGCCGCCGCACAGCACCACGCCGGTGCGGTAGGTAGGGTAGGTGGGGTCCGGTATCAGGCAGGTGTCTCCCTCGTTCATCACCACGAACGGGAGATGCGCTATGCCTTCCTTGGAACCGATGAGGATGGAGATCTCGTCGTGCGGATGGAAGGTGAGGCCGTGGCGGCGCTTATGCCAGGCGGCGGCCTCGCGGCGCAGGTTCTCGTTGCCCTTGGTGTTGGGGTAGCGGTGGTTGCGGCCGTTCTTTATCTCCTTCACGGCGTCGGCCACTATGCGGCGGTCCGTCGGTATGTCGGGGTCGCCCACGGCGAGGCTTATGATGTCCTTGCCCTTGGCGCGCTCGGCGCGCTCCTTGCGGTAGAGCTCCTCGAAGAGGAACGGCTTGAAGGACTTGAGCTTGTCGCTGAGTTCTATTTTCATTTTATCCACCTATGAGGCTGAGGGCCGGCAGGTAAGTGACCAGCGCCAGCATGCCCAGCAGTATCAGCATGAAAGGCAGCGTGGCGCGGTACAGCGTCGGGAGCTTGGCGTTGAAGCGCGAACTCGACAGGAACAGGTTCAGCCCCAGCGGCGGGGTCATGTAGCCGATCTCGAGGTTCAGCAGGAAGATGATGCCGAGGTGCACCGGGTCTATGCCGTACTGCGCGGCCACCGGCACTATGATAGGCACGACGATGATTATCGCCGAGAAGATCTCTATCATGTTGATGACCAGCAGGAAGGCGTTGAGCAGTATCAGGAACAGCACCTTGCTGGAGACGAAGGCGTGCAGCCAGGCGAAGATGCGGTCCGGGATCTGCGCGTCTATGATGTAGTTGGTAAAGCCGAGCGCGGTGCCCAGCACCATGAAGATGGCGCCGACGAGCAGCATGCTCTTCACCGCCACGCGCGGTATGTCCCTGAACAGGTCCAGGTCCTTGTAGATGAACACCTCGGTCACCAGCACGTAGGCGGCCATCACCGAGGCGGCCTCGCTCGCCGTGAACAGCCCGGCGTAGATGCCGCCTATGATGACGAAAGGCAGCGGCAGTTCCCAGATTATGTCGCGGGCCGCTTTCTTAAGCGCAGCGAAAGAGAACGGTATGCGCTTCACGCCCGCCTTGCGCGCGGTGAAGAAGGCGTATACGGAAAGCACCGCCAGCAGCAGCGCGCCCGGCAGCAGGCCGGCCTTGAACAGCTTGTCTATGTCTATCTTCGCGACGATGCCGTAGAGTATGATTGGCAGGCTGGGGGGGAACAGCAGGCCGAGGCTCCCCGTGGTGGTGAGCAGGCCCAGCGTGAACTTCTCCGGGTAGCCCTGCTTTGAGAGCATGGGGTACAGCAGGCCGCCCAGGGCTATGATGGTTACGCCCGAGGCGCCGGTGAAGGCCGTGAACAGCGCCGTGGTGAACAGCGCCACTATAGCGAGGCCGCCGGGCAGCGTGCCGAACAGGGCCTCGGCCAGCGCCAGCATGCGCTGCGGGGCCTTGCTCTCGGCCAGCATATAGCCCGAGAAGGTGAACAGCGGTATGGCTATCAGCGCCGGCAGCGACGCGAGGCGCAGCATCTCCACGATGACGGCGGAGGAATCTATCTGCGCGCCGGCGAAGAGGTAAATGGAGCCCGCG
The DNA here is from genome assembly GCA_937870775.1 of uncultured Elusimicrobia bacterium. Lineage (GTDB taxonomy): Bacteria > Elusimicrobiota > Elusimicrobia > Elusimicrobiales > UBA9959 > UBA9959. The sequence goes on from CALMZU010000262.1 coordinate 2,494, forward strand.
CCTATCAGCGTGAAGACCGGGGCGCCCAGGAAGGCGAGGATTACGACGAGCAGCGCTATGAGGTAACCCATATCAGAACTGCCCCTCCGCGGCGTCGGCGGGGCGGAATATGCCCGCCAGGGCGTGGAAGGCTATCAGCGCGAAGGCGAGCGGTATTATCAGCTCGGCCCAGCCGCCCTTCACGGAGAGGTCGTTGATGTAGAAGGCCACCGAGCCCGCCGTGAACTCGTCGCGGATGAACTTCCAGGCGGCGTAGAACAGCAGGCCCGAGGCGGCCACGGTGAACAGCGAGGAGAAGACCTCGAGCGGGCGGTGGAAGGCCTTGGGGGCCAGCTTGCCGAAGGCCTCCAGCGCGAAATGGCGCGAGTAGCGGGCGGCCAGCGCCGCGCCGGTGAGGCCGGCCCAAAGCACCATGTGGCGCAGCAGCGGGTCCAGCCAGACTATGCCGGAGTGGAAGAAGATGCGCAGCAGCACCTGCAGGAAGGAGAGGCAGACCATCGCGAATATCAGCGTAACGACGGCGCCCTTCTCCGCTTTCACCAGCAGGTCCTCGAATTTAAGCAGGGGGGTCATATACTGATTATCCTAAATGCCGCAGAGGCCCCGCAAGTAAGACCGCCCATTGTCCGGCCGATTATATTTTAATAACATAAAGGTACGGGTTAGCATCAGGGGATATGAAATTTACTTCGAGCCTTCTTCTTGCTTTGCTTTGCGCCCCGCCGGTTTTCGCGGGTGCGGATACGTCGCTTCTCTCCGCCCGCGAAAGCCTTCTTTCACCTGCGTCATCCCGGCAAAAAACGCTTTTAAAGTACAACGAAGCCGCAAAAAAAACCGTGGCCGCCCCGGCGATGGCCGAGTACGCCTATGCCCTGGCCTACGCGGGTTTGGGCGAGGCGGCGCTTTCCCGTATAGACCGCGCTCTTCTGGCCGAGCCGCTCAACTCCGATGTGCGGTTCTATCTTTCGGAGATACTGAACGCCTTCGGGCTTGAGGACGCCTCTTCCGAACTGGGCGCGCCAGCGCCGGCCTGGCTTAAGGTCCCTGCTAAACTGCCCAACCTGGACATACCAGCGCCTCCTTCGGAGGAAACCGCGGCCGTGGCCGCTGTGGACGCTTTAATGGAGCAGCGACGCTACGCGCAGAGCGCCGTGCTGCTTGACCGGCTCTGCCGCCAGCGGCCGGATAACGCCCGCTACCGAATAGGCTACACCATGGCGCTGGATAAGCTGGGGGCGTACAGGGCCGCCGCCGCACAGGCGCGCAGGAACATGGAACTAAGCCTTACCCCGGACAGGAAGGCGGCGGCCGCCGCCTATGCCGGCGTGCTGGAAAAGCGTCCTTCTCTGAAATACCATTCCACGCCGGTGAACACCCTGAAGGGACGTTACCTGGCTTATTTCGGCGGCAGCCTGAACCGCGCCGACGGGCGTGCCACCTACTCCGTTAACAGCCGGCTGGGCAGGTTCTTGAGCGAGCGTCTGGACGTTTCCATGAACGCCGGGCTGAACAACATCAACGCCGATGACGACTACAACGGTCTGACGTTAGGCGCGGCTGCGCGCTATAACACTCCGCTGCCGTTCACGCCCGTTAACGCCACGCTGGCGGCCAAGGCGGAGCGCATCCCGGCGCCGGATAAAAACCTGACCTTGCTTATATCTCCGGGGCTGGCCTATTTTATAGGTGAGGGCTCGCTGGATTGGTACGCCGACATAGCGCTAAGCGGCACGTACTCTGGCAGCGTCACCATGTCCATGGGCTATACGATCTACTTCGGGGGCGGGAAATGAAGGGGATAATATTCTACCTGCTCCTGGCGCTGCCGGCCGTCTGCCGCGGCGCTGTCCTGCCGCCTGAATTCCTGACCTATACCGCGAACGGCTCCGGGGTATCGCGGCTTAAAGCCGCGCCAGCCTATGCGGACATGGCGGCGGGGAGCAAGGCCGAAGTTATTGCCAATGCCTGCGCCGCTCTGAACTTGCCGGAAGGCCCGGTAGCCGTGGAACTTCCCTCCGGCGGGGAAATCTGGAATTTCAGCGGCGGCAAAGCCAGGCGGCTGGACGCCTGGAGCGACAAAGTCCTGCCGCAGGGCCCAGGCATAAAGACCGCCGGCCGCTGGTTCGCTTCTTTCGGCATGCAGAGCATGGGCGGCGGCGATTACCCGTCCTCCACGCTTAACATGCGCCTTGGCTCCACGCTGTTGCAGGGGCGCTACGACCTGGCGCTTTCCTACGATTATGCGAAACCGCAGGAGTCGGAACTTACCAGCAGCTCCCTCGGGCTGGTGGGGCGCGCGCTGCTGCCGCTCAGCCGGCACAGCGGGTGGAACGTGGGCGCGCAATGGTACGCCGCCGACAACTACGGAGAGAAGAGCAGTTCTTTCGGTCTGGTGACCGGCATAAACGTTTATCTGCCAAGGGGCAGTTTCGACATAACGCTCAATTTAAAGGACAAAGGCGACTGCGGGCTGCTGGCCGGCTACACCATATATCTCAGCCGATGAAGAAAATTTACGGGATATTCATTCTCCTGATGCTTGGCTGCGCCGCGGCGCCGGCCAGGGCAGGTTTCCTTTTGGATTGCGACGGCACTCTGTATATCTGGCAGCATGAATATACCGGCTATGAGAACTGTTATTGCGCCAGCCCCAATGATTGGCCTGTATGTCCTGGCCGCGGCCAGGGCGGCAGCGGCGTAAAGGCCGGCGGCCTGTTCGGTTTCAATAAGACCAGCCTGCTTACAGAGGAAGCCGGCGAAGGGCTGCTAAGCGCCCATTATGGCCGGGAATTCGCGGATTGGTACGAATACATAAGCGCGCTCAGGGAATATTATGACCGTAAGCGCTCGGCAGACTGCGGCGGCATGCAGATATACGAGCGGAACCTGATGTCGAACTTCGGCGAGTGGCTGTACTGCGTGCTTTCAAAGCGCTGTTCCCTTCCCGGCGACGAGGAATTCAATTACTATACCGGCTGGGTCCTGCCGGAGATGCCGCAATCGCCGCCGCCCCTGTTCGCCTGGTCGGGCGTGCCGGAAGGCAACGATGTTTGCGTGGCCGGTCTTGCGCCTTTAAACAGTTCCATCCCGCCTTCATACAGCATGTTCTACAGGTCCGCCGCCGGCGGTCAGGCTGAAAGCACGGGGCTTAAAATAGAGCGTTACCCCGACGGGCGCGCCATATATACCGACGGCGACAATGTGCGTTGGACCTACCGGCCTTACGGCGCGCCGGAACTGGCCAAAGGCGACAGCTATTATAAACCGCCGCTGGGTGCCGCGGCGCGCCTGGTTTACGGCGGCATACACGGCGGCCGCGGCTACCGCGTGGAAAGCCCCGACGGCGACGTTATAGAATTCGCGGCTTCGGCCTCCAGCGCTACCTGGCTGCCCAGCCGCTACAACGCCGCCGACGGCAGTTGGCTAACCTACGAACAGGGCCCCAACGGTCTTGCCCGCATAACCGACATGCACGGCCGCTACTTCGCCTTTGAGCGCGACGCCAGGGGTC
>CALMZU010000263.1 GCA_937870775.1 uncultured Elusimicrobia bacterium
CCCTGAACCTCACCACCTATTACCCCGCCCCTTACGGCGGCTATGTCAGCATACTTACAACCGACCAGACCCTGCTCGCCCGCGACGGGGGCAACGTCGGCATGGGAGTGGCCGCGCCGCAGTATAAGGCCGACGTCGCCGGCAACCTGCTGGTCCGCGCCACCCGCAATCTTCCGAAGGACGGCGTCGATCCTGTCCCGAGCGGGTCCACCTTCATATACAACACCATAGGAGAGGGTGCGACGATGAGGATGATAGGTTCCAACGGCACCAGGCTCTACCTGGAGAACAACAACGGCACCTTCCGCCTTATCAATAGTGGCTGGGGCGCCGAGCTCCTTACCGTCGACCAGGGCGGCAACATGATGGTGGCCGGCCAGCTGAACGTTCCCACCGGCGACGTCGTGGTGAACAGGGGCACGCTCCGCGGCCTCTGCCGCGAGGTCGGTTATGGCATCGGCGCCGACACGTACTGTACAGGTAACGAACGTGTTCTCACATGGTATGGCACAGCCGGCGCTATCTGCGGCATGATGTTCTACGGCGGCGCCTTGGAAAGCGCCGCCGCCTGGAGCCCGTACACTTGCACCGGCCGCGACCGCAGCGGCGTCATGCTCTGCTGCCGCATGCAATAGGATTTCCGCCGTCCGCGGCCGGAGAAGGAGAAGTACCTTGGCTTCCTCTACGCGTTGTATCACCGTCAAGTTCGATAAATACCCGATCGAAGCCGTGCGCTACGCCGCCTACGCGGCCAGCGGCTCGGCCTATGTCCTCATAACCGCCGCCCCCGGCGGCGCGGTCGTGCGGTTCGAGCCCAAGCCCGGCGGCAGCGCCTCGGCCGCTGAGCGCCTCTTCAAGACCGAGCTCGAGGACGAACTGCTGCGCTCGCGCGTGGCCGCCGGCAACCGCGAGCTGCGGGAGTTCCTGCTGCTGAAGGCCCTGAACTACCGGCCGCCTGCCCCGCAGCAGGATGATTCCGGCCTCACGCCGCAGCAGGAGAAAGAGCTCAATGACCTGATCTCGCAGATAGAGTCCGAGATAAAGGCCGAGTCCGCCGGCGCGGCCTCCGACCCTCTTGGTATCACCAGCACCTGGGAAGACAAATATGAACGCAAAGACAGCCGCAAAAAAGCCC
>CALMZU010000264.1 GCA_937870775.1 uncultured Elusimicrobia bacterium
GACGGTCATCGATGCTTCCCTGCTTGTAGCGTCCCAGCGCCAGCAGGGCGCAGGGCCCCCAGCGCCGGGCGAAAGCGGCGTTCACAAAGCCCCCTTGCGGCGCGCCAGGCCGGCGGCCGCGGCCTCGCGGCCGGGCGCGGAGTATATGCGTTCCAGCGCGCGCCAGGATGCGGCGCTGTAGCGGTTAAGCAGCAGGGCCTCCTCGAAACAGGCGGCGGCCCGCAGTTCCCCGCCGGGCGTCGTCATCAAGATACGGCCGAGGAATTCCAGCGCGGGCTGGCGGAAAAGGTCCCCCTTCAGCTCGGCCGACAGCGCGGCCTCGGCGCCGGCCGGATCCCCGGCGGCGGCCGCGGCCAGCGCGGCGGAGCGGTGGCGTTCGAAGGCCAGCGCGCCGAGGAAAGGCCGGCCGAGCGCGGCGGTCAGCAGCGCCGCGGCCAGAAGGCCGGCGCGCAGGGCGGATGGCGAAGGTTTGAACGCCGGTCCTTCCGGCGCGGGCGAGGCCAGCAGGAAACAGAACAGCCAGAAATTGGCCGGCACGGAAAGGCCGAAATCCACGAGGGAATGCGCCAGCGCGGCTATCACGGCGTACCTGGCAAGGCCGCCGCGGCGGCGGGCGGCCGCCCACAGCGCGGCGAACCACGCCGCGGCCGCGAACAGGCCGTTCTCGGCGATGAACTCGAGGTAATAGTTGTGCGCGTATATGGAATGCTCGCGGAAGCCGGCTGGCTGGAACAGCGCCTGCGCCCAGGTGTAGGCGGAATGACCGAAGCCGGAGAGCGGCCGCTCGGCTATCATGGACAGGGCGCCGCGCCACCAGGCCAGCCGCCCGGCGGCGGAATCGGCCTGCACCAGCAGGAGCACGGCGCAGCCCAGGAGCGCCAGCGCGGCGAAGACGGCGGCGTTCTCCTTGAGCGCGCGGCCGCGCGAAGCGGCGTAGAAGCCGGCGGCCGTCAGCGCGGCCAGCGCCGCGCCCAGCGACTGCGTCCAGATCGTAAGCCCGACGAGCAGGCCGGACAGCACCCAGGCCCGCCGCTCCAGCGCCACCGGGAGCACCATCACGCAGTACAGCGCCAGCGCGTTAAGGTTGGTGAGCGGCGGGCGGGCGGCGAAATTGTGCAGCGCGAAGGCCTGTACCACGGAGAGCGACACTACCAGCCACGCGCCCCACAAGAGAGCGCGCCCGGCCCGTTCCCGTTCCTCCTGCGGCATGAACGAGGCGCAGAGGAAGATCAGCAGACCGCAGCCGAAGTTGCCCCATTCCCCGACGATGTATCCGCTGAAAGGGCTGAACGCCGCCGCCGCGAGCGACAGCGCGGCGGCCGCCCACAGCGGCAGGAAGCGCCGGTCGGCGAGACCGCCGGGCAGGCCGGGACCGGAAGCTTTCAGGAACAGCCAGGCGAGGAAAACGGCCAGGACGGCCAACTGGAAAGCGAGCTGCAGTCCGAGGTCGGTCACGGACTGCAGCGCCGGGTACAGGACCAGTATCGCGGAGAAGATATAACCCGTCATGCTCTCTCCGCCGGGGCCTTCCCCGGTCAGTCCTCTATGATCTTAGGAGTTACGAATATCAGCAGCTCCATGCGGGTGCGCGCCACCGACTTCTTGCGGAACAGGTAGCCGAGCAGCGGTATGTCGCCGAGCAGAGGCACCTTGTAGACGTAGTCGGACTGCGAGTCGTGTATCAGGCCGCCGATCACTATCGTCTCGCCGTTCTTCACGATGACGTTGGTGTCGGTGCTGCGGGTGTCCACGCTGGGCGCCTCGAAGGCGGCCGCCTGCGAGGGCTGGCTGACCGACGGGCTGATGCTCATCGTGATGCGCCCGTCGGAGTTTATCGTCGGGGTGACGCGCAGCACGATGCCGGTGGTCACGTAGGTGACCTTGGTCGTGGACACGGAACCGCCCGAGGTATTGGTGATCTCGGTGGTCGTGTACGGCGTCTGGTTGGTTATATTGATATTGGCTTCCTTATTATTAAGGGTGGCCACCTTCGGGTCGGACAGCACCTTGGCCTTGCCCTTCTTGGCGGCGGCCGTTATGGTGGTGTCCAGCATGTACGACGAGGTCACGCGGCCGAAGCGCAGGCCGCCGTATATGTTCTTGGCGGCCAGGCTGACGCCGGTGCCGCCCTGCGCGGCGTTGGCGGCCTTGGGGATGACGACATCCGCGCCGGCGGCGTTGACGCCGTCCACGCCGATCAGCGTGCCAGCGAAGTTGCCGTTGGACTTGCCGTAGAAGCCCCACTCGACGCCCATGTCGAACGAGCTGTCGAGCGTTACCTCGACGAGCTTGGCCTCTATCAGCACCTGCTTGGGCATCCTGTCGAGGCTGCGTATCAGGCGCTCGGTGGAGTCCAGGCCGGGCGTGGTGTCGGTAACGATCAGCGCGTTGTTGGTGTCGTCGGCGGTGCACTTCGCGGTGCGGCCCTCGGCGGCGGTCACGGAGTCCACCTGGGTCTTCACCGCGGCGGCCTTCGCGTAATTAAGGAAGAAGACGCGGGTCTGCAGCATGGCCTTCTTCTGCTCGGCTATGAAGGTGGAGGGCGCGGCTATGCGCAGTATGTTGTCGCCGGCCTGCTGCGCGGCGAGGCCCTTCATGTTCAGCAGCGTCTTGAAAGCCTCGTCGAACGGGACCTTGTTCAGCGTTATCGTCACGGTGCCGGACACGTCGTCGCCGTAAATGATGTTGATGCCGGCCTTGGCCGCCATCATGTCTATCACCTCGCGCACGTCGGCCTCGCTGTAGTCTATGCTGATGGGCTCGCGGGAAAGGGTCTCGATGATGTTGCGCGAGCCGGCCTGCGCGGCGGGACGCTTCGGGGTTATCACCGGGGCGCTCTCGCGCCTGAGGTCGGCGGGTTTCACCGGCGCGGCCTCGAGGGTCATCTCTATCGGCCTCTCGGCGGCGGGCGCGGCGGCGTCGGGCACTATCACCTTCACGCCGGCAACGTCGGCGGCGGCGTCCTTGACGGCCGGGGCCTTGGCGGCCGCGGCGCGGGCGCCGAGCATCACCACCAGTTCGGTGCCCTTGCGGGTCACTTCGTAGGCGGTCTTCTGCGTGAGCTCCATGACCACGCGGGAGACGCTGTTCGGCGCGGTCTGGAACTGCCCGGTGCGCACCTTGCGCAGCAGGCCGGAGTTCACCGGGATCTCCTGCAGCGTCTGCATCTTGGAATCCATCAGCTCGATGACCAGCTTGGGCGGCTGCTCGGTGGTGAAGGCCTTGTACTGCACCGGCCTGTCGGCGTTTATGTAGACGCTGTCCGCGGAGACGCGGACCGATTTGACGTTGGCGTTCTCGGCCGCTATGAGGAACAGCGGGTTCTGGACCAGCAGCATCGCCGTCGCGGATATCGCTATGAATTTTTTCATCTTTACTCTCCCGCTTGCTCTTTCTCGCGCAGGTTGAGGTGGCACACCTTCTTGTCCTCGGTCATGAGGACCACCTGCTTCCCCTTCACCACGCCGGACACGCCGGGCACGGTCTTCTTCTTTGAATCTATCAGCTTGCCGGCCTTCAGCATGTAGACGGCGCCGGAGGCGTCGCGCAGCAGCGCCTGGCGCCCGCGCGAATCCTCCAGTATGCCGGTCAGCGTAAGGCCGTAGACGGAAAACGAGGAGACGGCCACGCCGGCGGCGGGCCTGGGCGCCGACGCGCGGCCGGGGGCCTTCTGGTCGCCGTAGACGGTGGCCGGCACCAGCGGGTCGCGGCCGTTGACCGGGCGGTAAGCCTGCTCAACGGTAACCGGCATGGCGGTGGAAACCGCCACCTGCGCGCAAACGGGCGCGGCGGCCGACATGAGAACGAAGAGCAGTATTTTTTTAGCCATTGTACTGGTAGGCGGCCAGCGTGAAAGTTGCGGTGCCGGAAAGCTCGCCCGAGGCGGCCGTCAGGTTAAGGTTCTCGGAGGTCATGATGCGCTCCTCCAGGCCTATCGCGGTCAGGAAGCGCGCTATATCGTGGTAGTTCCCCTTCAGCGAGATCTGGTAGGTCACCTTGGTGAAGTACTCCACCTTGGCGCTGCCGGAAGGGTTGATGGCCGTGATGCTGACGCGGTAGCGGCGGCTCAGCGTGGTGATGGTGCGCAGCAGGTCCGGGAGCTTGCGGTCGCGGGGCAGCTTCTTCTCGGCGGCTTCCTTCTCGGCCTTCACGGAGACCAGCTTGGCCTCGAGGTCCTTGTACTTGGCCTTCTGCATCTTGGCCTTGTTGATATCGGCCTCTATGGAGGCGACCTTCTGGGAATTCTCCTCGATGGTCTTCGCGGTGGGCAGCCAGAAATAGAACAGGTAGACGTAGACGAACAGGCCGCCGAAGAGCACGCCGGCGGCTATCTGTCCTATCTGTTCCTTGGTGAGCTGTACGTTAGCCATATGTCACCTGCCCGCGTACTTCAGGCCTATCGGGGTGCTGAAGCGCCTGCCGGTCTCGGTCTCGGCGACCGAGATCGCGCCGACGGTCACCTCGGAGTACGGGCCGGAGGTCTCGAGGGAATTTATCCAGTAGGCCAGGTCGTAGGCCGAATTGGAGTTTACGGTCATGTCCACCTTGAGCTTGTCGCCGCTCATCGACGTGCTGACGCCGTTGAACCAGATCGTGGACGGCATGTCGCTGGTAAGGTCCTGCAGCAGGTAAGTGTAAATGAAACGGCCCTTGTTGATCCTGTTGATGGAATCCAGATAGCGCTGCACCTCGGCGATCTGCGCCTCTATGGCCTTCACGCGGTCGACGTCCTTCTGCAGCACCTGCAGTTCGGCCTGGCGCTCGGCCAGCCTGATCTCTATGGTCTTCGCGCGGGTGATGTGCCAGGCCGAGGCCACCACCACGACGCCGGCCACGATGACGCCGGAAAGCACGGCCTTCGCGATCACGGCCTTGCGGTTGATGCGCTCTATGTACTCGGGAGGGATGAGGTTTATCTTTATCATTCTTCCCAGTCCTTGAGTTTGCGCAGCGCGAGGCCCGCGGCCACCGCCAGCGCGGGAGCCACGTCCTTGGGCATGTTCTTGGGCGGCTCCGGCAGGAAGGACAGCGGGTTCGCCACCTCCACCGGCACCTTGAACTCGGCGGCGAGGAACTTGGTGATGTTGCCCAGGTTGGACATGCCGCCGGAGAGTATTATCTTCGAGATCGAATGGTCCACACCCTGCGACAGGTAGAAGTCTATCGAGCGGGAGACCTCGGTGTAGAGGTCCTTAAGCACGCCGGAGGCGGCCTTGGAGACGGCCATGCCCTCGCGGTCGAAGGCCTCTATCGCGGCCTCCTTGTCCTCGTCGGAGACGAGCAGCACGCGGTTCTTCTTGGCCGCGTCGGCGGAGGCGGGATCGGTCTTCATCGCCTTGGCGATGGCCTTGTCGAAGGTGGCGCCGGCGATGAAGATGTCGCGCACGACGCGCGTGACGCCCTGCGAGACTATCGAAAGGTTGGTGACCTTCTGGCCGATGTTCAGCAGCAGCACCGAGCTGTTGTCGCCCTGCGGGCCGGTACGCTCGTAAAGCGTCTCCAGCGCGAAGGAATCCACGTCGATGATCAGCGGCTCCAGGCCGGCCTCGGTCAGGATATCTATCTTGTCCTGCACGGCCTCTTTCTTGGCGGCCACCAGCACGGTGTCCATCTTGGGTTCGCCGTCGTCGGAGGTGTCGTTGAGGATGTAGTACGTCAGGTTGACGTCCTTGATGTCGAAAGGGATGAAGGGCTCGGCCTCGACGTTGATCGTCAGCGCGAGTTCCTTGCGGGAAAGTTTGGGCAGCTTAACGTAGCGCACGATCACCGAGTTGCCGGAGATCGAAGTGGCGGCGAAGCGGGCCTGTATGCCCTTCTTCTTGAGGTAGGACTTTATCTCGGCGGAGATGATGGCCTTCTTCTCCTCCGGCGCCGTGTCCGGCTTTATAGCGAGCGGGATATAGCCCCAGTCCTTAAGGCGGACGCCCTTCTTGTCCTGGGCGAAACAGACCAGTTTGACGGCATAATTGCCGATGTCTATGCCAAGGACGTCCTTGGGCGGAAATAATTTTTTTGCCAAATTCGAAAGCATCTGGTTAAAAAAACCCTCCGGAGGCCGCAGCCTCCCCTGGCGCGGAACGGCGCTCCTAAAGTATAGAGCAATTATATTAAATAATTATTACAAATCAACAGGCAACCGTTATTTTTGCCGCGCCCCCCTCTTTTTGGTTAAATATCCGCATGAGCAAAGGAGCCCTTATAGGTTTCGGAGGCCGGGCGCGGGAGCTGGCCGCGGCGGCCGCGAAGGCCGGCCTGGAGCTAACCGCGGTCTGCGAACCGGACCGTGAACTGGCCAAGGCCGCGGCGGCCGCGCTGCCGGGCGCGGCCGTTTACCTTTCCACCGGGGAGTTCTTCTCCCGCTGCGGCGGCCTCTCCTTCGCGCTGGTGAACTGCCGCCCGGAGGACCGCGCGCGAACGGCGCTGCGCGTGCTGGAGAACAGGCTGCACGCCGCCTGCGAAACGCCCATGTGCTTCTCCTCCTCCGACTTCGAATCGCTGCGCGAAAAGGCCGCCGCGGGGGAGCTCTCGCTGTTCCCCCTGCAGCCGTGGGAACGCGGCTCCGCGTGGCTGGCGGTGATGAAGGCCCTCGACGGAAAACTCCTGGGCGAGCCCAGGTACGCCGGGGTCAAACTGCTCTCCTCCGGCCCCTCGCCGGAGGGCGGCGTTACCGCGGCCTTCGGCTGGCAGGCCTTCTCCATGCTGCTCGCGCTGGCGCGCCGCCCGCCGCTGGCCATGTCGGCCCGGCTCACCCCTCCCCCGTCGGAAAAGGCCGCGGATTCGGCGGCCTCTTTCCAGGTGCATTTCGGCGGCGTGGACGGCTCGGTATACCTGGCCTCGGGCTGCCACCGGGACGTCTCCGAGATCTCCGTCATCGGCAGCGCCGGCACGCTGCGGCTGGAGGGCGGCACGCTGAACCTCGACATCAAAGGACTGGCGCCGGAGACCGCGGAACTGCGCCGCGGACCCGACGCCCTGGCCCCGGCCGCGGCCTGGCTGGAGGCGGAACTGGCGGATTTCGCCGCCGAGACCGCCAAGGACGCGCCGCGCGGCGCCGGCCTGCGCAATTCCCGCTACTGCGCCAGGCTTCTCAAGAACGCCCTTTATTCGGCCTCTCTCAACTCGGCCGCGGTACCGCTTTAAGCGCGCATTTTAAATAAAATATGAATAAAAATATAATATGATTGAACTACGCGCTTTTTTGTGCTAATATAAATATAACGTTTTCCAGCCAGTCGGAGGGATATCATGATAGTCGAAAGAACCGAATACAAAGGCCAGCCCGTCCTCATACTCAAGAGGAACGAGAACGACAAGTACCCGTTCTCCTTCGGCCTCTCGAAAGCCCGCCTCATCATAGAGGGCTTCGAGGAGATAAAGAAGTTCGTCGCCGAGAACGACAACAAGGAAGAGAAGAAGTAAACTCTTCTCCCGCAGTAAATGCCGTCGGAAAAAGAACTGGCGATAGCCGGCTTTTACGACGGCATTTTCCTTTTTTACGGCAAAGCCAACACCTTCCTGACCTTCGGCCTGGACCTGTACTGGCGCCGCTCCGCCGCCCGCGCGGCGCTTAAAGCGGCGCCGGGCGCGCGCCGCGCCCTCGACGTATGCTGCGGCACCGGCGACTTCATGCTGGAGCTCCGGCGGGCCTTCGGCCCGTCGTTAGAACTGGCCGGGGCCGACCTGAGCGAGGCCATGCTCTCGCTGGCGCGGGAACGCCTGCCCGGCGCGGAGTTCAGCCGCTGCGGCGCCTCCGAACTCCCCTTCCCCGATAACAGTTTCGACCTCGTCACGATCTCTTTCGCCACGCGCAATATAAACACGGACGGCCCGGCGCTGCGCGCGGCGCTGGCCGAGTTCAGGCGCGTGCTTAAGCCCGGCGGGGTATTCCTTAACCTGGAGACCACCCGCCCGGCGAACCCGCTGTTGTGGACGCTGATGAAGATCTACGTGCGCGCGGTGATCGGCGCGCTCGCCCTGGTCTCGCCGAAGAGCCGCGGCTCATACGCTTTCCTTAAGAACACGATACTGGGTTTCTTCACCGCCGGCGAACTGGCGCTGGTCCTCGCCGAAGCGGGCTTCACCGACGTCGGTTACGGCGCGCTTTTCCCCGGCGCCGCGGCCGTGCACACGGCGCGCAAGCCGGCCTTCTAGCCGCGCGCGGCGCGCAGCCGGTCGCGGACCAGCCTCAATATAACGAAAGACTCCCTCTCCCGCTCCTCGAGCGAGGCGGCGAGGAAGGCTAT
>CALMZU010000265.1 GCA_937870775.1 uncultured Elusimicrobia bacterium
GAATATTTCCAGCCTTATCCCGGTGAAGGCGGCGGCTATAAACACACGGTGGGCGAGCGCGGCTTCACCTACGTGGGCGGCCAGCTTAATATCATCGGCCCCAAAGGTTTTATGGATTTCATAGGCGCGGTATGGGTAGTGGGCGATGTCACCGCCACCGGCGGCGACGCGAACTCTTTCTGCGGCGTTTTCTTCAATGACCAACTGGACCTGCCCACGCTGAACGTGGTGCTGGTGCGGCTGTCATGGCAGGAAGTTAAACCCAGCGCGCAGGCCTGGCCGTGAAGACTTTCGGCCTGGCTATAGCCGGCCTGGGCGCGGAGTTCCGTTCGCCGTCCCCGGGCCTGCTGGCGCTGCTGCGCCGGCGCTACGGCCGCTTCGCGGCGTCCGGCCGCGGCCTGAAGCTGGAATTGTCGCCCCGCCGTCCTTCTTCGGGCGGCTTCACGCCGAGGGTGACTGCCGACGATAGTTCTTTGACCATAAACCGCGGCGACCTGCGCGCGGTACTGGACCTTCGGAGCGGGCGGGGGCGGGTTGAGGCGGCTCCCAGCGAGCAGTGTCTGGACGCCTTCCTGCGCGCCTATATAAGCGCCTCGCTGCTGCGGTCCGGCGGCCTTATGCTGCATTCCGCCGGTATACTGAAGGACGGCCGCGCCTGCCTTTTCCCCGGGGTTTCCGGGGCCGGCAAGTCCACGCTGGGCAGGCTGGCCGCCGCGTCCGGCCGGGCGGAACTTATAAGCGACGAGATCAATCTGCTGCGTTTCGAGCGAGGGCGCTTAATGGTATACGGTTCGCCTTTCTGGGGCGAGATGCGCGCCGACGGGCGGCCTGGCCGCTGGCCGCTGGGCGGGATCTTCGCGCTGAAGAAGGCCCGCGCCGATTCGCTGTCGCCGCTGGGCCGGGCCGAACTGCTGCGGCTGCTGCTGCGCTGCACCGTGAACTTCGAGAAGTCGCCGGAGGCCGCCTCCCTGGCCCTGGCCAACGCCGCCGCCATTGCCGCGTACGCGCCGGCCGGCCGGCTGGCTTTCTGCAAGTCCGGTTGCGGCTTTCTTGAACTGATATGAAACTGATCGTTAAAAAAGGATTGGCCTCGCGGCGTATCGCCGGCGAACTGTTCATCGTGGACGCGGCCGGCTCGCGGCTGCATGAACTTAACGGCACCGGGGCCTCCATCTGGGCCAGCTTGGCCGCCGGGCGCGGACCGCGGGAGGCCGCCGCCGCGCTGGCCGAGGAATACGACGTGCCGCCGGCCGAAGCCGCCGCGGACGTGGCCGATTTCATTAAAGAGTTGAAGGAGGCCGGCCTTTTGGAATAGGCCGCCATTATGAAGAAAAAGAAGAAATACCAGAAACCTTCCATAAGGACCGAGAAGGTGTTCGAGACCGCCGCCCTGGCCTGCGGTAAGTGTACCACAGGTGCCATCAGCCAGCTGGCCTGCAAGACAATAAAGAAGTTCTCGTGAGCCCGGTAAAACCCTTCAGGCTGGAGGGATCGAGCATGCTGCCGCTGTTCCGGCCCGGCGAAACCGCGCTGGCCGAGACCGGCGCCCGGCCTGACCCGGGTGACTGCGCTGTATACCTTTGGGAGGACCGCACCCTGCTGCACCGCGTGATAAGGGCCGAAGAGGCGGGGGCCTGGCTGGCTGACGACGCCGGCCGCATAGCGCCTCATTTTGTCCCCTGGGCCGCCGTGCTGGGCCGCGTATGCGGCGGCGGGCCTTTCGCCGGCGGGCTTTTGGGACGGCTGTATTCCTTCATCCGCCGCCGCGTTTTGGGCCCTCTGGTTAGTAAAGACACTCGTTAAGTATCATTATGCAAACCCCTTCGGCCAGGCTGAACGACATTACCCTGGCCCGTAATATACCCGTTTTTGTCACCATGGAGCTGACCCGCCGCTGCCCGCTCTCCTGCCGGCATTGCTATCTGCCCGAGACCCGCGGCCGGGCGAAGCCTGGCCGGGAGTTGGGTACCGCCCAATGGAAAAAAGTCATTTACTCGCTGGCCCGGGCGGGTGGGCTGTACCTTGTTTTTACCGGCGGCGAGCCCCTGCTCCGGGCCGACCTGCCCGAGTTGTGCGCTTATGCCTCGGCCCGCGGTTTCAGCGTAAGGGTTTTCTCCACCGGCCTGCCGCTGGACGCCGTCATGGCCGGCCGGCTGGCCGCTGCCGGCCTGGCCGCTTTCGAGATCAGTTTCTACGGGCCTCCCGCCGCCCATGACAAGGTGACCGGTCTGCGCGGTTCTTTTGAACGCAGCCTGGCCGCAGCCCGCCTCCTCAAGCGAACCGGGGTGGCCGTGCGTATGAAAACCCCGCTGATGAGGGGGAATTTGCGCTGGGCCGGCTGGCTGAGGGAACTGGCCGGGCGCGAAGGTTTCTCCATATCCTTCGACCCGGTGCTGGCCCCGGCCAACGACGGGGATGGGGCCCCGCTGCGCCTCCGCCTGCCGGCCGCCGGACTGGCGGCGGCCCTGCGGCTGGACCCGCCGTCCCGGCGCCGGGTCCAATCCGTACCGCCCTCGGCCGGCGCGGACCTGGTCTGCGGCGCCGGCCGTAACGTCTGCTCGGTGGCCCCGGACGGAACGCTGTCCCCGTGCCTGCAGCTGCCGGTAAAACTGGGCAGCCTCGCCGCGAGGTCTTTCGGCAAGATCTGGAAAGGCTCGGCCTGGCTGAAGACATGGCGGCGTACGGGCGCCGGGGACCTGCCGGTCTGTTCCGGCTGCAAGGACAAGGAGTTCTGCGCCCGCTGCCCCGGTATAAGCCTGCTGGAGCGGGGGGACGTCCTGGCCCCTAATTCCCAGGCCTGCGCCATGGCCGCCGCCATGCGGCGGCTGCACGGGCGCCGTTGACGCTGGCTTTGCCGATGTTTTTTGCCCTTGACTGTGGATATAAGCCTGCTATACTATAATGATGTCAATGGGCGGCATCCGTCAGGCCGCCTCTTTTTATGCGGAGTCATCGGATAATAAACATCCAATGAAGGCTTCGCCTCGATAACAAAAGTATATGAGCATACGAATGAACCGAACGTTGGCCTACGGGCTCGCCTGCCTGCAGTACCTCGGCGAGAACAACGGCGGCCGATGGAACCAGGTGTCCGAGATATGCCGCTGCCAGGGGCTGCCCGCGCCGTACTGCAACAAGGTGCTGCAGGCCCTGGTGCACGCAGGCTTCGTGGAGTCGCAGAAGGGGCGCGGCTACAGGCTGGCCCGCGAGCTCGACGACATCAGCGTCTGGGAGCTGATGGAATCCGTCACCTTCAACGGCGCGCCCAAGCCGGAAAAACCCGCCGTGTCCAACAAACTTTACCAGACGCTGCGCGAACAGGTGAACCACTGGCTGGTGGGCCTGAGCGTGCAGGATATCATAGAGACGATGAAGGAGGGCGAGGGCCGCGGCCCCGCCGGCGAGAGGTAAATATGAAGAAGCTTAAATACATTCTGGCCCTTATGACGCTGCTGCCCGCCGCGGCCTACGCCGCGGTGCCGGGGCTGATAAACTTCCAGGGCCGGCTGCTGGACTCCGACAAACTGCCGCGCACCGGCACCTATACGATGACGTTCAAGATCTGCGATTCGCTGGCAGGCACCTGCAACGCGCCCTGCGCCGTCGGCAACGCCTGCCTGTGGACCGAAAGCCAGAGCGTAACCGTGACCAACGGCGTTTTCGCCGTGCAGCTGGGAGCGGCTTCGGCCATAGACAGCGGCGTCTTCTCGGCGGAGACGCGCTACCTCGACGTGGCCGTGGCCGGCGAGACGCTGAGCCCGCGTGAAAGGCTCAGCGCCGGGGCCTACAGTTTCAAGTCCTCGGTGGCCGACGGCCTTACCAACAACGACGGTTCGGCGCTGCTCAAGATCTCCTCGGTGGCGGTCGGGGCGATAAACAACCAGAACCAGATAGTGGACGGCGTGATAACCAACGCCGATATAAACGCGTCGGCGGCCATAGGCATAAGCAAGCTGGCGACCTCCGGGACGCTGGGCTCCAGCGTGATCGTCTCCTCGCTCGCGGTGGCCTCGGCCTACGAGGGCGCGCTGTCGCTTTCCGACGTGACGGCGGCCAACGTCTCCACCACCAGGCACGGCCTGGCGCCGAAGGCCAGCGGCGACACCTCGCAGTTCCTGCGCGGCGACGCCACCTGGGCCCAGGCCTCCACCATTAAGTTCATCGTGAAGAGCTCTAACGAGAACGTGGCCAGCGGCACCACGCTCCAGAGCGACGATGAGTTGTATTTCGACGTGGCCGCGGGCGAGACGTGGATATTCAACTTCAACCTGCTGGTGACCAACAACAACAGCGCCACGCCCGACTGGAAATCCGCCATAATGGGCGCCTCCGGCTGGTCCTGCAAGGTGATGCTTTCCGGTTCGGAGCCGGCCGGCGCGGCTTTCCCGCAGGCCGTGACCACCGACTGCGACGCCGCCCCTACGGCGGCCACCAACACGTCTATAAACGCCGACGGCAATATAGGGTTCATCGTGAATATGCAGGGTTGGATAACGGCAACTACCGCCGGCACCGTTTACCTGCAGTGGGCGCCGAACACTAGTGGTAGCCTTACTGTACTGGCCGGCAGTTATGTCTTGACGCAGAAGGTGGGCGGCATATAACGGAGGCGACTGTTAAGATATGAACTGGAGGCGGGCATGGCTGAAGGCCGTTAAGGCCGCCGGCGCCGGCAGGGTGCCGGCGCTGCTCTGCCTTGCCCTCCTGGCCCAGGCACCTCGGGCCTTGGGCGGCTCTTTCTCCGGCTCTTCGCAGGGCGTGTCGCCGTCCGAACTGAACTCCGGCGGTTCCGGCGGTTCCTCGTCCAACTACAACATCGTTCCTTCCATAGGCGGGGCGGGAGAGTCCTCTTACTCCTCGATCAATTATTACCTGCAGCCCGGTTTCGCCGCCCTGGCCGTCTGGCCGGATAAGGCCGCCTCGGTTTCCGCGGCGGCCGGTCAGGAGGCCGGTTCGCTAGTGCTTTCCTGGACGGCCCCGCGCGCCGACGGGTCCACCGGCACCGCAGCGGCTTACGACATAAGGTACTCAACTTATGCGGCGGGTTCACCGGCTTTGAGCGAGGCCGCCTTCCTTGCGGCGCCTTCGGCCTCGGCGCTCGCCGCGCTGCCGTCTCCGGCGGCCTACGGTTCGGCCGAGCAGCTGCCTGTGGCCGGCCTGCCCGGCGGCGCCACCTATTATTTCGCGATAAAGGCCATGTCCTCCTGGTACGGCTGGAGCTACCTGTCCGCCGGGGCCACCGCGCAGGCCAGGCTGTACGAGCCCTCGTTCACCGGTTTCACCGGCGCCGGCGAGAATTACCTTTCCGCCGCCTGGACCTCTTCCGGCAACGCGGAGGGGACCCGCTACCGCGTGCTGGTCTCCACCGCGGCCGACCCGCTGAGCCCCGGCGGGGCGCTGGTCACCTCGTCGGATACTTACAACGCCTTCCTCAGTTCGGGCGGGCTCAGCGCCAATACCACGTATTATTTCCGCGTCGCCTGCCTGGCCGCCGCGGGCAACGACGTGAGCGCCTATACCGCGGCGGCCCCGGCCGTCACGCTGCCCAAAACGCCGGTCCCGGCCGGTTTCTCCGCCGTGACCGAGACCTCCATGCAATTCAACTGGACGCAGGGCGGTAACCCCGAAGGCACGCTGTACCGCGTGGCCGTCTCCACCGCCGCGGACCCGCTGGCCCCTGACGGCGCCGCCGTTACCGTCGAGGACGCCTATTCCTTAAGCCTTTCCACTTCCGGCCTTGTCTCCAACGCCACCTATTATTTCCGCGCCGCCGCGGTAAGTCATGACGGGTCCGTCAGCGGCTATTCGGCCGCCGCGTCCACCTCTTCGCTGGCGGCGCAGCCGGCCGACCCCTACATAACCGGCATTTCCTCCGGCGCCATGCGGTTCAACTGGGACGCGGGGGGCAACGCCGATGGCACGCGGTACCGCGTGGCCATGTCCACCGCGCCGGACCCGCTGTCGCCGGGTACCGCCGCCGCGTACTATTACTACACGTACGAACTATACCTCAGCACCGGCGGCCTGGCGCCCAATACCGTCTACTATTTCCGCGCGGCGGCGGTGAACAATAACGGTATCATCACGTCCTATTCGCCGGCCGTCTCCGGCCATACGCTTAACCTCGGTTCCATAGGTTCCCCGGCCGAGGCCTCGGTTGCCGCCGTCCATGTGACCTCGGTCACGGCCACGTGGTCGCTGGTGAGCGGCGCCACCGGCTATACCCTCGCGGCATCCCTGTCCCCCGCTTACCCGCCGGTCTCCATTTACGCCTCCAGCGTCACCGTAGGCAACGGGGCTCTGTCCGCTTCCATCCATACCCCGGCCCTGTCGCCGGACACCGTGTATTATCTTTTCGTGCGCGCCAACGGTCCCGGTGTTTCCAGCGCCTGGCTGGCGCTGCCGCCTGCGGCTACCCTGGTTGAGTTCGCGCCGGTCTCGCCCGTCCTGTCCGGCGCGGCCGGGGATTCCCTGCGCTTCGACTGGGCCTCCGGCGGCAACCCGGCCGGCACCATGTACCGCGTGATCTATTCCACCGCCGACCCGCTGGCCCCCGCCGGCGCCGCCGTCACGTCGTCCGATACGTACAACCTGTCCCTGGACGCCTCCGGCCTGAGTCCCGATACCCGCTACTATTTCCGCGCCGCCGGCCTTAACAAGGACGGCGTTCCTACCTCGTATACCTCCGCCGTCAACGCCGCCACGCTGGCGGCCTGGCCCCTGGTATCCGGTTTCACGGAGATAACCGCCTCCTCCGCCCGGCTGAACTGGTCGGCCAACGGCAACCCTGACGACACTATTTACCGCGTTATCTACTCTGTGTCCCCGGACCCTCTCTACCCCGAGGGCGCGGAGGTGTTCAGCCACGACGTGAGCGGGGCCTACTACGACGCCTCCGGCCTGGCCCCGGACAACCGCTACTATTTCCGCGTGGCCGCGGTGAACAAGGACGGGGCCGAGACCGATTACTCGGAACCGTACGAACTGCTGACCCTGGCCCATAC
>CALMZU010000266.1 GCA_937870775.1 uncultured Elusimicrobia bacterium
TCGTTGGTGCCGGCCTGCCGCTCCACCGCGCCCGCCGTCATGAACAGGCAGGACTTGTAGGTGGCGTGGTTGGCCATGTGGAAGATGCCGCCGGCAATGCCGATAGGGTTCAGCGTGCCGATGCCCATTATAAGGTAGCCGGTCTGGCTGACCGTGGAATACGTCAGCAGGCGGCGGGCGTCGCTCTGCACGTAGGCCATCGCGCCGGCGGCCACTATCGTGAACGCGCCGAGGGTCATCAGCAGCAGCTGCATCCCCCCGCCGAGCGAGTACAGGTAGACGCTGGCGCGGGTCAGGAAATACACGCCGAGCAGCTTGTCTATGGACGACGGGATGTACGCCATGAACGGGGCGCTGCTGGAGGTGGCCGCGTCGGGCATCCAGGTGTGGAACGGGAAAGCGCCGGCCTTGGAGGCGGCGCCTATCAGCAGCAGCAGGTACGCGAACACGGCCCAGCCGTAGTCCAGCGTCAGCTTGCCGGCCGCTATCTCGCTCATGCTCATCGTGCCGGCTATGTAGCCGGTGATGGCCACGCCGCCGAGCAGGCAGAGGTCGGTGGCCGCGTTGATCAGGAAGGCCTTCTTCGCGGCGCGCTTCGCCTCGGGGGTGTTCTGCGACAGCGCGATGAAGGTGTACAGGAAGACCAGCAGGCCTTCCCAGAAGAAGAGCATCGTCACCATGCTGTCGGCCAGGGCCGCGCCGGAGGCGAAGCTCAGCGTCATCAGCAGGTTGAAGTAGAACCACTTCGCCGGGCCCTTGTCGCGGAAAGAGCAGGAGTACACGGCGACGGCCAGCGAGAACAGCGCCGCGCCGAGCAGCACGAAGCCGCTGAGCGCGTCGGCCCTGAGCGTGAACCCTATCGCGGAGCCGAGCCATTTGTAAGAGAGCGGCTCGGGCGGCAGGAGGAGTATGTCGGCGGCGGCCAGCAGCGCGGTGGCGCAGGCGGCCACCGCTATGGTCTCTTTCAGCCAGCGGGTGCGCTCGCTTATCAGCAGCACCACCAGCGCCGAGATTATCGGGAGTACTACCGGTATGAGTATCAGGTTCATTGCAGGTTCACTCCTAAAGCGTTGACGGTCAGCTCGGTGTAGGCCGACGGGTAGTAGATCAGCGCGCCGAGGGCCAGGCCGACGAGGCCGAGGGCCAGCACGCAGCCCACCATCGTGTACGAGCCTTCCTTCGGGAAGTCATGCCCGGCGGCCTCTCCGAGGAACACCTTGTAGAACAGGCGCACCAGGTAGAGGAGCGTCATCACCGCGCCGGCCAGGAACATCAGCAGCACGGTCAGGTTGCCGTTCTGCGCGGCGCCGGAGAACACCAGGAACTTGCTGAAGAAGCCGCCGAAAGGAGGTATGCCCATCACGGACAGCGCGCACAGCGCGAAGGCCGTGCCGGTCAGCGGCATGCTGCGGAACAGGCCGCCCATCTTGTTGATGTCCTTGGTGTGCGTGCCGTGCTCTATGATGCCGGCGCACAGGAACAGGCCGCCCTTGGCGACGCTGTGCATCAGGATGTAGAGCAGGGCGCCGGCGAAGGCCGTCTTGCTGCCGGAGGCCAGGCCGAGGAAGATGAAGGCGAGCTGGCTGATGGTGGAGTAGGCGATGATCCTCTTGATGTTGGTCTCCACCAGCGCGGCGCCCGCGGAGATCAGAGCGCTGGCGCCGGCCAGGTACAGCACCAGGTTCGCGAAGGCGTCGGGCGCGGCGAAGGTGGCGCAGAACAGGCGGGCGTAGGCGTAGACGCCGATCTTGACCAGCACGGCCGCGTGCAGCAGCGAGGTTACGGTGGACGGGGCCACGCCGGCGTCGGGCAGCCACGTGGAGAACGGCAGCGTGGCGGACTTGGAGAGTATGCCGGCCAGTATGAAGGAGGCCGCCGCGAAAGAGATCGGCTGGCCGTGCAGCGCGCGCAGGTCCAGCGTGCCGGCGTCGAAGTATACCATCACGATGCCGACGAGCATGCACAGCGCGCCGAACACGGTGACCAGCACGGTCTTATTGGCCTTGGCCACGTCCATGTCGGCGCGGAAGAAACCGACCAGCCTCCAGCTGCAGAAGCCGGTGATCTCCCAGAAAACGTACATCCACAGCAGGTTGGCCGAGAACACCAGGCCCATCATCGAGCCGAGGAACAGGACCACCATCGTGTAGTACTCGGTCTGGTCCTCGTAGTGGGAGATATAGTCGATGGAGTAGACCAGTATCACCGAGCTGACGAAGGCCGAGACCGAGGCCATGAAGACCGACAGCAGGTCGGCGCGCAGTATGAAGTCGAAGCCGAGCGGGAAGTACAGCGCGAAGTCAACTGTCTGTCCCGACAGCGCCGGGCCGGACAGCGCGGCCGCCGCGGCCAGCGTTATCAGGCCCAGCAGCAGGGCCACGGCGTTGCGCGCCGCGGAAGAGATCCTGGCGGCCACCGGCACCAGGAAGGCGCCGAGCACCGGTACTGCGACGGCTACGGTAAGAATTTTTACGGGGAGATCCATAGGTTTTCCTCTAACTATATTATACCGAAAACGAAAATGGCCCGGTGAAAAAAAGGTTAATATCTGTATAAGCCGCCCTAATACCTGCGGCCGGACAAGGGAAGGGCCGCGGCTGGCGCGGCCCTTCCTGCCTGAGGAGGCGGGTTCAGAGCGGGATGTTGCCCCCGCGCGGGTGCGCGCCCGGCTTGCGCTTGGCGGCCAGCAGCCTGAAGGAGTCTATCAGTTTCTGGCGCGTCTGGGCGGGCTCTATCACCTCGTCTATGGAGCCGGTGGAGGCGGTCTGGTACGGAGAGGCGAACTTGTCGGAGTATTCCTTCGCGAGTTTGGCCTTCAGTTCCTCCCTTTCCTCCTCCTTCGCCTCCCTGATCTGGCGGGAGTAGAGTATCTCTATGGCGCCGCGCGGGCCCATCACGGCGATCTCGGCCGAGGGCAGCGACAGGTTTATGTCGCCGTGCATCAGCTTCGAGCTCATGGCTATGTAGGCTCCGCCGTAGGCCTTCCGGAGCACCAGCGTCACCTTCGGGACGGTGGCCTCGCAGTAGGCGTAGAGTATCTTGGCGCCGTGGCGTATGATGCCGCCGTGCTCCTGCGCCACGCCGGGCCAGTAGCCGGGCACGTCCACGAGCGTCAGGATCGGGATGTTGAAGTTGTTGAGGAAGCGGATGAACCGGGCCGCCTTGTCGGAGGCGTTGATGTCCAGCGCGCCCGCCATGTGCGCGGGGTTGTTGGCCACCACGCCGACGGTCTGCCCGCCGAGGCGGATGAAGCCCACGACGATGTTCTTCGCGAAGTCGCGGTGCACCTCGAAGAACTTGTGGTCGTCGGAGAGCCACCAGATCACGTGGTGCACGCGGTAAGGCTTGCGCGGGTCCATGCCGCACAGGCGCTCCATCAGCACGATCTTGCGGTCGTCGGGGTCCTTCGTCGGCTCGGCCGGCGGGAACTCGTCGCGGTTCTGCGGCAGGAAACTCAGCAGCTCCTTGACCTGGCGGAAGCAGTCGGGTTCGGAGTTGGCCATGAAGTGGCAGACGCCGGACTTGGCGGCGTGCGCCTGGGCGCCGCCGAGGGTCTCGAAGTCCACCTGCTCGCCGGTGGCGGCCCGCACCACCTCTGGGCCGGTGACGAACATGTGGCTGATGCCCTTGGCCATGAAGACGAAGTCGGTCAGCGCCGGGGAATACACCGCGCCGCCGGCGCAGGGGCCGAGGATCACGGAGATCTGCGGCACCACGCCGGAGTACTGGGTGTTGCGCCAGAAGATCTCGCCGTAGCCGTCGAGGGAATCGACGCCTTCCTGTATGCGGGCGCCGCCCGAGTCCAGTATGCCTATCACCGGCACCCTGGCGTCGGCCGCCATGTCCATCAGGCGGGCTATCTTGTCGGCGTGAATGCGGCCCAGCGAGCCGCCGAGCTGCGTGAAATCCTCGGAGAACACGGCGACCAGGCGGCCGTTGACCTTGCCGAAGCCGGTCACTATGCCGTCGCCCTTGATGTGCTTGTCCTTGACGCCGAAATCCGTGCAGCGGGTCTCCATCAGCAGGCCGAGTTCCTGGAACGTGCCCTCGTCCACCAGGTAGGCGATGCGTTCGCGGGCGGTAAGCTTGCCCTTGGCCTTCTGGGCGGCCACCTTGTCGGCGGGGCCTCCGGCCATCGCGGCATCCTGTATCTCGCGGAAGCGCTTGAGCGACTCCGGTATGATGCGGACTTTCTTGGGGTGGTTCTTCTTCCCACCTTCCTGGGGAGCGCCGGAACCAGCTATAGGGTCTTCCATCAGATCAGCCATGTGTTTACCTCCGCTCTCGATATTTTACCTTTTTCCCCCGCCGCCGTTGAAGGCCACTACCGCGGCCCAGAAACCCTCCGGGAACTGGCGGGTCTCCGCCGCGAAAGGCGGGCGCCCCATCTCCTCGTAGCGGGCCAGCGCCCTGCCGGAGAGCCTTATCTCCCCCTCCGCGCGGATGTCCAGCGGGTCCGCCATGAGGCCCAGGCCCAGGGCCTTCATCATCGCTTCCTTCAGCGCCCACAGCCGCGTGGCCGCCGAGGGGTCCGGCGCTGGCAGTTCCGCCGGGCTGAAATAGTCCCTGTACCAGGCCGGGTGTCTTGGTTCCACCTTTTCCAGGTCGGCGCCCAGGAAAGCTGAGCCGGGCTGCCAGGCCGCCAGCGCCCAGCCGTTGGAATGCGAGATCGAGACCAGGCGGTCGCCGCAGCAGGGCCTGCCGTAGCGGTCCATGCCTATCTCGAGCGAGGCCGGGTCCTCGCCGCCGGCCGCCAGCAGCCGCTTGGCCGCCAGCCTGCCGGCCAGCCACTCGGAACGCCGCTTCTCCATGCGGAAGGCCGCGTAGCGCAGCGCCTCCGCCGGGGACAGGGCGCCGCCGGGCACCAGTCCCTGCACTTCGAGGAACATGGTCCTGGTCCCGGCGGGCGCCCAGTTCTCCGTCGTCATAGCCCCGCGCCTAGATGGGCGTGGGTATCATCGCGTAGTCGCGAAGCTCCGCGGTCAGGTTGTAGTCCTTGTCGAAGGCCCACGCGTCGTAGAGGCTGCGGCCGTCCTCGGTGCGGCCCTTGAACACGCCGTACAGGAACAGCGTTTCGGGGTCCGCGCCGTGGTCGTAAACTATCGCCGAGCCTATAGCGTCGGGCAGCGCCATCGTCCTGTCGAACTGTATGTCGCGCCAGCCGCAGGCCTGGAACATCGCCTCTATCACCATCGGGTGGAAGACCAGTTTCTGCTGGCCGTGCCTCCACAGCTGGGCCTGCGGGCGCTTGAACACCGCCAGCACCGAGCCCTTGTCCACCGAGACTATGCCGTCGAGCACGCGGAAGCTCGGGCCGTGGAAGTACGTCTTGTAGATGGTCTCCGAATCGGTCTTGTACTTCCTGACCTTCGGCAGCGCCGGGCGCATCGACTCGGTCCAGCCGGACTCGGCGAGCTCGGAGGCCAGCGCCCTGAAGTGGGTGCGGGTCTGGCCGAGGCGCAGCCCCTTCGGGCTGACGAAGTCGGACTCTATGCGCATCTCGCAGACGCCCGAGGAGACCGCGGCCTTTATCTTCACGTCGGCGGCCTTGTTGCGGAGCAGCTTTATCGGCACCGCGAAGCGCACCTTGTGCAGCGCCTTCGGGGCCGCGCCGGTCACCAGCGCCGCCGCCTCGGCGAACGTCTCCAGGCCCATCACGCCGGGCACGTAGGGCGTGCCGTTTATCGCGTGGTCGGACAGGTACGGGTCGCTCTCAAGCGAGAAGACCTTGGAGGCGGTCAGCGACTCGCCCTTCAGCATCTCCTCGGTCTTCGGCGCGAAGTGGAAGCCGGTGTTGGCCGTCAGGCCGAACTCCGGCTCGAACTGCAGCTGGTTGTCGTAGTCCATCTTGCCGAGGCTGCCGGAGAGTATGATCTCCGGCACCTTGCCGTAGGCCAGCTCGTCTATCAGCACCTGCATGCCCTCCTCGGGGTACAGGAAGTCCATGCCCTGGGATTTCAGGAAGGCTTCCACGCCGGGGCGGGCGCCCATGCCGATCTGCGCGTAGCCGGCCATGTCGGCCGCGTAGGCGCGCACGCCCTTGTTCTGCAGGCTGATGCAGAACTTGGAGATGTAGTCCGAGGCGGCCGCGTAGTCGGTCTGGCCCAAATTGCCGAACTTGCCGGCGATGGACGAGGCCATCACCCAGAAGCCCTTCTCCTTGACCACGCCGGACTTCCACAGGTTTATCGCGGAGTCGGACTTGGTCTGGAAGATCAGCATGAACTCCTCGACCGCCTTGTCGGCGACGAGCTTCGAGCGCTCGAGGCCGGCGAAGTGCACCACGCCGTCTATCTGGCCGAGGTCGGTCTTAATGTCGTTCATCACCTTGCCGAACACCTCCGCGTCGTTGACGTTGCAGCGGTAGTAGTTCACCTTCACGCCCTTGGCGCGCATGATCTCAAGGTTGTTGTACGCGTCGGCCGCGTTCTTGAGCATCGTGAACTCCTTCTCGAGCACGGCCGGCGTCGGTTTCTCGACGGTGGCCTTTATCTCGTTCCAGAGCTCGCCCATCTTGTAGGCCTTCAGCTCGGCCTCGCTCATCGAGTTGAGCCTCTTGGCCTTGTCGGTGAGCTCTATCATGTCGAGTATCACGATGTTGGTCTTGTGCTGCTCGACGAGCATGCGGGCGAACAGCGCCCCGAGGCCGCGGCCGCCGCCCGTGATCATCACGGTCTTGCCCTCGAGCTCGGTGGTCATGCGGGAGCGGTCCAGCGTCTGCGGCTTGCCCACCAGCGTCCAGCGCTTGCCGTCGGCGTAGCCTATCTCCAGGCGCTTGTCCGAGTACAGTATCTCGTAGAACGTCTTCTGCACTATGGCCTGGTTGGAGGCGCTGGGCTCGAAGTCCAGCAGCTTCACCGTGGCCTTGTCGATCTCCTTGCGTATGCACAGCGTCGGGCCGTGTATGGCGCCGTAGACCGGGTCGTAGACCTCGCTGGTCCGGTAGCCGAAGCCGCCGTCCAGCGTGGTCACCACGGCCATGAAGGTCGAGTGGCCCTCGGCGGGGTTCTGCAGCGCCGGGCCGAGGTACTTGGTGGCCAGGAACAGCGGCAGCGCGTAGCGCTTCATGTCGGCCTGCGCGGCCGTCTCCGGGGAGAGCGACTTCACCATGCAGCCGGTCAGGTACAGCACGCCCTGCGTGTCCGGGTGCGCGGCGGCGAACTCCTTCAGCGCGGCGGTCAGGGCCTCCACGTCGGAGAAGTTCACGGTTATCGCGTCCTTCACCTTGGTCTTGGCCGGGGTGAAGATATAGGAGTCCGCGCGGTGCTTGTTGAGCTCGGCGCGGAAGGCCTTGGCCAGGTCCAGGTCCTCGGCGAAGATGGCCACCGGGCGCTTGGGGGCCAGTTTCTTTATGACCTCCTGCTCGACCGGGGACTGCACTATCGTCGGGACGTAGCGGATATGGCGCTTCGGGTGCTCGGCGGCCTTGGGCTGCGGTACCGGCGCGGGAGCCGGCGCGGCCTTCACGTCGAGCAGCTCGGGCTGCACCGGCTTGGCGGCCGGGGCGTGCTGCGCGGCGGCGGGCGCCGCCGGCGCGGGGGCCGGGGTCTTCTCGCTAAGCACGAAGTTGATGCAGTGCCTTATCGTCGGGTAATCCTTCAGCGATATGTTCTCCTTGCGCGGTATGGCGTAATGCTCGCGCATGGCGGCGAAGAGTTCCGCCTGCTTGACGGTGTCTATGCCGAGGTCGGCCTCCATGTCGAGGTC
>CALMZU010000267.1 GCA_937870775.1 uncultured Elusimicrobia bacterium
TACGAGCAGGGCAACGAAGACCCCGCCGCCCTCGCCGCCGCCTACATAAGCGAAGAGAAGGGCGTTAAGACCGCCGAGGAGGCCCTGGCCGGCGCGCGCGACATCATAGCCGAGCGCATCAGCGAGGACGAGACCGCCCGCGCGCGGCTGCGCCAGTTGTTCGCGCAGAAAGGCGTTTTCCATTCCAAGGTGCTCACAGGCAAGGAGACCGAGGGCGCCAAGTTCAAGGACTATTTCGACTGGAAGGAGCCGGCCGCCAAGGCGCCTTCGCACCGCATACTGGCCATGCGCCGCGGCGAGACCGAGGGCTTCCTGACCATGCGCATAGAGGTGGAGGCCGACGAGGCGATAAGCCTGATAGAGCCGCTTTTCGTGAAGAACGGTTCCGCCTGCGGCAAACAGGTTAAAGAGGCCGCGGCGGATTCCTATACCCGTCTGCTCGCCCTCTCGATGGAAGGCGAGGCGCGGCTGGAGACCAAGAAGCGCGCCGACGCGCAGGCCATAGAGGTGTTCGCCCGAAATCTGCGCGAGATACTGATGGCCTCGCCGCTGGGCCACAAGAACCTGCTGGCGCTGGACCCCGGCTTCCGCACCGGCTGCAAACTGGTCTGCCTGGACCGCAACGGCAAGCTGATACACGACGACGTGATCTACCCGCATAACGGCGAGGGCGCCGGCGCCAGCGCCGCCGAGAAGGTGAAGAAACTGGCCGCCCAGTACAAGACCGAGGTCATCGCCATAGGCAACGGCACCGCCGGGCGCGAGACCGAGGAGTTCGCCCGCGGGCTTAAGCTCGACGGCGTTACGATAATAATGGTCAACGAGAGCGGCGCCTCGGTGTATTCCGCCTCCGAGGTGGCCCGCGACGAGTTCCCCGACAAGGACGTGACCGTGCGCGGCGCCGTCTCCATAGGCCGCCGCCTGATGGACCCGCTCGCCGAGCTGGTGAAGATAGATCCCAAATCCATCGGCGTGGGCCAGTACCAGCACGACGTGGACCAGAACGGCCTGAAGAAGAGCCTGGACGCCACCGTGGAGAGCTGCGTCAACAGCGTCGGCGTGGAGGTAAACACCGCCAGCCGCGAGCTGCTCTCGTACGTTTCAGGCCTGAACGCCGGGCTCGCGAAGAACATAGTGGAGTTCCGCAACGCCAACGGCGCCTTCGATTCCCGCACCGCGCTGAAGAAAGTGCCGCGCCTCGGGCCCAAGGCCTTCGAGCAGGCGGCCGGCTTCCTGCGCATACGCGACGGCAAGAACCCGCTGGACTCCAGCGCCGTACACCCCGAGCGCTACGCCATCGTCGAGAGCATGGCGAAGGACCTGGGCTGCAAGGTGGACGACCTGATAACCGACTCCGGCCTGCGCTCTAAGATCGACATAAAGAAGTACATAGCCGACGGCGTGGGCGAGCCCACGCTCAGGGACATCATGGAAGAGCTCGCCAAGCCCGGCCGCGACCCGCGCAAGCAGTTCGAGGCCTTCGCCTTCGGCGAGGCCACCAAGATGGAAGAGCTTAAGCCCGGCCAGAAACTGCCCGGCATAGTCACCAATGTCGCCGCTTTCGGCGCCTTCGTGGACATCGGCGTGCACCAGGACGGCCTGGTGCATATCAGCGAGCTCGCCGACAGGTTCGTGCAGGACGCCGCTTCCGTCGTTAAGGTCGGCCAGCGCGTGCAGGTTACCGTGCTGGACGTGGACCTGGCCCGCCACCGCATAGCCCTCTCGATGAAGAGCAACCCCGTTGTGGGCCCGCGCGAAAGCCGCGGCAACCAGCCGGCCGCCGTCGGCGCGCCCCGCAACGACAGGCCGCGCCGCGACGACCGCCGCCCCGGCCAGGGCCGCCGCGAGGAAGCCCCGATGGGCTCCATGGCCGAGGCCCTCAAAGCCTTCATGGACAAGCGCCGCAGTTAAAGTTATCAAGGCCGGGCCTTAGCGAGGCCCGGCCTCGATAGAGGATGAAAACCCCGGGGAGACCCGGGGTTTTTAATTTATAGGCGCGTTTATAAACGCGTGAGGGACTACATGGGCCTATTGACATAGGACCTTTGGGCCTTGCGCGCGCAAGGGTCGCCTGTTATACTATTCCCGTGAGTCGAGGACTTATTATGAAAAAACTACTCTTTACCCTCGTAGCAGCGGCCGGCCTGACCTCCGCCGGTTTTGCTGAAGATTTCGGCCTCGGCAATATAAACGCCGGGGACCTTAAGATCTCCGCCGACGCCGTGCCGGCGCCCAGCGGCTTCCAGCCGGCCGTCACCCGCGCGCCCAATATGGCCGCCGCGGTGCTGGACCTGAGCCTGAAGCTCCCCTTCAAGGCCCTGAGCTCCCGCCTGGCGGACCTGCCCGGCGCCCAGATAAAGCCCATAGAGCCCTCCGAGCCGGTGCTGTTCAAGGAGGGGGACCATATCACCTTCAGCAACGTCACCGTGAACTATAACGGCATAGAGGCCGAGCCCACGATAAAGATAAAGCCTTTCTTCGAGGGCAACAACAAGCTGGCGATCAAGGTCGTGAAGATCGAGGCCGACATATCCTTCGGTCCCCGCCGCGCCATGCTGGACAAGGACGGCCTGATGGAGATGGTGATGACCAAGCTCTCCACCGGCATGCTGGAGGCCATGGACAAGGCCTTCGCCGCCAACAAGGTGCCGCTCAAGGCCAAGGACGTGATGGCTTTCAGTTACGACCGCACCAGCTGGACGCTGCACGCCACGGTGTCCCCCGGCTTCATAGCCCCGCTGATGCCCGGCCTTATCACCAACGTGCACCTGACCAATTTCAGCTTCGACGAGGCCGGCTTCTCGCTGAGCGTCAAGTCCGGTTCCGCCGCCTCCATAGCCGCGCTGCCCGGCTTCAACCTGGCTATGTCCGACGGCCTGCTGGACAACTTCATACTGCAGTTCACCAAGAACTCCGACTTCACGCTGCACCCGGCCGGCAAAGAGGGCGGCCTCAAGTTCCGCGCCGACGGCCGCCTGGAGCTGGCCGGCAAGATCTACGCCCGCGACGTGACGCTGAAGCCCAACGTCTACTTCAAAGCCACGATACTGCCCGTGCTCACCGGCCCCAACACCATCAGCGTCCGCGTGGACCGCGTCGACGTGGAGAAGGCCTTCGGCATAGGCATCCCCGGCTTCATCAACAACTGGATACAGGGCAAGGTCGTGCGCTCGGTGATAGAGGCGCTGGCCACCAATCCAGAGCTGGCCAAGGTGATGACCGCCCGCAAGATAGACGACCACACCGTGGAACTGAAGCTCAAGAACAGCGCGTTCCTGCCGTCGTTCGCGAAGGGCGCGGTGATCAAGAATATGAAGATAGGCAACGGCCTGATCTACCTGGCGTTCACCCTGTAACGGAGAAATATCATGAAGACCAAGACCATACTTAACGCCTTAGCCGCCCTTCTCCTGGGCTGCGGTTACGCCGCAGCCGGGGACTTCGGGCTGGAGGACTTCTCCGCCGACGACGTGCGCGTCTCGCAGGGCGACGTGCGCGCCCCGGCCGCGCAGGTGGACGCAGGCAGCGCCCTCATCGGCATGGACCTGAACGTGCGCGTGCCGTTCAAGCTGATAAAGAACGCGGCCGCCAAGATGGCCGCCCCCGGCTCCGGCGTGACGCTGCTGGACCCCTCGGCCCCGGTGGTGTTCAAGTCCGGCGAGTTCATAAAGATCTCCAACGTGCGCGTGAACTCCGGCGGCATCATAGTGGAGCCCACGATAACGCTTAAGCCCTACCTCGAGGCCCGCGACCGCCTGGCCATAAAGGTGCAGCGCGTGCAGATACACGCCTCCATGCAGCCCAGCCGCGCCGCCGGCGCCGCGCCGCAGCTCAGCCAGGAGGACATCATGGACCAGGTGATGGGCACCATGATAAAGAGCGTCTACTCCGCGCTGGACGCCAAGCTCAAGGAGATGAAGTCCGCGCTGCGCCCGCAGGACGTGATCACCCTGAAGTACGACAAGGCCGCCTGGATACTGCGCGGCACCGTGTCGTCGAAGATACTCGGCCAGTTCATACCGGCCGGCCTCGTGGGCCCGGTGCACCTCACCGGCTTCTCGTTCAACGACGCCGGGATAGCGATAAAGGTGCAGACCCTGAACTGAGCCCCTGCGGCCCCTGAAAAGCCCCGCCGACGGCGGGGCTTTTTATTTGCTACCATAAACGCATCAGCGCAGCGGACTGGAGGGAACATGCTTTTCGACAGAATGGACGCGGGTATGGTGAGGGCTATGATAGAGGCTATCCCCGCCGAGATAACGGTGATAGACGCTAACGACGAGGTGGTGGGCTGGAACAAGCACTCCACGCGCCTTTTCCGGCGGCCGATGGAGGCCATCGGGATGAATTTCCGCCAGTGCCACCCCGAGCACAGCCTGGCGCTGGTGGAGCGGCTGGTGGGCGAGCTGCGCAGCGGCGCCCGCGACAAGGCCTCCTTCTGGATAGACCTCGAGGTGGTGAAGGGCGAGCCGAAGCACAAGATACTGATAGAGTTCTTCGCGCTCCGCGACGACGCGGGCAAGTACCTGGGCTGCATGGAGTTCACCCAGGACGTGCAGGCCATACGCGAGCTGCAGGGCCAGAAGCGGCTGATGGACTGAAACGGACGGGCATTAAAAAAGCCGGGTTTAGCCCGGCTTTTTTATTTGCCCTTAGAAGGCCCAGGCCGCGCGCAGCCCGGAGTAACCTTCGTCCAGTTCCGGCAATACCCATACGGTGGCCGCGGGCGCGCGGGCCGCCGCCGAGGCCGCTATCTTGCGGCCCACGTAGGTGCCTATGAAGGCGCCTGCCGCCACGTCGGAGACCCAGTGCCGCCTGGCATAGAGACGCTGCAGGCCGACCACGGTGGCCAGGCCGTAGGCCGCCACCGGCGTGAACGTCCCTTCCGAGCGCGCCGCAACTACCGAAGCCACGGAGAAAGCGCTGACCGTATGCCCGGAGGGGAAGGAGGTGCTTTCGCTCTTCATGTTGAACGGCCTGAAGCGCAGCGGGCCGTCGCCGGCATAGGGGCGCGAGCGGCCTACCGCCGCCTTCAGTATGGTGCCGGCCGCATTGGCCGCCAGGAAGGACTCGCCGGCGAGGAAGGCCGTTTCCGCCGTCCTCTCGCTGCCGAAAAGCTTGCCGCCGGCGAAGAACAGCGCCACCGCCCCG
>CALMZU010000268.1 GCA_937870775.1 uncultured Elusimicrobia bacterium
CTGCAAGACCAAGGAATAATACTATCTGGAGTATTGGTTTCATGTTGTCCCCTTAACCCGCCGAATAACGACTGGAATTTTATAGCAAAATGAACTGTCAACTTCAATGTTAAAGTTCTTAGATTAACGTTGCGAGCTTGCCGCTTAGATTGAAACTCACAAACCGGTAGAATCACACCAGTCCGCCGGGAATCACTACTGGATGCAAAGAGGCACCTTTTAACCATAGCCCCCAAAAAGCCAACAGCCCAATATTCTTCGCAAATAAACAAAAAGGACCCGAAGAGACTTCCGATATGAGAACTTGTCAAGAAAGCCGTCATTAAATAATAAGAGCAAATCTCACAGGCGGCACCGCATCAAGCGGCAAGGCCGAACAGCAGGCCGGCCGCCAGCGCGAACAACAGCCACCACGCGGCGTATATGACCAGGCCGCGGCGGCCTATCAGTTTCTGCGACATGATCATCGTCGGCACGCAGGTGCCCACGGAGCCCAGCAGGAAGGCGAAGGCCGGCCCCGGCCCGAGCCCCAGTTTCAGCAGCGAAAGCGTAAGCGGTATCTCCTCGCCCTCGCAAACGTAGAGCGGCACGCCGAGCAGCACGGCGGCGATATAAGCCAGCGGTCCCGAAGAACCGATATAGCGCATTACCGCGCCCTGCGGCAGCAGCACCGTGA
The DNA here is from genome assembly GCA_937870775.1 of uncultured Elusimicrobia bacterium. Classification (GTDB taxonomy): domain Bacteria; phylum Elusimicrobiota; class Elusimicrobia; order Elusimicrobiales; family UBA9959; genus UBA9959. Next base: position 677 of record CALMZU010000268.1, read on the forward strand.
GCAGGCTGGCTATGGCCATGCCCAGTACGAAATATTTACCCAGGTCCTTTATGATGTCCAGGAAGACGGGCCAGAATTTCTTCGGGGCTTCGGGGAGAGCCACGCCGGAACAGCCGCAGCCGGAGCAGCATTTCTTCGCCGGAGCCGCGGCGGGTATGTCCAGCAGCCCGGCCCGGCGCTCCAGCCGCAGGAAAATGAAGCCTATCATCATCGCCCCGCAGAAAGCCGCCAGCACGCGGGCCGCGGCGAACTTCCAGCCCAGCACCGCGAACGTCAGGACCAGCGTCTGCGGGCTTACCAGCGGCGAGGCCAGCAGGAAGCTGGTGACGGTGCCAAGGTCGGCGCCTTTGCGGCGCAGGCCCTCGGCCATGGGCATGGTGGCGCAGGAACAGCCGGGCAGCAGCATACCCAGCACAGAGGCCTTAGCCATGGAAAGCCAGCCGCCGCGCAGGTGGCGCAGCGCGAACTCCGGCTTTACGAACACGTCCAGCGCGGCGCCCAGGGCCGCCCCGACGAGGAAATAAGGCAGCACCATCCAGCTGAGCGAAAGGAATTCCCTGCCAAAAGCGAGCACGTAGTTCATTTCTTACCTCCCGAAAAAGCCTTTATGGCCCGCCGGTGCAGCGGCAGAAGGCCATCTTGTCCTGGCTGCGGCAGCCAGCCATGCCGCGCGCGGCAACATCAATGTTCGGTCAGGCGGACCAGGCGGAGCGGACCAGGGCCAGCGGCTCGCCGCCGAGAGAGAGCTCGGAATAGTAAACGCCGCCGGGGGCGGCCGAGGTGCGGCAGGTGACGGCCTGGCCGTGGAAGGCCTGGCGCTTATAGTTCACCTCCATCTCCCTCAGCGCCGGGGTGCCCTTTATATGCGGGTAAAGCCCGTCGTAAGCCCAAGAGACGTACACCGAATTGTTCACGTGGTCGTTCTGGTCCAGGCACCAGGCGGTGGCTTTCTGTTCGGTCTCGCCCAGCGGCGCCAGGCCGGCCGGGACGCTCAGCGGCTTCAGTTCCTCGTCGAGGGCGCGCTCGCCGCAGGCCGGGAAATAAGCCAGCGCGGCGCTCAGCCTCGCCGGGCGCTGCGCTTTCAGGTCTATCAGCGCCCACTGCGACGTGGCCGACACCAGCCGCTCGCCGGAGGCGGACTCCAGCGCGAAGTCGCGCACCGACAGCAGGTCGCGCCTGGGGTGCGCCCACGTCGAGACGCGGCAGTCCTCGCCGTAAACGGGCATGCGGGCCACTACGATCTTGTAGCGGTGTATGATCCAGGTATAACCCTTGGGCCGCAGGTCCTCTATGGCCGCCTTGTGCAGGCGGCACTGGCAGCAGGCGGCCTCCTGGAACCAGTTGAAGACGTCGGCCGGGCGCAGCCTGCCGTACGGGTCCTGCTCGTAGCAGCGCACCGTCATGTT
>CALMZU010000269.1 GCA_937870775.1 uncultured Elusimicrobia bacterium
GGGAGGAGTTATGAACGAGAATCTGCCTGAAATAAACTTTAAGGAAAAGAAAGAGAAGAAGCGGGGCATACTCGGCTGGCTCAGGGGCCGGCTGGGCGTAGGCTCCCGCGGCGCCATGGGCGAGGCGGGGATAAACCCCTCGGCCATGAACGTGGGCCGCGCCCTCGGCACCGCCAAGATAGGCGCCGGCTCCGCCGGGCTGGGAGGCTTCCTGGCCGGCAACGCCGGGCTTATAGCCACCGTGGCCATAGTGGCCGTGGCGGGCGGCCTGTACGTGGCGCGCAACTCCTCGACGCTGCCGCAGAACAACAGTTCGTTCAGTTCCGGCAAGACCCCGGATAACTACGTGCCGGCCATACTGCGCAGCCAGGCGGCCAACCAGGGTTCCTCGCTGGAGATGTTCAAGGACACCAACAAGGGCGCCATCTCACTCGACGAGAACGCCACCGCCTCGGCCGCCAACAAGCAGGCCGAGCAGAAACCCGAGCCCGCTGCCGCCGAGGGTACTGCGGATCAGGGCGCGCCCGGCGAGGGCGGCCTGTCCGGCGACATGGCGGAGAAACTGCAGGGCGCGATGGGCGGCTCGCTTACCAGCTCGCTCGGCGGCGGTTCAAACAAGTTCTCCGGCATGGGCGGTTTCGGCAACAAGTTCAACTCCGGCTCCACCGGCGGCAAGACCGGCTTCACCAGCATAGGCAACAGTTTCTCGGCGATGCCCAAGTTCGACCAGCGCAAGAACAAGATGCTGTCGATGAAGGGCTCCTATAAGCCGCAGGTCACTTCCGCCAAGGGCGGCAAGTATACCAGCCAGGGTTCCAAGGCCAGGAACCAGCTCAGCGCGATGCGCGCCACGCAGAAGTCCTATACCGGCAACAACATAGACTCGCTGCGCTCCACGCAGGACAAGGCCTGGGAAGGCACCACCCCCGACGGCGCGGCCGACGGCGGCGCCGGCGTCAGCGACGGCGGGGCCGGCATAGTGAACACCCCTTCGCTTGACAACGCGGGGTCCTCCACCGGCGGCGGCGCCGAGGGCGACGTAAGCGTGCCCGACGCCAGCAATCCGACGGACGAGAGCCCGTGGAAGAGCCTGCTGGCCAGCCTGAAGTCGCAGCTGATGATGGCCGTGATGCTCTCTTTCGTCGGTTACGCCCTGATCAAGCTTAAGAACACCCCGTACATCGGCGGTTTCTTGTACGCTCTCGGTATGGCCCTCTGCGCCGCGGCGATAGCCATGGCGATGATGGTGGTAGTGAAAGCTATCAGCCTGATGAAAACGGAGGCCCTGATCGGTTCTCTGTACATGCTGGGAGGCCTGGCCACGGTTGGCGGCGCGGTGGGCGCGATGATGGAGAAACCCCCGACCTGGCTGACCCCGCTGTGGTGGCTGGCCGGCGCCGGCGTTCTGGCGCTGATAACGTCGATGTTGAGCTGAGTTCTTTTGGGGGATAGCGCCGTGCCGCCGGGGTCAGCCCCGGCGGCATCGGACGTGAGAGAAAGGTTGCTTCGGGGCGCGTAATATTAGTCCGCGGCGGCGGACGGGCCGGGTGGAGGTCTTATGGGCAGCAAGTTCGTAGAAAAACATAAACGCAAATCCGTGCTGGCCGCCCTGCTTTTCATCTTCAGGGGCAGGGCCAAGTACGTTTCCATACTGCTGGTCGTCGTGCTCCTGTCCATGCCTTTCGTGATCTCCGGCGAGATGCTGGCCAGCATGATAGAGCTGCCCGGCGTGTCGGCCTTCCTGCGCGGCATCGGCATGGGCGACATGGTGGCCTCGCTGAGCCTGAAGTATTCCAACAACGACGCCCTCAAGGCCGCCATGGACAGGGCCGCGGCCGAGAGCGAGCAGAACTCTGTGTGGGCCAAGTTCCTCAATACCATCAACGCCACCGCCAAGCCGTCCAACGGCGCTTCCGGCCTGGCCATGCTGCGCGGCGGCAACGCGGACCTGTTCGGCCCGCCGCAGGTCAAGGACGGCGCCAATATGCACCGCCGCCCGGACCAGGTGGCCGGCGCGGTGAACGACGAGGAGAAGAGGCGCGGCGACGACGGCGCCGACGTGGATATAAGCGGCGCGCTGGCCCGCGCCGACGGCAGCGGACTTTACGGCGACCTGATGGGCACCAACCTGGCCGGCAATTTCAGCGGCGGGTCGGCCTCCGGCTCCGCACCTTATCTCAACCGCACCATGATGACCGGCGGCGGTTCCGTCGCCGGCCGCGGTTCCGGCATGTATTCCAAGGCCATGAGCGACGCCTCAGGCAGGGTGCCCGTGCCCAGCGGCCCTTCGCGCGTGAAGACCAAGAAGATGGGCAAGGTCTCCGGTTTCTCGTGGAAGAACGTCGGCTACAGGACCAGCACCAACAAGATGGACCTGAAGCTGAACTCCAAGAAGCCTATGTTCCAGCTGGCCGAGACCTTCACCATGACCGGCGCGGCCTACAAGTCCAAGGACTCGGCTCTGGAGTACCAGGCCGCCTATACCGGCTCCACCTACGACGGCAACGACGTAGACCTGCCGGTGATACAGACCGACGAGACCGCCCCCGCGGTGCCTGATACCGCCTTCGCCGGCGACCTGATGAACGGCGTGACCAAGATACAGGAAGAGGCCGAGGCCTGCCAGCAGGCCGACGGCATATACAGCCCCCGGATATCCGAGGACGCCAGGCAGCTCGACACCATCGGCAACAGCCTGGGCAAGCCGCCCAAGTGCTGCAGCGGCGGCGTGGGCGCCTGGAACTCCAAGATATCCCGGATGGTCTATTATTGCCAGGATTACAACGCCAACAGCGCCGCGCTGGCCGCGGCCTGCCAGAGCTCCGGCGAGAAGATGGACTGCGGCCGCATCTCCTCGATGCGCATAAAGCCCTGCTCCAAGTGGAAGTGCTTCCTGGCGCTGGTGCTGATCATACTGCTGGTCGGCCTGCTGTTCGGCGGCATAGGCCTGGCCCTGCTGGGCATGTCCTTCCTGCTCGGCAACGTCTCGCTTTTCGGCAAGATAAACGACATGGTGTCTTCGTTCATGAGTATGCTGGCCGGCGGTAAATGACCGCCGGAGGGGTAGGGCCCGAAGTAGACCTGAGGGGAAGGTCCCGTTGCAACGCGGAAGGGCTTCTCGGGGTGCAGGCGGCGGGAGCTTTCTTGGCGCAGCCCGGTAAGGCTGCGCCGGGGTTTACGTCGGGCTTTTTGACTGCGCGCGCCGGGCCGGCGTTTAGGCCCAAAGGCCCAGACCGCGCGGGGCCAAATGACACTTGGCTGCGGCGTCGATATTAGGTAGATTATAATCGGTAAAATGTATAAGGGTCCGTATTGCGTCGAGGTTGGTTCCGAGTTTAAAACAGTATCCGGAGGCGGTTATGAACTTCTTTAATGAGAACGATGATGAAAAAAAGGCAGGTGCCCCGGTGACGCCGAGCATCTCGTCGCCGTTCAAAAAAACTTCCGCCTTCGGCAAGGGCCCGATGTTCTCCCGGACCGCCGGCGGCATAATGGACCGCCTGAAGAACCTGTCCCGCAAGGACATGGCCTTCGTCGGCATAGGCCTCAGCGTACTGGTGATGGTGCCAGTGGCCGAGTACATGATGTCGCAGCCGTCCAAGGATAACCTCCTCGAGGGCGGTTTCGGCACCCGCGACGCGGCCGGCGCCGGCGCCGGTTCCGGCCTCTACGAGCCCGGCATCAACGCCCTGAGCCAGGGCTCGCCCGACGGTTCCGGCGAGGTCATAACCCCGCTGAGCTCGCGCGACCCCGCCTCGCTGATACTCGGCGCGCAGCCCGCGCAGCCGGCGGTGGCCCTTACGCCCCCGCAGAGCGCCCCGGTCGAGAACTACCGCGATTCCATGAAGGAAGCCGCCCGTAATTCCTTCTCCGCGGCCGCCGCCAACACCGGCGCGCCCACGCCCATCCCCCGCATGAACGGCGCGCTGCGCATGGCCGGTTCCTTCTTCGGCGACGGCAGCACCAGCCGCACCAGCGGCCAGCTCGGCGGCGGCAAGATCATAGAGGACGCCAAGTCCGCCTCCGCCAAGAGCGCCAAGCGCTCCATGGTGGGCCCGGTGGCCGTAGCCGGCTATAAGGGCGTGGCCTCCAGCACCCCCAACAGCGCCTCCAAGGGCGCCTTCGAGAAGCTGCGCGCGGCCGCCGACAAGGCCGCGGGCAACTTCAGCGGCGATTCCGCCATACGCTCCCTGGACAAGGCCGCGGCCGACTCCGTGGAGATAGGCAAGGGCGGCGGCGGCCTCGGCGCCGGCCAGGATTCCGAGAAGGTGAAGAACGCCACCAATTCCAACAACTCCGACAGGCACTCCCAGAGCGGCGAGTCGCTGGCCCAGATGGCGGCCAAGACCCGCATGCAGAAGGCCCTGGAATGGGAGATGTACAAGAAGTACGAGATCAAGAAGCAGCTGGTAGGCGCCGTGGTCTCGTCCGTGGGCACCGTGCTGGGCAAGGTCATCGAGAAGTATGTCGGTGGCGCTTTCGGCCTGGGCGGCGGCGGCGCCGGCCCCTCCTACGTCTGTCTTACCAAGGCTGACCCCTCGAAAGACTGCAACAACAACGAAAACGCCATATATAAGAATACCGTGGTGATGATCGAGTCCTCCGATACGAAGGACTTTGACACCTGGCTGAAATACGGCACTTCGCAGTGCCCCTGCCTGGCCATGTCCAAGAGCTCCTACGATAAGATCATGGCCCAGTACGGCGGTACCGGCGGTGCGGCCGCGACTACGGTGGCTAACCCGGTGACCACCCAGCAGGTGTCCGCTGTCTTCAAGGACTTCGACACCCAGCTGCTGGCCGTGCTGGCCAACGTGCGGGACGCCGATTCCCTCGGGAAGGAGTCCAGCCCTAACGCCGAGAAGATGCACAAGTACAATAAGGCGGCCGCCGATGGCGTGGCCCTGCTGATGGCCGGTTCCAAATACCTGCCAGCCATACTGGACGGCGTGGATAAGTCCGTGGAGACCTTCAACGGCAGCATCAATACGCTGAACGCCACGGTTACCGAGGCCAACACCGCCGTAAGTGCCGCCGAGGCCGATGTTAAAGCCGTGGACGAAAAGATAACCTGGACACTCGCCAACCGTGAAACGGCCGAGTACTTCAAGGTAAAGGATGAGAAGCTGAAGGCTGACCTCAGCGACAATTCCGCGGCCGTCAAGAACCTTAAGGAAATGCAGGGCAAGGTGAAGGCCAGCGCCGGGACCCTGGCCGCTATCAGGCCCGACATCACGATGATCATGAAGTCGGTGAGCTTCTACCGCAACCAGAGCGTACTGGTCTCAACCAAGGTCAACGCGCTGCGCAAGAACGGCGGCATACTGGCCAGCAAGGCCCAGAACCTGTCCGCCGGTATGGGCGATGACGCCAAGAAGGCCACCGCCCCGGCCATGCGCGAGGCCCTGGCCAAGCTCTGGGGCTCCCCTGCCGGCGACACCATAGTCGGTTCTGTGGTGCTGGCCCGCGGCATACAGCCGGAAACCGTCACGAAGGACCCTAACCTGAACGACGAGCCGGCCAACAAGACCGAGATATCCAACTGGAGCGCCGTGAGCCCCAAGCTGGCCATCTCCAAGCCGGAGGCGTTCACCGGCCAGCAGGGTTCCATGGAAGACCACATGGTAGCCGCCACCAGGCGCGGCAACTTCGAGCTGGCGGAGGATATCTCGTTCATCACTCAGACCGCCTCCGGTCATAAGAAGGCCGCCGACAGCATCTCCAAGATGATGGCCGACTTCAAGGCTGAACTGAAGATGACGACGGCCAATGCCGGCGGCAATGGGAATAAGCCCGAGGCCAACGGCGACCAAACCGACAAGCCTGCTGATACCGCGGCCGCCTCCACCACCCCGGTGCTTACCAAGGAACAGGTAGAGACGATGGCCAGGGATGCCGTCCGCAATCCCTGGAAAATGACCCCGGCCCAGGTCAAGGAGGCCGAAGTGGCGGCCGATACGATAGCCGACTGCAGCAATGCAACCGGCGGTTTCAGCGCCAAGATGCAGAGGGACTGCAGCGTGCAGGAATCCGACCGCGTGGCCGGGATGGGCAAGCAGCTGGACCCGTTGCTGTCCCCCGAAAAGGCGCTGCGCGGTTACAAGACCAATGCCGGCATAGCCTGCGACTTCGTGCGCCTCTGCCAGAAGAGGAACGCTAACATCACGCTGCCAGCCGGCTGCAACGACACCGTGACCAGCGGCCTTAGGTAAAGACCCCAGGCCCGGTGAAAGTCCCGCGGGAAAGCCCGCGGGACTTTTGTTTATGGGGGACGCAAAAATCGTATAATAGACCTGTATCTTGAGGGGCCGGCCTTGGCCGGCGCGCAGCATCCGTTAAACGTCAATTAAGGGGAAAAAGATGAAAAAGATCATAGGTTCCATGGCCCTGGTGGCCGCTCTCGGCCTTAACGCCTCGGCACTCTACTTCGACGGCGGCGTCAGCGGTGTCACCGGTCCCGGCGGCTACCGCGGCACCAAGCTGGACCTGGTCATAGGCGGCGACAGCCTGGCTTTCGAGCCTTCGATGGCCTCCTATACCTCCGACGCGCTGGACAAGACCCTGCGCAGCTACGGCCTGCGCGTGGCCAAGGAGACCGAGGTCTACACGCTCGGCGTGGAAGCCGGCATGACCCCCGACACGGATTACGGCCCCGCCGCCAACAACAGCTCCTATAAGAACCAGTACGCCGGCGCGGACTTCACCCTTTCCCTGTCCCCGACCGGCGGCGGCCATGCCCGCCTTGCCGGTCCCGGCTCGCGCGGCGCGGCCCGCGGCGGCGACGGCGTGACCCGTATAGACGTGGGCGTCTCGGCCAAGTACACCGCGCACACCCAGACCGTGGCCAGCACCGAGTTCAAGACCAACCAGGGCCAGGGCTCGCTGTTCGCCGGCGCCAAGATCTTCATGGTGAACCTGTCCGCCTCCTACACCGGCTACACCTACGGCGACAAGGAAGGCAACGCGCTGATCAACCCGGTGCCCGGCCACTCCTTTGCCTACGGCGCCAACCCCAAGTCCAGCGTCAACGTGAAGCTCGACATACCGGCCACCGTGCCCATGCTCACCCCTTACGTGTCCTACACCGGCACCAAGTACAAGGGCGGCGTGGACAACAGCAACGCCTACCTGTTAGGCGCCTACGTGGACCTGAAGATGGTCTCGGCCAACATCGCCTACCAGATCTTCAACGACGGCAGCGGCAACGACAGCTTCATATCGCTCGGCGCCGGCGTGAAGTTCTAAAGGTCCGTTAACGCCCGGGGCCCCGCGCCCCGGGCCGTTCTTTTGAGCAGCGAGACGTATATGCCCTACGAAAATCTAGCCACCAAGTACCGCCCAGGGAACCTGACCGAAGTGATGGGCCAGGAGACCATAAAGACCACGCTGCAGAACGCCGTGAAGCTGGGCCGCATAGCCCACTCCTACGTGTTCTACGGGCAGCGCGGCTGCGGCAAGACCACGATAGCGCGCATACTCGCCAAGACCCTCAACTGCCATCACCCGTCGAAGGACGGCGCGCCGTGCGGCAAGTGCCCGTCGTGCCTTGAGATAACCGAGAGCAAGTCCCTCGACGTCATAGAGATAGACGCCGCCTCCAATACGCAGGTGGACAAGGTCCGCAGCGTCATCGTGGAACAGGCCGCTTTCGCGCCGTCGCGCGACAAGTACAAGGTCTACATCCTCGACGAGGTGCACATGCTCTCCACCGGCGCCTTCAACGCGCTCTTAAAGACCGTGGAGGAGCCGCCGGCCCACGTGGTGTTCATCATGGCCACCACCGAGCAGAACAAGGTGCCGGCCACCATACTTTCCCGCTCGCAGTGCTTCCGCTTCCGCCCGATCTCCGAGGCCGACATAACCGCCCGCCTCAAGGCGGTGACCGACGCCGAGAAGCTCAAGACCGAACCCGAGGCGCTCAGGCTGATAGCCCGCGGCGCCGGCGGCGCCATGCGCGACGCGCTGACGATGCTGGACCGCGCGGCCTCCTTCGGCCGCGGCGAGATAACTTCCGCGGTGGTCAGCGAGCTGCTGGGCCAGCCCGGCTCCGAGGTGGTGAACTCGCTGGCGCTGGCGCTCGTTAAGCGCGACGCCGCCGCCCTGCATTCCGCTTTCGACAGGATGAACTCCGAGGGCTACGACCCGCTGGCCGCGCTGCGCGAGCTGCGCAACGTGCTGGCCGAGGCCTTCCTGGCGGCGCAGGGCTTCAGGCCCGGCGAAGAACCGCTCAAGGGCCTGCCCGCCGGCACCCCGGCGCAGCTCCTGGCCCGGCTGTCCCGCAAGGTGAACGTGGTAGTCGAGGAGATAAAGCATTCCGACTCGCTGCCGATAGCCGCCGAGATAGGCCTTTTCACCCTGATAGAGACGCCGCAGGACCTGGAAGGCCTGGTAAAGAGGCTGGAAGGGCTCGAAGGCCGCGCCGCCTCCGGCGCGCCGGCCGCGGCCCCCGCGGCCGCACCCGCGCAAAAAAAAAATGAATTGAGCCGCCCCGAGGCCCCTGCTCCCGCGCCGGCCGCCGCCGGAGCGCCCGCCCCGGAACGTCCGTATTCGCCCGGCGCGGCGCCCGCCGACGCCTGGAAGAAACTGCTTGGCCAGGTCTCCGCGCACAAGCCCGCGCTGTACAATATCATGCTTTCCGTGAAGCTGGTCTTCGAGAACGACGCCCGCTGGCGGCTGCTCAGCGGCAACGATTTTGAGACCTCGATGATAGAGAAGTCCCGGCCGGAGCTGGAGTCCATGCTGGAACGCTTCGCCGGACGCCATATAACCCTGTCGCCCGAATATTCCGCCGCGCCGGTACAGGCCGCGCAGACGGTGGAGGCCCCGGAGCCTTCCGACGAGGGGGTTGAGACCGTGATGGAGGAACCGCCCGACGAAGCCGAGGCGCCGCAGGCGCCCCGCAAGACCGGCGGGCCGCGCGAGGTGCAGGCCGGCGCCGAGCCGGAGCTCAAGCACCTCTCCAAGGTCTTCCATGGCCGCATCTCCAGGGTCAACAAGATAAAGTAAAGGCATGAAAGCCCTCGAAAAGATCATAGGCGTTTTCCGCAAATTCCCCGGCGTCGGCCCCAAGCAGGCCGAGCGTTTCGCCCTTTACGTGGTGCGCGCCTCGGAGCCGGAGATAGAGAACCTGGTGGCGGCGCTGCGCGAGGTTAAGGCCTCGGTGCGCTACTGCCGCGAATGCTTCAACTACGCCGAGGGCGAACTGTGCCCGGTCTGCTCCGACCACGGCCGCGACCGCTCGGCGATCTGCGTGGTGGAGCGCCCGCAGGACCTGGCCGCGATAGAGAAAGCCAAAAGTTTCAACGGGGTTTACCACGTGCTGCACGGCGCGGTGTCGCCGGTGGCCGGAGTGCTGCCCGAGCACATAAAGATGAAGGAACTGCTGGACCGCGTGCGCGCGTCCGACGGCGGGGTGAAGGAGGTCATACTGGCCACCAACCCCGACGCCGACGGCGAAGCCACGGCGATGTACCTGATAAGGCTGCTGAAGCCTTATGTCGGCAAGATCACCCGCATAGCCTACGGCGTGCCGCTGGGCGGCGACATAGACTACATGGACGAGGTCACGCTGGGCTACGCGCTGAAGGGGCGGATGAAGATATAGCCGCGGGGGCGGCTTCGTATACGGGGGGATCCCATTGCGGTTCTCATATTACCGCAGGCCTTTGTTCCTGCTGCTGGCGCTTTACGCCGGCGGCCTCTTCCTGCTGCGCGGGCGCGTGCTGAAGCCGCCCGCGCGGCTGCCTTTCGACCTGCCGCGCAACTCCGTACCGGTACAGGGGCGGGTCGCCGAATACCCGGCCGCCGCGCCCGGCGGCGAGCGCTTTGAGCTGCGCGTCACCAGCGTCTACGGCGCCCCTCTGGACACCTCGCTGATGGTGCGGGCCAAGGCCGGCCTCTGCTCTTACGGCGACGCGGTATCGTTCATCGGCGAGCTGTCCGAACCCCGCGGGGCGCGTGCGCCCGGCGGCCTGGACTGGGGCGCCTACCTTGCCCGGCGCGGCGTGGAGGCGGAGGCTCGCGCGCTGGACCTCGGCGTAGAGCGGCCGGCCCCGGCGCCGGTCAGGCTGGCCAGGGCCTGGCGGGCGCGTGCCCTGCGCGCCTTCGACGACGCGCTGGGGCCTGAGGCCGGAGCCGTGATGGGCGGCGTGGTGCTGGGGGAGAAGCGCGCCGTGCCGCCTGAGCTCAAGGCGGCCTTCCGCGATTCCGGCGCCATGCATCTGCTGGTGGCCTCGGGCTCCAACGTCGGGTTCATCGTGGCCGTGGTCTATTTCATCTGCTCGAGGCTGCGCTTGGGCCGCCGCTGGTCCGGCGCGGCGGCGCTTGGCCTGGCCGGCTTCTACGTGCTGTCGGCCGGCCTGGACACCCCGCTGGTGCGGGCTTACCTGATGTTCGCGGCTGGCCTGGCCGCCTGGGTTTTCCGCCGGGAGGCCGGGGCCTTCCACGCCCTGACGGCCGCGGCGCTCTTCGTGCTGGCCGTCTCGCCGCGCTCGCTCTTCGACGCCGGTTTCCAGATGTCCTTCCTCGCCGCCTACGGCCTTACCGTGGGCATGGCGGCCTGGGGACGCTATTTGCCAGGCGGCTGGGCCGGCCGCGCCGGCGCCACCCTGCTGGTGAGCCTCTGCGCCCAGCTCTGCCTTTACCCGCTGCTGGCCTATTATTTCCACCGCGTCTCGCTGGTGTCGCCGCTGTCCAACATGCTGCTGGTGCCGGCCAGCGGCCTGGCGATGGCCTCGGGCTTCCTGCTCGCCGGGGCTTACGGCACGGCGCTGTTCGCCCCGCTGGCCAAGCTGAGTTCGGTCTTCTTCGCCTTTTTCATAAAGACCGTCAAGTTCTTCGCCGCCCTGCCTTTCGCCTCGGTGAACGTGCCGGAGCCTTCGGGCTGGACCGTGGCCGGCGGCCTGCTGCTGGCCCTGGTGCTGCTGCACGCCCCGCTGGCCGGTTTCCGGGGGCGCTGGCTTTACGCCTGCGCCTTCGCCGGGCTGCTCCTCGTTTCGGCCGGGCCGCTGCGCCGGGCGGCCGCGGCCCCGGGCTACGGGGCCACCCTTTTCGGCGACGCCAATACCAGCTGCGTGCTGGCCCGCACGCCGGCGGGTCTCTTCCTCGTGAACCCCGGCCTGGGCGGGCGCGACCTCGCGGACGCGGTGCTCGCCGCGGGTTCTACGGAACTGCGCGGCGTGCTGCTCACCTCCGCCGAACCGCGCAATTTCAGCGGCCTCGGGGAACTGGCCAGGCGGGTGAAGGTGCGCAACCTGTTCCTGCCGTACGGGCCGCGTCCCCCGGCGCTGGGGCGCGTGATCGACTCGCTTGGCCGGTCCGGCACGCCGACTCTCCGGCTGTGGCCCGGCGAGTCCGCCGGGGCCGGGCTGAAGGTCTCCTGCCGCTGGGACGGCCGCGGAGCGGGTTATACCGGCTCCGGGGACAGTTTCGGCTGGGACATCGGCGGGCTGCGCGTGGCTGGCGGCGGCGGCTGGGCCGGCCTGCACTGCGGCGGCGCCGGCTGCGCGGCCGAGGCCGCGGGCGCCCGCGGGACCACGACGGAACTGGCCACTCCGGGCCGGTAAAAATTTGTATCATATCCCGTATGAAAAGGATAAGGAACGTGGTCCTTTTTTACAACTCCAAGAGGCGTAAGGCCCTGACCTACGCCGCCGCCATCGAACGGCGCCTCCGGGCGGCCGGCGCCAAGGTATGCCGGGTCTGCGTCAACGACGAGTATTGCGATTTCAAGACGGCCGACGCGGCCGTCGCCGTGGGCGGCGACGGCACCGTGCTTTACGCGGCGCGCCACGTCACCGCGAAAGGTATACCGGTGCTGGGCATCAACGCCGGCGGCCTGGGTTTCCTCAGCGGCGTCGAGAAGAAAGAGTTCCTCGGCAGCGTCGACGAATTCCTCGCCGGACGCTTCCACAGGATAAAGCGCAGCCTGCTTTCCGTCAGCGTGCGCCGCGGCAAGCGCAACCTCTTCGGCCCGCTGCCCGCGATGAACGACTGCGTGATCCGCAGCCCCGAATCCCGCGCCTTCACGCTGCTGGCCTCCTACGGCGGCAAGTTCCTCGCCGAGTATTTCGGCGACGGGCTGATAGTGTCCACGCCTAGCGGCTCCACCGCCTACAGCCTGGCGGCCTCCGGCCCCATAGTCATGCCTCAGCTCGAGGTGGTGCTGCTCTCGCCGATCTGCCCGCATACGCTTACGCACCGGCCCATAGTGCTGCCGGCCTCCGGCGACCTGCGCGTGGCCGTGAAGAACGGCCGCTATGGCCCTCAGGCGGTCACGCTCTCCATGGACGGCCAGGAGAACTTCAGGCTGGAGCCCGGCGACGAGGTGGTGATACGCCGCCACCCGCGCTGTTTCGAGATGCTGGCGCCGCAGAGCTTCTCCTACTTCGACATACTGCGCCGCAAGCTGAGCTGGGGGGAGAGATAGTGCTCAAGCGCCTCTCGATAAGGAATTTCGCGGTCATAGACTCGCTGGACCTGGAGCCGGCCGGGGGCCTCAACATATTCACCGGCGAGACCGGCGCCGGCAAGTCCATAATAATTTCGGCGCTCGGCTTCCTGCTGGGCGAACGCTCCGGCTCCGACATACTGCGGCCCGGCGCCGCCTCGGCCGAGGTGGAGGGCGAGTTCCAGGCCGACAACCTGCCGCCGGCCCTGGCCGAGCGCTGGGGCGCGAAGGGCGGCACGGTGAAGATTCGCCGGCAGGCCGACCCGCGCGGCCGCACCCGGGCCGCCATAAACGGCTCGCCGGCCGCGCTGGCCCAGCTCTCCGAACTGGGCGGCTGCCTCGTCGATTTCCACGGCCAGAACGAGCACCAGAGCCTGCTGAAGCCCGAGACCCAGCGCGACCTGCTGGACCGCTACGGGCGGCTGGAGAAGGAGGCCGCCGCCGTGGCCGCCGCCTGGGCCGCGGCGCGTTCACTCGAGGAATCGCTCAACGCCGTTTCCATGTCCGAGTCCGAGCGCGAGCGGCTGCTGGACCTCTACAAGTTCCAGCTCGGCGAGATAGAGTCCGCGGAGCTGAAGGAAGGCGAGGAGGAGGAGCTGGAGGCGCTGTGGCCGCGGCTCAAGAACTCCGAGAAGCTCTTCAGCCTTTCCGGCGAGGCGCACGGCAACCTGGCCGACGCCGCCGGCGCCGCCGAGAAGGCGCTGGAAAAGATGAAGGCCCTGGCCGCCGTGGACCAGACGGCCGACCCTTTCACGGCCAGGCTTTCCTCGGCGGCTATAGAACTCTCCGACCTGGCCGGCGAGATGCGTTCCTACTCCAAGGCCGTCAACTGCGACCCGTCCGAGGTGGACCGCGTGCTGTCGCGGCTGGAGAAGTTCAAGTCCCTGAAGAAGAAGTACGGCGCCGACATCCCCGCCGTCATCGCGAAGGCCGCCGAACTGCGTTCCAAGGTGGGCGGCCTCGAGGACCTGACGCTGGACCGCTCCGAGCTGGAGACCAAGCTCGCCGCCGCGCGCGCGAAGCTGGAGAAACTCTCCTGCGCCCTGCATGACAGGCGCGAGGCGGCCGCGAAGAAGCTTTCCGCCGAGATCATAAAGGAGGCCGACGGGCTCGGCTTCAAGGAGGTGCGGTTCTCCGTGGACTGCGCCTACGACGAGAACGCGCTGACCTCCTCGGGCGGCGATTCGGTGGAATACCTTTTCACCGCGAACCCCGGCTACCCGCTGAGGCCGCTGCGCTACACCGCCTCCGGCGGCGAGATGGCCCGCATCATGCTGGCGCTAAAGACCGTGCTCAGCCGTGCGGATCATATAGGGGTACAGGTCTTCGACGAGGTGGACGCCGGCGTGGGCGCGGTGACCGGCCGCCTGGTGGGGGAGAAACTGGCGAAGCTCGCCGGCTCCAAGCAGATCTTCTGCATCACGCACCTGCCGCAGGTGGCCGCTTTCGGCGGCGCGCATTTCTTCGTGGAGAAGGACGTGAAGGCCGGCGTGGCCGCCGCATCCGTGCGCAGGCTGGCCGCGGAGGACCGCGAGCGCGAGATAGCCCGCATGCTGGGCGGCAAGCGCCAGTCCACCGACCTGGGCCTCAAGCACGCCAGGGAGCTTATAAAAGAAAGCCGCCCCTGAAGCCCGGCCGCCGCCCCCCGTACAGCCCGCCAGGAGCCTGGCGGGCTGTAACATTTTCGTTACAAGTTTGAATCAAATCCTAAATAGGGGATTGGTAGAATTTCCATAGCAGGTTAAACCTAAGACTATGAGATACTGGTTCTACTCCGAAGGCAACATACTAGGGCCCTACGAGCCGGCAGAGATGCTGGCCCTGCCCGCTTTCGCCGAGGAGAGCCTTGTCTGCCCCGAGACCGCCACCGGCGACAACCCCGGCGACTGGCGCCCGGCCGCGCAGGTGGCCGAGATAGCCACCGCCATGAGCGTAGGCACCGGCCGCACCGTGACCGCGGGCGTGATGTCCGGCGCCTACGAGTTCGAGACCGGCTTCAACGCCTCCGCCCGTTATTTCGAGGAAGTGAAGGACCCGGGCCAGAACCCTTCCTACGGCGACCTGCTGGACACCATCGACAACATACTCGGCGCCTACAAGGAGGGGAAAGAGAACCCCGCCAAGCCCGCCGAGACCGATTACGACCTGGCCGAGAAGTTCGACATCCGCCTCTCCCGCATACAGGAAGAGCTGGAGGCCGCGCGCTGGGAGAAGAACCTGCTCCTCGAGAAGATCCGGATGAAGGAGCTGGAGGAGAAGCGCGACCGCGAGCGCATACAGGAGCTCGAGGCGAAGCTGAAGTCCGAACTCGGCCGCACGGAGACCGGCGCGAAGGAGCTGGAGCAGGTGCGCCACCTGGCCGACCTGAAGGAAAAGGCCGAGACCATAAGGCAGATAGAGGAGATAAGGCGCGAGGAGCTGGCCCTGAAAGAGGACGCCGTGCCGGCGCCGAAGCCCCTGCCCGCCGCCCATGCCGAGCCCGCGGCGCCGGCCGTTCCCCCGGAGGAGGTCCCCGCCGCCGAGGTGGAGATAAAGACCTTCAAGAGCATTTCCCGCTCCAGCGAGATAAAGCTGGAGAAGATGCCCGCCGCCGGCGAGTCAGCCGACGAGGCCGGCATAACCAGCCGCAAGCTCAAGAGCCTCGGCCAGACCCAGGCGCCCGCCTACGTCTACGGCGCGCCCGAGGAGAAACCGGAGGCCGCGCCCGCACCCGCGCCCGCCGCCGCTCCCGCCGCCGCGGCGCCCGGTACCATGGAGCCGCTGCCCCAGCAGGCCGGCGGCCTCGTTTACGATTTCACCGTCGTGACCGCCAGGCCGGAGAGTTCGCAGCAGTTCCGCATAGAGACCAGGCAGGAGGCCGCCCAGCCCCAGCCCGTGAAACCCCCGACCTACGATTTCGGCGTGCAGCCCGCCGCCGCGCCGCAGCCCGCCCCGGTCCCCCAGGCCGCTCCCGCTTTCCAGACCGTCCAGTCGGCGCCGCAGCCGGCCCCGGCCTTCCAGCCCGCGCCGCAGCAGGCCGTACAGCACGGCTTCCAGTTCCAGCCGTCGGCCGCGCCGGCCGCCGCGCCCTCTTTCCAGCAGCCCGCCTCCATGGCGCCGGCCGAGGCGGCCCCGGCCGACTCGCCGGAGAAAACGCAGCGCATCCCGGTCGCTCCGGTAAAGGTAAAGCCGGAGACGAAGGCCCCTGAGCGCAAGCGCCGCGGCGGCAAGACCGCTTTCCTGGTGATGATGTTCATCTTCTTCTGCATAGCCGCCGGCGGCCTCGGCTTCTTCTTCATGGGCGAGGGCGGCAGCCTCTCCGAGTTCTCCATGCTGAACATGAGCACCCGGAAGAAGGCTTCCGCGATGACCAGCCAGCTCGAGCCCAAGGAGGGCGAGACCGCCGCCAAAGCCGGGCGCGAAGAGCAGCCCGCGGCGCAGCCCGCGGCCCAGGCCGCGGCTCCGGCCTCCCAGCCTGAACCCCAGGCCGAGCCCCAGCCGGCGGCCCAGACCGCCGCCGCGCAGCCCACGGGCGAGAACATAAAGAAGGCCATAGACATAGTGAAGGAATACAAGCTTTCCGGCGGCCGCGGCAACATCGCCACCTGGTTCGCGAACTCGTTCATGCCCGGCTCGTCTTCCGGTTCCAGGGAGGAATGGACCGCCACCCCGCTGCACGGCGACATACTGGTGGTGCAGTACCGCCTGCTCAGGGCCAAGCAGGACCCGGTGATATACCAGTTCGAGGTGGACGCCGCGAAGCAGGACATAGTGCGCGGCATCAACAACAACGCCATAGAGCTGCTCGACAGTTCCTCCGCCAGGAGCGCCAGCGCCGCCCCGGCGAAGAAGCCCGCCGCCAAGGCGAAGCGGGTCGTGAAGGCCGCGCCGCGCGAGGTGCCGATACTGCCTCTGCCCGACGCCCCCGCCGCCCAGCGCTCCGAGTCCGAACCCACCGGTTTCGAGAATCCCTCCGCCGAGGGCTCCGACCAGGTGAAGTACCTGAAGGCCCAGGAGTCCGACGAAGAGCTGTTCTGACCGGCCCGCGGCCTCGGTTAATGATTTTTGTCAACTCGCGGGCGCTATTTTGTATCATATAGAGAGCGAAGGCCGGGTCCCGGACTTCGCCCGCCGTTCTTCGCGGCAAAGTATGGCTGAAAAAGGCATATCCATAAACATATCCAAGCGTCTCGGCGAGATGCTGGTGACCTCCGGCCTTATCACGGCCGCCCAGCTCAACGAGGTCCTGGATATGCAGCGCACCAGCGGGGGGAAACTGGGCCAGCTGCTGCTGCACAAAGGCTATATAGAGGAACGGAAACTCCTCGAGTTCCTCAGCAAGCAGTTCGGCATAGAGTTCGTGGACCTGCACGGCCGCGAGATCAAAGAGGACATCCTAAAGATCATCCCCGAGAACATAGCCCGCCGCTACGGGCTGATAGCCGTCGAGAAGGCCGAGAACAAGCTGAAGGTCGCGATGGAGGACCCGCTGAACATCGTGGTCCTCGACGACCTGAAGATGATGACCGGCTACGACATAAAGCCGGTGTTCGGCGCCGAGTCCGACATCGCGGCGGCGATAGACAAGAATTACGGCTCCAAGACCTCGAAGGAGGCCCTCGACGAGATCCTGAAGAAGACCTCCGGCGGCACCACCGAGGTGTCGCTGGTGCAGGAGGATTCGAGCAAGGGCGGCGGCGAGGACCTGATCTCCCTGGAGGAGAAGGGCGAGGCCGCGCCTATAGTGCAGATGGTCAACCTGATCATCTCGTCCGCCATCAAGGCGCACGCCTCGGACATCCATATCGAACCCACCTACAAGGACACCAAGGTGCGTTTCCGCATAGACGGCGTGCTGCACGCGCAGCCCTCGCCGCCGAAGAAGTTCCACAACGCCATCATCAGCCGCCTGAAGATCATGGCCACGCTCGACATCTCCGAGCGCCGCCTGCCGCAGGACGGCCGCACCAAGCTCAAGATCGACGACCACGAGATAGACCTGCGCGTGTCCATCCTGCCGTGCGGCCCCGGCGAGAAGGTGGTCATGCGTATACTCGACTCCTCCGGACTGAAGCTCAGGCTCGAGGACCTGGGCATGGAGCCGGAGAACCTGGCCATCTTCTCCAAGTGCATCAAAGCCCCGCACGGCATCAACCTGATCACCGGCCCGACGGGTTCCGGCAAATCCACGACGCTTTATTCCGCGCTCGCCACGCTGAACGAACCCGACGTCAATATCGTGACCATAGAGGACCCCATAGAGTACCAGCTCGAGGGCATAAACCAGGTGATGGTGAACGCCGACGTGGGCCTGACGTTCGCCGCCGGCCTGCGCTCCTTCCTGCGCCAGGACCCCGACATCATCATGGTCGGCGAGATCCGCGATTTCGAGACGATGTCCACCGCCATCAACGCGGCCATGACCGGCCACCTCGTCTTCTCCACGCTGCACACCAACGACGCCCCCGGCGCCATCACGCGCATAGGCATGATGGGCGTGGAGCCGTTCCTGACCTCGTCTACGCTGCTGATGGTGGTGGCGCAGCGCCTGGTGCGCGGCATCTGCAAGAACTGCAAGGAGACCTACGAGGTGAAGCCTGAACTTCTGGTCAGCCTCGGCGTGTCCCGCGCCATCCTTGATAAGAACGTTAAAAATGGTAAAATCATCCTGTCGAGGGGCAGGGGCTGCGACCTGTGCGCCAAGACCGGCTACAAGGGCCGCATGGGTATACACGAGATACTGGAAGTGAGCGACCAGATACGTTCGCTGATCATAGAGAAAGCGCACGTTTCCAAGATAAAAGAGGCGGCGCGCAAGAACGGCATGATAACCCTGCGCGAGTCCGCCCTTCGCAAGCTTTTCGCTGGCATGACCACGGTGGAGGAAGTGATACGCGTCACCGGGTCGGACGTAGACTAGTTTTCACGCCTTATAACAGGAGCCTAAAATAATGGTAACAATGAGCGAGCTGTTCATAATGATGCACGAGAAGAACGCCTCGGACCTCCACCTGACGGCCGGAGCCACGCCGATGCTCCGCATCGACGGCGACCTGGTGCAGACCCCTTTCGAGAAGCTGACCCCCGAGATGTGCCAGACGCTGATCTTCTCGCTGATGACCGACGCGCAGCGCCAGCGCTTCGAGGCCACCAACGAGCTGGACTTCGCCTTCGGCATCAAGGGCATGGGCCGCCTGCGCATGAACGCCTACCGCCAGCGCGGCGTCGTCGGCGCGGCCATCCGCTCGATCCCTTCCAAGTACAAGACCTTCGAGGAGCTGAACCTCCCGCCCGTCGTGTACGAGCTGATGAAGATGACCAAGGGCCTGCTGCTGATCACGGGACCTACGGGCTCGGGTAAGTCCACGACGCTCGCGTCGATGATAGACTACCTCAACGAGCACCGCAACTACCATATCGTCACCATCGAGGACCCCATCGAGTACGTGCACACCCACAAGAAGAGCATCGTCAACCAGCGCGAAGTCGGCGCCGACACCGAGACCTTCGGCGCGGCCCTGCGCCACGTGCTGCGCCAGGACCCCGACGTGATCCTGATCGGCGAGTTGCGCGACCTCGAGACCATCAGCGCCGCGCTGAACATCGCCGAAACGGGCCACCTCGTGTTCGCGACGCTGCACACCTCGGACGCTTCCCAGACCATCAACCGCATCATCGACGTGTTCCCGCCGCACCAGCAGGAGCAGATCCGCGTGCAGCTGTCGTTCGTGCTGCAGGGCGTGTTCGCGCAGCAGCTGCTGCCTATGGCCAGCGGCACCGGCCGCACGCTCGCCTGCGAGGTGCTGATAGCCAATTCCGCCGTCAGGAACCTGATCCGCGAGCAGAAGATCGAGCAGATCCCCACCATCATCCAGACCGGCGGCAAGTTCGGCATGGTCACGATGAACCAGTCCCTGGTCGAGCTGTACAAGAAGCAGAAGATCAGCTACCAGGAGGCGGTCAACCGCTCCACGGACCCCGAGGACCTCAAGAAGCTCCTGCAGAAATCGCTGTCAGTGGCCAGCTGAGGACGGGCGGGGCGGGGGTAACGACGAATGCAATTCGCCTATAAAGCCAAGGACTCCTCGGGCAAGATGACCGAGGGCAGCGTCGAGGCCGCCGACCAGAAGTCGGCGATGGCCCGCCTGCGCGAGCAGAAGCTCGCCGTCGTGGAGATAAAGCAGGGCGCGGCGAAGAAGCCTTTCTTCAAACCCAAGGTACACCCCAAGGACGTGGTCATTTTCTCCCGCCAGCTCTCCACGCTGGTGTCCGCCGGCGTGCCCATAGTGCAGGGCCTTTCCATACTGGAGGCGCAGGCCGAGAACCCGGCTTTCCGCGCCGTCGTCGGCCAGCTGCGCACCGACATCGAGGCCGGCCTCTCCATCGCCGACGCGATGAAGAAGCACCCGACCGCCTTCTCCGAGCTCTACGTCGCCATGATAAAGGCCGGCGAGGTGGGCGGTATACTCGACACCATCCTGGAGCGCCTTTCCGGCTTCCTGGAATCCGCCGAGGCGCTGAAGGCCAAGGTCAAGAGCGCGCTGATGTACCCTATAGTGGTGTTCAGCGCCGCCGGCCTGATCACGATCTTCCTGATCGTGTTCGTGATACCGATCTTCAAGGACATCTTCGCCAGTTTCGGCGCCGAACTGCCGTTCATGACCCGGATAATCATATCGATATCCGATTTCCTCCGCGCCAAACTGCTGTTCATGATCCCGCCGATAGGCCTGGCGGTCTGGGGCATAAAGAAGTGGGCCAAGACCGATAAGGGCCAGATGAAGCTCGACGACATCTCGCTGAAGCTGCCGGTGTTCGGCATACTGCTCAAGAAGGTGGCCATCGCCAAGTTCACCCGCACGCTGGGCACGCTGATGAAGTCGGGCGTGCCGATACTGCAGGGCCTCGAGACCGTGGCCAAGACCGCCGGCAACAGGGTCATAGAACAGGCCATCATGAACAGCCGCGACTCCATCAAGGAGGGCGGCCGCATAGCGGACCCGCTGAAGAAGGCCAACATCTTCCCGCCGATGGTCATCCAGATGATCAGCGTGGGCGAGGAGACCGGCGGCCTCGACAACATGCTCACGAAGATAGCCGATTTCTACGACCAGGAGGTCGACACCGCGGTGAAGGGCCTGACGTCGATGCTGGAGCCGCTGATCATGATCTTCCTCGGCGCCGTGATAGGCACCATAGTCATCGCGATGTTCATGCCGATGTTCAGCCTCGGCGAGATGGTCGGCTGAGGCCGCGCGCGCGTGAAAAAGGCCCGGGACCTCCCGGGCCTTTTTGCTTTCCGGCCTCCGTTACTTGGCGCGCTCCCGCTCCTCGTAGTCCAGCGAGGCCAGGCCGCCTTCCGAAGTCTCCTTGTATATGCTGGGGATGTCGTGGCCGGTCTGGTTCATGGCCTTCACCACCTTGTCGAAACTGACGAGGTGGCTGCCGTCGCCCAGGAGCGAGTAGGTGGCCGAGTTCATGGCCTTCTCGGCGGCGAAGGCGTTGCGCTCTATGCAGGGCGCCTGCACGAGGCCGCCTATAGGGTCGCAGGTGAG
>CALMZU010000270.1 GCA_937870775.1 uncultured Elusimicrobia bacterium
CATCACCGTGGTGAAGGCCTTCAACTACGAGGAGCAGGCCATAGCCCGCTTCAAGGTCTCCAACGACGCCTACTTCTCGAAGATGATGCGCTACCTGCGCGCCACCTCCATGAGCGGCCCCATAATGGAGTTCATCAGCGGCCTCGTCATGGTGGCGATAGTCTACATGAGCGGCAAGGCCATCTTCCACGGCACCATGACCGTGGAGCAGTTCTTCTCGTTCATAGCCGCCTACGTCACGGCCTACGTGCCGCTCAAGAACATCTCCAACATGAACTCCAAGCTGCAGCAGGGCATGGCGGCCTGGGAGCGCATCTACCAGATCCTAGAGGAGAAACCCGCCGTCGTCGTGAAGCAGGAGACCAGGGCCATAGGGCGCCTCGAGGGCCGCATAGATTTCGTGGACGTGGGCTACAAGTACCCGTCGCGCGACACGCAGATACTCAACCATCTCTCGTTCACCATAAAGCCCGGCGAGGTGGCCGCTTTCGTCGGCCCCTCCGGCTCCGGCAAGACCACCATAGTGCACATGCTGCTGCGCTTCTTCGACCCGGTGACCGGCCGCATAGAGATAGACGGCAAACCCATGGGCGACCTGGACACCACCGAACTGCGCTCCCATATCGGCCTCGTCACGCAGGACACCATCCTCTTCGACGACACCGTCCACAAGAACATCACCATAGGCCGCCCCGGCGCCTCCATGGAAGAGGTGGTAGAGGCCTGCAAGGCCGCCGACGCCCACGCCTTCATAGAGGCCATGCCGCAGGGCTACGACACCGTGCTCGGCGAGCGCGGCGTAAAGCTCTCCGGCGGCCAGCGCCAGCGCCTCGCCATAGCGCGCGCCATCATAAAGAAACCCAAGATCCTGCTGCTGGACGAAGCCACCTCCAACCTGGACACCGCGAGCGAGCAGGCCGTGCAGGGCGCCATAGAGCGCATCCTCGCCGGCCGCACCGTGGTGATGGTGGCGCACAGACTTTCGACGGTGAAGAACGCGGACAAGATCTTCGTGCTGAAGAAGGGCGAGCTGGCCGAGACCGGCACCCACGAGGAGCTGCTGAAGCTCGGCGGCATCTACAAAGGCCTCTACGAGGCCCAGTCGTAATATTTCGTAACGGCCCCTGCGATTGCGGAACACGCCGGGGTCGGGTTAGCAAAAGCCCCTCGGAGGGCGAGGCTTGCGTAGCGCCGAGCCCGAGAGCGGCAGGCGCGCGCACGGTGTGCGCGACGCCGGTTTTGCGTTCCGACCCCGGCGCGTTCCGCGGGGCCAGGCCTCCGTGACGGTTTTTCGGAACCGGCCGCCGCGCGCGGAGCGAAGCTTTCCGGGGTTTTATATTTATGGTAATTCTTTTCAGTTTTCTGGCGGTGGTGTTCACGCTGGCGGGTTCGCTGGCCGTGCTGAAGTTCGGCGGGTTCAGCAAGACCTTCCTCGCCCGCGCCCTCGCCTACGCCGCCGGCGTCCTCATCTCGGTAGCCCTCCTCGACATCATCCCCGAAGGCTTCAGCCTCGACGCCGCCATGCTCTCCTACGGCGCCATGGCCGCCCTCCTCGCCATGTTCACCCTCGAGGCCTTCGCCGCCCACAGCTCCTGCAGCGAGTTCATGGAAGAGTGCCACGTCCACCACATCGGCGCCTTCGCCATGGCCGCTATGACGCTGCACTCGCTGCTGGACGGTTTCAATATAGCGGTGGGCTTCGCCTCCGGTTCCATGGCCGGCGTGAACGTGGCGCTGGGCGTAATACTGCACAAGTTCGCCGACGGCATAACCCTGGTGTCGCTGCTGCTGCACGCCGGCCGTACCAAACGCCAGGCGCTGAAGTTCAGCCTGTTCCTGGCCGCGGCCACGCCGCTGGGCGCGCTGGCGGCCGCGCCGCTCATGAAGGCCCTGCCGCCCGGCGCCGAGGCCTTCGCGCTGGGCCTTTCCGGCGGCTCCTTCCTTTACATCGCCATGGCCGACATACTGCCGCGCCTGCACAAGGCCTACGACAGGCTCACCCCGGTGGTCTTCCCGCTGGGCTTCGCCACCGTATTCCTGATGCGCTACCTCGGAGAATAGAATGGAACTCGACGAACTGCTGAAAAAATTCAAGGAGTATTCCACCCAGGACACCACCGTGCTGGAGTACGCGTGGAACTACGCCAGCGAGTCGCACAAGGGCCAGAAACGCGCCTCCGGCGAGGACTATTTCATACACCCCGCCGCCGTGGCCGAGATACTGGTGGACTACAAGATGGACCTCGAGACCATCGCGGCCGGCCTGCTGCACGACGTCCTCGAGGACACCTCCATCCCGCACGAGACCTTCAAGAAGGAGTTCGGCGACGAGATCTACAACCTGGTGGCCGGCGTCACCAAGATAGAGACGCTCAAGTTCTCCTCGCGCGACGTGGCGCAGGCCGAGAACTGGCGCAAGATGATACTCGCCACCGCCCGCGACATCCGCGTGATCGTGATAAAGCTGGCCGACCGCCTGCACAACATGCGCACGCTCAACTACATGCCGCGCGAGAAGCAGCTGGAGATCAGCCACGAGACCATCTCGCTGTACGCGCCGCTGGCGCAGCGCCTCGGCATCTTCCAGCTGAAGGCGGAGCTCGAGGACCTGTCGTTCAAGTACCTGTTCCCCGACGAGTTCCAGAGCCTCTTCGCCAAGGTGCAGCTGCGCTACGCCAAGCGCGAGAAGCTGCTGGAGGATTTCAAGGGCGAGCTGGAGAAGCACCTCACTACCACGCAGGTCCCGTACCGCGTGCTCTCCCGCGCCAAGAACCTCTATTCGATCTACCGCAAGATGATGCGCCAGCAGAAGCCGTTCGAGGAGATACAGGACGCTCTCGGCGTGCGCATCATCACCGACACGGTGATAAACTGCTACGCGCTCCTGGGCCTGGTGCACTCGGTCTTCAAACCGGTGGCCGGCTCGTTCACCGACTATATCGCCGTGCCGAAGATGAACCTGTACCAGAGCCTGCACACCAGCGTGATGGCCGCCTCGGGCGAGATCATAGAGATACAGATCCGCACCGAGGACATGCACCGCACGTCGGAGTACGGCATAGCCGCGCACTGGCGCTACAAGCTGGGCGACAAGGGCTCCGACAAGCACCTGGACGAGAAACTGAACTGGCTCAGGCAGTGGATAGAGTGGCTGCAGGACCTCTCGAGCCCGCGCGAGTTCATAGAGAGCTTCAAGACCGACCTGGAGCTGGAGCAGATCTTCATCTTCACGCCGAAGGGTGAGGTGAAGCCGCTGCCGGTGGACGCCACGCCCATAGATTTCGCCTACGCCATACACACCGACGTGGGCAACACCTGCATAGGCGCCAAGGTGAACAACAAGATGGTGCGCCTCGACCACCCGCTGAAGAGCGGCGACATCTGCGAGGTCATCACCCGCAAGAACTCCGCGCCCAAGAAGGACTGGCTTTCCGTGGTGAAGACCGCGGCCGCCCGCAGCCACATCAGGAAATTCCTGCGCGAGCACGGCCTGGCCGAGGAATGAACTTCCC
>CALMZU010000271.1 GCA_937870775.1 uncultured Elusimicrobia bacterium
TGATCAGCAGCATCAGCGAGACGTCGATGAGCGGGATCATGTTGATCTCCGCTATTATCCCTCTTTTCAGGTTGTGTACGCGCATGGCGGGGCCTTAGATCACGCCGCTGAACTCCCTCGGCGAGGAGCGGTCTATCACCTGCTCGGTGATCCAGTTCATCTCGCTGGCGAAGTCGTTGGCCTTGTGCGAGAAATAGTTGAACGCGACTATGGCCGGTATGGCTACGAACAGGCCGGCCGCGGTGTTCACCAGCGCCTCGGCTATGCCCATGGCCACCACCGACGGGCCCGCGCCGGCGTAGGCCGACAGGTCCTTGAAGGCGCGGATGACGCCTATCACGGTGCCGAACAGCCCGACGAACGGGCTGATGCTGCCTATGGTCGCTATGGAGGTGAGGCTCCTGTTCAGGCGGGAGACGTGCCACTCGATGGCCTTCTCGGCGAGCTCGCGCTTCTCCTGCGGGGTGCCGTAATGCGTTATGACCTTGTGCAGTATGTCGCCGGCCGGGGTGCGGGACTTGGCGCACATCTCGGAGATCTGCTTCACCTCGCCGGTCTTCAGCAGCGCGTGCGACTTGTGCAGCAGGTCGTCCATGCCGGCGAAGGTCTTCTTGAATATGTTCCAGCGCTCCCAGATCAGGGCTATGGAATATACGGACAGCGCGGTCAGCACGAAAAGTATCGGGCCGCCGGCCAGTATCAGCTGTTTAAACGTGATGTTCATCGCTTCTCCAGAATACCGCTCTTATATATGAAATTATACCAATAACAGGGCGCCGCGTTCAGGCGCAAAAAAGGCGCGCGGCCCGCAGGTCGCGCGCCGCTGGACCTCCCCCTCTCAGGCCTTCCTGAAGGCGTACTTCATCTTGGATTCCAGGTTCTCGAAGTAGCCGGAGAGCAGCTTCAGCTTGGCGCTCAGCACGCCGTAGAGCTCCTCCTGCTCGCGGCTCTTCAGTTCCGCCGAGGATTCGAACTCCTTTATGCGGGCCATCGCGTCCACCAGCTCCTCGCGGATCTTGGACAGTTCCTGGTCGCGCCACTTGAGGTCGGAGCGCAGGCGGCCTATCTCCTCGCAGAACTTCGTCGCCTTCTGCTCGGAATCGGCGCGCTCGTCGAGCATGATCTTCTGGAACTCCTCGTTCTTGCCGACCAGCGTGGCGATATTGTCGCTGTAGGAGCGGGCCAGCATGTCCTTCTCCTCCAGCTGGGACTTGAGCTCCTTTATCTCGTCGCTCATGGCGTTGAGCCTGCGCTCGCGTTCGGCCTCGGCGGCGCGTATGGCGGCGCGGTTGTTTTCGGCGGCGGCCTGCATCTTCTCCTTCATGCGGGCCACCTCGCCGATCTTCTCCGCCAGCGCCTGCGTGGCCTCGGAAAGCTTGTCCTCGGAGCGCTTCTTGAGCGTCTTGTAGAGAGTCTCCCACGACGGGTGCTCGGACTTAACGCTCTGCGCGTTCTCTATGGCGCGCTTGAGCTTCCCGGTGAGGACCTTTATGTCCTCTTCCTTGCGGCGCAGCGCGGCCTCGAAGCCGCTCTTCTCCCCCAGGTAGGACTTGCGCAGTTCCTTTACTTCTCGCTCGAGGGCGGCGTTCTTCGCGATGGCCTTCTCCAGCAGCGAGCGGGAAGCCGCCTCTTCGACGGCCTCGACGGTCATCGGCGGGCGCGGCTTGGCCGGCGCCTGGGGCGGGTTCTGTATCAGCGACTGGAAAGCGGGTTCCACGGCGGCCTCGCGCCACTGGCCCAGCAGCTTCTCGGGGCAGACCAGCGTGCCGGGCCCGAAGCCCGGCTGGGTCGCAGCGTCCTTGGGCGCGAAGGGCCCGCGAATGCTCTTCTTGATATAAAGATAATACCGCGAAATCGGTTCCGTCATGCTTAAATGATAACAAAGCCTTGTTACAAAGAGATTACGGCCGCACCGTGCGGCCGTAATTCCTATTTTGCGAGCTGGCGGCTTATGCCGGCCCGGCTGACCGGTTTGATGACGCCCTTCTCGGTTATAAGCGCCGTTATCAGCGAGGCCGGCGTAACGTCGAAGGCCGGGTGGCGCACCTTGACGCCCTTCGGCGCTATGCGGTTGCCCTTCACGTAGGTCACCTCTTCGCAGGACCGTTCCTCTATGATTATGTCCCCCCCGTCGCGGGCCTTCAGGTCTATCGTGGGCGTGGGCGCGGCCACGTAGAAAGGTATGCGGTGGTACTTCGCTATCACCGCCAGCGCGTAGGTGCCTATCTTGTTGGCGGTGTCGCCGTTGGAGGCTATGCGGTCGGCCCCGACGACGATGGCGTTGACGCCGCAGGTCTTTATGATATGCGCGGCCATGTTGTCGGTGATGAGCTCGCTCGGCACGCCGTCGCGCATCAGTTCCCAGATCGTCAGGCGGGCGCCCTGCAGGTAAGGGCGGGTCTCGCAGGAATAGGCGTGGCGCACCTTGCCGGCCTTGCGGCCCTCGGTGATGACGCCGACGGCGGTGCCTATGCCCATGGTGGCCAGCGCGCCGGCGTTGCAGTGCGTCATTATCACGCAGTTCTTCGGCAGCAGTTTCGCGCCGTGGCGGCCCATCGCGAGGCAGGCGGCCTCGTCCTCGGCGGTGACCAGGCGGGCTTCCCTGTCCAGCATGGCGCCCAGCGCCTTGCGCTGCGCGGGGCCGTAGGCGCCGGGGTTGGCGGCGGCGAAAGCGAGGGCCTTGTCGCGCATGCGGTCGGCGGCGTAGAACAGCGCCACCGCCGTCGGGCGGGCGGCCTTCAGCTGGTCGGCGGCCTTCTTCGCCGCGGCGGCAAGCTGCGCGGAATTCTTCGGTGCCAGGCGGCGCAGTTCCATCGCGAAGCCGAAGGCGGCGGCGCAGCCTATGAGCGGGGCGCCGCGCAGCGCCATGTCCTTTATGGCGGCCGCGGTCTGCGCGCCGTCGCGCGCGGTGAGGTAATGCACCTTGTCGGGCAGCAGGCGCTGGTCCAGCACCTTAAGGGCGCCGCTGGTATATTTAAGTCTGGGCGGTATCATGTCTCCTCCAATTGGAAAGGCCGGAAGTCACGGGCTCAAGCCTGCGCTTCCGGCCTCTGTTCCGACAGTCCGGGTCTACGGTATGGAGTCCAGTACGTTCTTCAGCTCTTCCTCGGTCTTGCCGGTTATCTCGACGGTCTTCTCGCGCCCTTTGGCGCCGCGGATGATATTGACCATCTTGGCGGGAACTTCGAAGAACTCGGAGAGGTAGTCCCTGAGCATCAGGTTGATCTTCAGGTCGGCGGATTCCGCGCAGATCTTCACGCGGAGCACGCTGCCGATGCGGGATACCACTTCGTTGTCTTCGCAGTTAGGTATTACTCTGACTTTTACTATCATGTTCCCATCCCTCTTGCTTGCCGCGGCCCTTGTCTGGCGCCTGGGCTGTTCCCTTGCTGCTTTAAGCGAAGAGCGAACTGCCGATGCGGGGCAGGGTAGACCCCGCCTCCACCGCCAGTTCGTAATCCCCGCTCATCCCGAGAGAAAGATGCGTCCCGCCGCTCTGCGGGAAGTCACGGTCGTAGATCTTTTTCGCCAGCGCGAAGGCGGCCTTGAGCTCTTCCGGCTTGCCGTCGGCGGGGGCGATGCCCATGTAGCCGCGGGCGGAAAGGTTCTTCATGCCGCGCACGGCGGCCAGCAGTTCGCCGGCGGCTTCAGGGCTGACGCCGCTCTGCGTGGGCGAGCTGTTGAGCTTAAGCTGTATCATCACCGGCAGCGTCTTGCCTGCGGCTTCGGCGTGGCGGTTCAGCTCGGCGGCTAACTTCACGCTGTCCACGGAATCCACCCAGTCGAAGGTCTCTACGGCGGCCTTGGCCTTGTTGGTCTGCAGGTGGCCTATGAAATGTAGGGTGACCTTGGAGCGGTACTGCGCCAGGGCGCCGCTGGTCCACTTGGCCTTGGCGTCCTGAACCTTGTTATCCCCGGCGGTCTTTATGACGCCGGCCTCTATAAGGGCGGAGACATCGGCGTCGGCGGCGTACTTGGTGACAGCCAGCAGCTCTACCGCGGAGGCCTGACGGCCGGCGCGGGCGCAGGCAGCCTCAATACGGGCTTTGATGCCCTGAAAATTGGCTACCAGCGCGCTTCTGCGTGTCATTTCGGCTGTTGGCATGTTGGATTAAGTATATTTTAGCAAAAAAACGCGGTTTCTCATAGGAAAATCGTTGCAAGGCATTACAACTATCCTGTATAATCCGGCCCCTCCGTGCTATGATATATGTATGGCTCTTCCCCCCGGTTTCTGGATACTTGCGGCCGCCGAAGGCCTGCTGAACGCGGGTTACGCCATCTCTTTTCCCTTCCTCGCGGTTTACCTTACCTCGCACCGCGGCCTGCCCATGGCCTGGGTCGGTTTGTTCCTCTCCGGCTCCATGCTGCTGGCCTCGGGGGCGCAGTTCGTGGGCGGCGAGATCTCGGACGCCATAGGCCGGCGCAAGGTGATGATACTTTCCCTTTTCGGCCGGGCGGTGCTGATAGCGGTTATAGCGGCCATCATCTATTTCAAGGCCGGGCTCTGGGGCATTTTTATCTTCCACCCGCTCGGCATGTTCCTGGGCTCTTTCTTCCACCCGGCCGCGCGGTCCTGGGTGGCGGACTATACGGCGCCTTCAGCGCGCATGAAGGCTTACGGCTTCCTGCGCATGGGCTCCAACGCGGGCTGGGCGCTGGGGCCGGCGCTGGGCGGCCTGCTGGCGGCGGGCTCTTACGCGCTGATGTTCTCGGTGACGGCGCTGGTTTTCGTGGTCTGCGGCATCATAGTGGCTATGGCCATAAGGGACCTGCCGGGCGTGGCGAAGGGGCGCTTTGTGCCGCCCAGTTTCACTGGCGCGGCGTCCACGCTGAAGAACGGCCATTTCCTGCGCTTCTGTATATTCTCGTTCACCATGAGCGCGGTGATGAGCCAGCTGGTTGTGTCGAGCTCGCTTTATTCCAAGACCTATTTGGGCCTGGGCGAGCGCGAGATAGGATTGCTGTTCTCCGTGAACGGTCTTATGGTGGTGTTCTTCCAGTATTTCATGACGCGGCTGCTGGAGGGCCGGCGCATCACGTCGGGGCTGGCCATGGGCGCGCTGCTTTACTCGGCGGGCTACCTGTGCTTTGGTTTCGCGCCTTCTTTCTACCTGGCGGCCGCGGCTATTGTTATCGTTTCTGTCGGCGAGCTGGCTGTTTCGCCGGGGCTGCAGGCGCTGGGCGCCAACATGGCGCCGCGCGGCGAGAAGGGCCGCTACCTGGGGGTGCAGGGGCTGTTCCAGCAGATCGGCAGTTCTACCGGCATTTTCATCGGCTCCAACGCCATCGGGCTTATCAGTCCGCATTTCCAGCAGGGGCCGTGGTTCATCATCTCGTCGATAGCGGTGCTGTCCTGCCTGGGTTTCCTGAGCCTGGGGCGCCGCCTTACGCCGGAGCAGGACGGCCTGCGCCGCCTTTCCCCCTCCCCTTCCCCCGCCCAAGCCCCCGAAGCGGCTTAA
>CALMZU010000272.1 GCA_937870775.1 uncultured Elusimicrobia bacterium
CCGGAGATCACGCCGCCGCCGGCGTCGCTCTCCTCCGCGTCATAGAAGGCGTCGCCGCGGCGCGCGGCGTCCTCGCCGCCGTACTCCTCGCTGGCGGCGGCCAGCCGGCCGTACTTGTCGCCGGCTGCCAGCTTATGGGCGCTGCGCCCGATACCGTTCAGGGCCAGGTAGCCGACCCCGGCCAGGCCGAGCACCATGACGACGACGTAGATCCACCAGCGGTCGCCGCCCTTCTTTTCCTCCTGGCCGGCCTCTTCGGCCTCTTCCAGGACCTCTTCCCTGCCTTCATTGTCTTCGGAAGCCATAATTCTCCCCTTTTCCCGCCCCCGATAAAAAAACCATAAGGTCCGGCGACTGGCACTTGCCATCTCCAGGACCCTTCACCCCAATGTTATAGCAGACGGAACCGTTATTTTCAAGCCCCCGGCCGCGGCGGGGGCGGAGGCACGTCGGCGGAGGTCTTCAGCATGCGCGAAGGCTTGCCGAATTCCCCGAAGATGGCGGCTATCTCGTCGTAGTCCAGTTCCTCGTGCTCCAGCAGTTCGGCCGTGAAGCGCTCCACGATCTTCCAGTTGTCCTTCAGCAGGGTCTCAACCTCGGTCAGCTGCGAGCGCAGCAGTTCCTGCGTCTCGCGCTCCAGCATGTCGGTTATCGCGGCCGAGCGCTCGGACTTCTTTACCGCCGAATAGTTGCCTATGAAACCGCTGGTGCCCATGCCCATGTCCCACACCATGCGGTGCGCCATCATCGTAGCGGACGCGAAGTCGGAGCCCACGCCGGAGGCCGTGACGCCGTAGCGTATCTTCTCGGCCGCGTAGCCTCCCAGCGAGGCCCTGAGCCAGCCTATGAAGCTGTCGCGGTCGGGGATATGTATCTCCTCGATCGGCATGTGGTGCACCACGCCCAAGGCCCCGCCGCGGTGCAGTATCGAGGCCTTGAACACGTCGTCGGTGGGGTGCGCCAGGTATATGGTCACCAGGTGGCCGGCCTCGTGGCAGGCCACGCGCTCGCGCTCGCGCGGCGTCATGTTGAGCCGGTGAGCCACGCCCAGCTCTATGCGCTCTATGGCGGCGCTGATGTCCTTGTAGGTTATAACGGCGTTGGAGTTGCGCACGGCTATCAGCGCGGCCTCCTTCACGACGTTCTCGATATCGGCCGGCGAGTTGCCCACGGCCTTGCGCGCCAGGCGCGCCAGGTCCATGCTCTTGTCGTAGTTTACCTTGCCGAGGTAATAGCCGAAGAGCTTCTCGCGTTCCTGCAGGTTGGGCTTGTCGACGAAGATCTTGCGGTCGAAGCGGCCCGGCCTGAGCAGCGCCTCGTCGAGTATGCCCTCCAGCGCGTTGGTGGCGGCGAAGACTATGATGTTCGCGTCGCTGCCGGAAAGGCCGTCCATCTCGACCAGGAGCTGGTTCTGCGTGCTGTTGGTCTCGGAACCGCCGCCGAACGCGTCGTAAAGTATGCGGCGGCGGCCTATGACCTCTATCTCGTCGATGAAGATGATGCACGCGCCGTGCGCCTGCGCGTATTCGCGCGCCTGCTTGAAGAGCTTCCTGACGCGGGCCGCGCCCACGCCCACGAACACCTCGACGAACTCGGAACCCGACACGCTGAGGAAGGGCACGCCGGCCTCGGTGGCCACGGCCTTGGCCAGCAGCGTCTTGCCGCAGCCGGGCGGGCCTACGAGCAGCGCGCCCTTGAGGATCTTGCCGCCTATGGCCTTAACGCGGGTGCGGTCCTTTATCAGCTGCACCACCTCCCACGCCTCGCGCTTGGCCTCGTCGAGGCCGACGATGTCGGAGAAATGGATGTTCACCGCGCCGGCGTCCACCTTGGTCTTCTTCAGCGCGCTGAAGCCGCCGGCCTGCATCAGGTACAGGAAGCCGACGAAGATCACCGTGTTCAGCACCATCCACGGCATGCTGGCCACGTTCATGCTGATGATGTAGCGGCGGGTGTTCTCCTCGATGCCGGCGAGGTACCAGATCGGGAACAGCACCGCTATCACGGTTATCGCTATTATGGAAAGGGCCAGCCAGTGCCGCTGGAAGAACAGCTTTATCTTGAACCAGAACATATTTCTCCTTGCTCACTGCTCAACCGGCTTTCACGCGCGGGCCGGGTTAGCAAAACCGTCACGGAGGCCGAGGCTTGCGTAAGCGACGAGGCCGAGTGACGAGGCGCGCGCACGGTGTGCGCGACGCCGTGTTTTGCGTTCCGGCCCGCGCGGGGAAGCCTCACTACTTCAGGCCGGGCAGGACGAACTGTATGGGCCTGTCGCGGTTGGGGACGTACTTGATGACCTCCAGCTGCTTGCCGCCCTGGCAGAGGTAGTCGTAACCGTTATTGCAGGCCTGCCCGTAAGGCGCGGCGCAGACGGACTGCTTCGGGTACTTGCAGAGCATCTTCATGCCCGAGGGATTGGTCACCACCGTGATGGTAACGACGTTCCACACCTGGGTGCGCGTCACTTCCATGCGCAGCTCCCTGAGGTTCAGGAACTTCTTCACCGAGGCCGAGTCGAAGCCTATGTAGCCCTTGATGTTCTTCTCTATGTCCTTCTGCAGGGTATTGGCGTCCCAGGTGGTATACTCGGGGCTTATGTGGGACTCCAGCTGCCAGCGGCGCGCTGCGTAGTAGGAGGCGATCTCCAGTTTCTGCACCAGCACCAGCAGCGCGAAGATCTTGGCCGTGATGAAGACTATCAGCAGGAAGATCGGGAACAGCAGCACCACCTCGGTCATCGCCTGGCCGGGGCGCCCGGCGCGCAGCGCCGAAGCGCAGCGGCCCGCGCGGGAGGAAAGGGCGCGCAGCGCGGTCATGGGTAGAGCCTCGTCTGGTACTTGGGCGTCGGGTTGGGCCACACGCAGTTATTGATGCCGGAATTGGGCCAGTTGCCCTGCAGGTTGGGGCACTGCGTGGCTATCAGCGCGTGCACGCAGGGCTTCTGCGTCTCGCTGCACTTGGCGAGCTTGTTGAAGTCGATGTTGAAATAGTTCGACGGCGCGTTCCAGCCCTGGTAGACGTCGAGGCCGGGGTTGCCCAGCTTGGCCAGCTCCTGCGAATCCACGGTCGCCAGCTGGAACAGGCCCTTCGGGTTGCACGACGGGCAGCTGGTCATGTCCATGGGCGGGTCGCCCTGGCCCAGGCCTATCGGGTCGAAAGGGTTGCCGGTCTCGTAGCGGCCCCAGAAGTTCACCTTCAGCACGTAGTGGAACAGGAACTTGGTGTCGCGGTTCAGCCGGTGGCTCATGAAGCCGCCGCTGGTGGAGAGGCCTTGCTCGCCGCAGGCCATCGGGTTGTCGACGCATTCCTGGGTATTGGCGTTCAGGTAGTACGACTTGCGGAAGAAGTTGAAGTTCTCGACGAGACGCTCGAACACGGTGTACTGCGAGTCCTCTACCGAGCCGAGCAGCGCGTAGACCTGGGCGTAGAACTTGTAATAGCCGGCCGCGGTGGTCTTGAAGGCGATCATCGTCTCTTCGCCCTGTTTCTTCGTGATGATGTAGAGCAGGCTCTTGGTCTCGGCCGAGGTGGGGTTGGTCTTGAACTCCGGGCGCGCGGTCTCGTCGAAGGCTATGCTCCAGCGGTCCACGTTGTCCAGCGGGGTGGGGTTGCCGCCCTTCACGTCGCCGGAGTACTTGGGGATAGCGCCGGCCTCGTAGAGCATGTCGTAGCCGCACACCTCGCCGCTGCCGTCGGCCTTCTTTATCTTCTCGTTGTCCCCGTCGGGGCCGGGGCACTCGTAGGCTTCCTTGAATATGCGGTAAGGGAAGGCGCCGTTGACGTAGGCGGTGCGGTTCAGCAGGTTGGTGTAGTCGACCATCTGTATGAAGGCGGCCGAGTCCACCGCGAACTGCTGGCGTATCTTCTCGCGGGAGATCTTGGTGGTCTCGAACAGCAGGTAGACGAAAAGCAGCAGCGAGGGTATCACCAGCAGCGAGGGTATGAGGATCTGTCCCCGCCTCCAGGCGGGCCGCGGCCCCTGCTTGGTGGTTCCCATGGCCATAGCTCAGGTTGGCGTCCCCGCGCCTATGATCATGCCGACCACGGTGAAGATGCCGCCGAGGACCTTCTTATGGAAGAGTATGCCGACGATGATGGTAACGGAGGCCACCACGGCGAGCATCAGCAGGTATTCCACGGTGTTCTGGCCGGGCCTGCGGCGCAGCGCGCCGGGGCATAGCGGGCAGGGCAGCGCGTAGAACGCCGCCTCGCCGCGATCGAGCCCTCGCCGCAGGAATTTCCTCATTGCCTACTCCGCCTCGTCCCTATCCGATGTTATACCAGCAAAAACCGTTTTTTTCAATGGATATATTGTAACCGCGCGTTATTGCCTTATTATTGAAAAGAGCGGCGGGCCCGGGGGCCTGCCGCTCTTTTTTCAGCCGCCGCGGCGCGGCTTACCGGCCGTCTTCCGGCGAGATCAGGCCCTTCTCTATGGCCTTCACCACGGCCTCGGTGCGGTTGTTGACGCCGAGCTTCTGGAAGATGCTGTTCAGGTGGTTCTTCACCGTCTTCACGGAGCAGGTCAGCTCCGCCGCTATTTCCTTGTTGCTCTTGCCCTTGCCCAGGAGCGCCATCACCTTTATCTCGGTGGCGGTCAGGGAATCGGGGGCGCTGTCGTAGCCGGGGGTGCCCATCTGGCGCAGGCCCTGTATCAGCTTGCCCATGATCGGCTGCGGTATCATCACGCCCTCGGCGGTGAACGTCTTCAGCGCGTGCACCAGCTCGGAAGCCGGGAGCATCTTGGACAGGTAGCCGTTGGCGCCGGCCTGTATGGCCT
This sequence comes from uncultured Elusimicrobia bacterium, assembly GCA_937870775.1. GTDB lineage: Bacteria > Elusimicrobiota > Elusimicrobia > Elusimicrobiales > UBA9959 > UBA9959. The sequence goes on from CALMZU010000272.1 coordinate 4,784, forward strand.
CGGTCACGTGCGCCTCGTCCTCGTAGGAGGAGAGGATCAGGACGTTGGTCTGCGGGCATTCCTTGCGGATGATGCGCGTGGCGGACACGCCGTCCATCTGCGGGAGCTTTATGTCCATCAGGATCACGTCGGGTTTTATCTTCTTGGCGAGAGCCACGGCCTCGGGGCCGGTGGAGGCCTCGCCTACCACCTGTATGCCCTTCTCGTCCTCGAGAAGGTCCTTTATGCCCTCGCGGAAAAGGGTCTGGTCGTCAGCTATCAGCACGGTAACGTTTTTTTTGGCAACGGCCATAATTCGCTCCTTAGTCTGCTCTCGTTTTTTACTTCGACGTCTCCCCGGCCGGCTGCCCGGCGTCGGCGGGCGGCGGCGTCTCTTTGGCGAAAGGGATCACGAACTTGAAGGCCGAGCCCTTGCCCACGCCCTCGCTCTCCACTATGATCCTGCCCTCGTGGCTCTGCACGATCTCCTTCGAGATCGACAGGCCCAGGCCCAGCCTGCCGTGCGGCGATTTGCCGCCCGCCGGCTGGTAAAAGCTCTGCCCCAGTTTCGGGAGCACCTCGGGGTCAATGCCCTCGCCGTTGTCCTTCACGGACACGCAGACATTGTCCCCGTCGGGGCTCACGAAAACGGTTATCTTGCCGCCGCGCTGGGTATGGCGTATGGCGTTCTCCAGCAGGTTCATCAGCACCTGGCCGATGCGGCGCTTGTCGGCGCAGACCATCTTCAGGCCGGGCGCGACCTGCGTGGTGATCTCTATGTTCTTCTGGAGGGCGCGGGCCTTCGGGCCCACCACCATCTCCTCCACCATCTTGTCCATCTCGAAGTAGTTCTTCTCGAGGCGGAACTTGCCCTGCTCGATGGAGGCCCAGTCCACCAGGTCGCTTATCAGGCGCGAGATCTGCGTGATGCTGGTGTTGATGAAATCCATCTTCTTCTTCTGGTCGTCGTTCGGGCTTATCGTGGCGGCCAGCATCTCGAAGCTGATCTGCAGCGTCATCAGCGAGTTCGACAGGTCGTGCGACGCCATCGACATGAACTTCGACTTCATGCCGTTCAGGCGGTCGAGTTCCTCGTTGTTGTGCTTGAGCATGTCGATCAGGCGCTTGTTCTCCTGCTCGAGGTACAGCTTCTCCTCCGCCTTCTTTATGGCGCGGCGGAGGTAGTTGAAATCGACGGGCTTTATCAGGAAGTCGTAGACGGATTCCTGTATGGCCTTCACCGCCGTGTCGAGCGACGCGTGCGCGGTCATCATCAGGATCTGGCTGTCGGTGTTGAGCTTGCGGATGTCCTTGATGACCTCGATGCCGGTCTTGTCGGTGAGGTTGAAGTCCATCAGGATGACGTGGAAGAAATCGGAGACCACCATCTTCATCGCCGCGGCGCCGCTCTCGGCCTCGGAGACCTTGTACCCCTCCATCTCCAGGAGGTCGCGAAGGGTCTCCCTCAGGTGGGCGTCATCGTCGACGATAAGTATTTTGCTTTCCATGGTTTTAGGACGCGCCGGGGGCGCGTCCCTATATTTATATTAATTTATAGGCTGGAATACAAGCGGCAAAAGCCCCGCGGCGTCAGGCCTGCGGGGCGGCCGGGGTCGGCACTATCGGCAGGTAGATCTTGAAGCAGGTACCCTGGCCCACCACGCTGGTCACCTCCACCTTGCCCTTGTGGCGGTCCACGACCTTCTTCACCACGGCCAGGCCCAGGCCGGTGCCGCGGGCCTTCGTCGTGAAGAACGGCGCGAAGATCTTCTCCACGGTCTCCTTCGGCATGCCGCAGCCGGTGTCCTCCACGTCCACGCGCACCGTCGACGCGTCCACGACCTCGCTCCTGACGTAGACCTTGCCGTGCTCCGGCATGACCTCTATGCCGTTCTTTATCAGGTTGCGCACGGCCTGCGCCATCTCGTCGGGGTCTATGTTCACATAGGGGTTCTCGGGCGCGAGGCTCTTGACCAGCTCCACGTGCGGCGGCACCGGGAACGACATCGTCAGGTCCTCCAGGTAGCCGTTGAGGCTCATCACCTTCGGGTTCAGTTCGCGGGTGCGGGCGAAGCCCAGTATCTCGTCGATGATGCCGTTGGCCTGCCTGATCTCGGACTCTATGATCGAGATGTGCTTGGCGATCTTCGGCTCCGGGTTCGGGACCGCGTTGTTCTTGGTCTTTATGAAGTAGATCGAGTTGTTGATGACCGCGAGGGGGTTGCGTATCTCGTGGCCTACGACGGAAGCCATCTGGCCTATAGCGGCGAGCCTCTCCTTCTTGATCAGTTCGTCCTGCGCGCTCCTGAGCTCGCGGGTGCGGGCCTCGACGCGGTTCTCGAGGCTGCGGTTCAGGCGCTCCAGCTCGTCCTTGGCGGAAATGATCTCGGCGGTCTTCACCTTCAGGCTCTCGCTCATCTGCATGAACGTGTGCGCCAGCTCGCCGATCTCGTCGTTGGACATCGTGATGTCCGGCAGGTAGTCGAAGTCGCCCTCGCCGAGCTTCTTGGCGGCCTCGCGCAGCGCGGAGATCGGCTGCGTGATCACCAGCGACATCGCGTAGCCCAGGAACAGCACGAACACCGTGACGATCAGCATCATGCGCCAGGTGCGCTTGAGCATGTCGTCGGAGGCGGAATAGGCCACCGCGACCGAGCGCTGTATGTACACCACCCAGCCCAGTTCGGTCACCTCGGCGAAGGCGCCCAGCACGCGCTCGCCGGTGCTCTCCAGTATTATCTCGCCGCCGCCGGTCTTAGCGTCGTTCTGCAGCAGCACCTTCAGCACGTCGTCGGGCAGCTTGGCGTCGGCCTTGTATACCTCTTTAGAATTGGAGTGCGCTATCAGGAAGCCGCTGGAATCTATCACCGCTGCCTGCGTGCGGGTGCTCTCGGGGAAGCCGGTCTTCAGCAGGCTCGACAGGGCGGTCAGGCTCATCTTCGCCAGCACCGCGCCCACCGGCTGGTTGGTCTGCGGGTTCACTATCTGCACTCCCATCGTTATCGCCGGGTACTGGCCCATGTACTTCTCCAGCCCGCCCACCAGCTCGCCGGCGCGCATCACCTTGGAGAACTGCGGGTCCTCGGAGAAATCGCGCATCTTGGAGTCGTGCACGAAGCGGCCGATGCGCACGGTCTCCTGGCCGTTGGCGTCCACCACCGAGATCTCCAGGAACGCCGGGTGCAGCTGCATGATGTGGCTGACCAGCGAGTTCTGCTTCGCGGTGTTCATCGACGCGAAGTCCTCGAGGTGGGCCGCGTCGTAAAGGACGTTGCGGAAATTGATGATGTAACTTGAGACGGTATCGGCGAAGCCGACGGCGAGGGCTTCCTGGTCGTGCGAGATCGCCTTGTTCAGCGTGACCTGGCTGAGGTTCACCAGGTAGTAGCCCACGATGCCGAGCGGCACCAGCGAGACGATCAGGAAGATCAGCAGGAACTTGTAGAACAGCCGCCCTCTTTTCTGTGGAACTTCGGTCATAAATGGTCGCGCCTTCCTCGCGGGATATATATATTATCCCACAGCGCTGTTACGGAATTGTTTCAGACCCCCTGTAACGCCGCGGGCGGCCGCTGGGCCGCCCGCTGGAGCGTTACTTGCTGCAGCCGGCCGAGGGCTGGCCCGGCGGGGGCAGCTTCTCGTAACCGGGCACCTTGGAGAGTTCCCCGAGGCCCAGCAGCATGGTGCGCCCGTCCACCATGAAGGTGGGCGAGGAATTCACGCCGAGCGCCGTGCTGGCCGCGAAATCCGCGGCGAGCATTTCCTTGCCCTCGGCGAAGCCCTTCTCCACCTTCGCGGCGTCCACGCCGGCGGCCTTGGCGGCCTTCTGCCAGTCCGGCGAGGTCACTTCCTTGTTGCGCTCGCGCAGGTAGTCGTGGAACTTGTCGGGGAAGTACTTGGCTATGTAGATCTGCCTCGCGTTCTCCTCCCACTCGGCCTGGCCGTGCAGGCTGGAGAACTGCCATTCCCCCTTCTCGTCCTTCTTCGCGTCGCCGATGAAATGTATCTCCAGCTTCGCGCCGGCGGGCAGCAGGGCGTTCTTCTCGGCGTCCAGCAGGGAATTCTCGGCCATCACGCCGTAGGGGCACTGGCTCATCACGTAAAGTTCGACGGTGTTCTTCTTCTCCGGCAGCGAGGCGTAGTAGCCGCCGCGCAGCTTGTCCTCGTACACCAGGTAACCGTTCTTCTCGGCGAAGACGCCGGCCTTGATCTCGGCGTCCAGCTTGGCCTTCACGGCCGGCGAGGAGGCTATGATGTAGGACGGGGCGAACTGCAGGCCGGGGAACAGCTGCTCGCGCTCCTTGGAGGCGAACTCCAGGACCTGGGGCTTTATGCCCTCGAAGTAGCGGTCGAAGACCTTCACCAGCATGTCGTTCTTCCTGCCGCCCTGCGGCAGCACCACCCAGAAGGCCGGCGGAGGCAGTTTGGGCGCGGGCTTGTAGCCGGCCGGGAGCGGCAGGCGTTTCCCCGCGGGCAGCGCGGCGTTCACCGCGTCGTAGAGCGGCATCAGGCGCTGCGAGCCGTCGTAAGGTTTGCCGTCAAGGTACAGCGCGGTGGAGACCGCGCCGGCGGCGGAGGACTTCGCGTAGGCGGCCTCCAGCGCGGACTTGCCCTCGGCGGCGGCGAACTTCCCCAGCTCGTCGGGGTTTATGCCGGCGAACACGGCGGCGTCGCGCCAGCCGTCGGAAGTGGGGCTCAGCAGGTAGCCGTTGATATAGTCGACGAGTTTCGCGGGATAGCGGCGGCCCACCACGGCCAGGCGCGTGAAGTCCGCGAGGTCCTGTTCGCCGCGGGAGGCGGCGAAGGAGCCGTCGGCGGCCTTCGTCACCACCGGCGTCACGGTGAGCGTGGAGCCGGCGAGGCGGCCGTGCACGACGCTGGCCATGAAGAACAGCTGCCAGGCCTGCGGGTCGAGCGTCTCGAGGTAGAGGTCGAGCCTGCCGCCGGAGGCGCGCTGCTGCGCGGAGACCGGGCAGGCCAGCCAGAGTGCCAGGGCGGCCAGTATGAGGCGTTTCATCTCAGCGGGCCCTCCTGCCGAGCAGCTGGCGTATGCGTATGGAGAGTTCCTGTATGTCGAAGGGCTTCGTCAGGTACTCGTCGGCGCCGAGCGAGAGGCCCTGCGTTTTCTCCTCCGCGGAGAGGAAGCGGCCGGTCATCATGATCAGGATGAATTCCTTCGAGAACCTGCGCAGCTCCTGGCAGATCTGGAAGCCGGACGAATCCGGCAGCTGTATGTCCATGATCACCACGTCGGGCTTGTTCTTCTTCGCCATAGCGATGCCGCTCTTGGCGTTGCCCGCCTCGAGGCACGTGAAGCCTTCCAGGTCCAGGACCTCGGCGAGGCTCTCGCGCAGGTGGGTGTCGTCGTCGATTATCAGGATCTTCTGTGCCATGTTTTGAATCCTCCGTTCCCCGCTATTTGGTGCCGGGCACCAGCTTGTACCCCACGCACGGCACGGTATGCACGTAGCGGGCGGCCTTCCCCATCTTGGACCTGAGCCTGCGCACGTGGACGTCCACGGTGCGCGGCGAGCCGAAGTAGTTGTAGCCCCAGACGCGCTCTATCAGGTACGGCCTCGACAGCACGCGGTTGGGCGAGCTCAGGAAAACGTAGAGCAGGTCGAACTCCTTGGCGGTGACGGTGATCTCCTTGTTGGCGATGCGCACCGTGTAGCTCGACATGTTGAGCTCGATCTCGTTCATCTTCAGGACCTCGTCGGCCTGCACGCTGACGGTGCGGCGCACGACGGCCCTGACGCGGGCCACGCTCTCGTGCAGGTCCTGGCTGTAGCCCAGCACCTCGTCGGCGCCGAGCTGGAAGAAGGCCAGCTTGTAGGAGATCTTGGGGGTCTCGCGCCCGGCGGGCCCGTGCGGCAGCAGCGACTCAAGGCTCAGGCCGGCGGGCATGTGCTCGAGGTAGGTATCCGGCGACTCCAGCACGGCTATCACCGGGATGTTCTTGTTCTTGGCGCGCAGGTTGCGCAGGAACGTCAGGCCCTCTTCATCGGCGAGGTTCTGTCCCACCATCACCATGTCGAACGACTTCTCCGCAAGCATCCCCATGACCTCGCGCGCGCGGCCCGCGGTGGCCACCGAGTAGCCCTGCCGCGACAGCATCTCGAGCATCAGCGACGCCCTCGAGAGGTCCTTTGAAGCGAAAATAATGTTTATCTTCACAGCGTCTCCTAAATGTTGAACGGCCGCGCCCCGGCGGCGGGGGTCAATCCTGGTGCACTTCCTCGATGTCGAGCGTCAGGCCGCGCAGGCCGAGCACGCTGGTGAAGATGTTGTACAGGAAAGCGGCGAAGACCATGACCGCGGTGCAGATGACGACGTACATCAGCGCGTACAGGCCGACGCTCAGCAGTTTCTGGAACATGCCAAGCGGAGCCATCTGGGTATTGGGCACGACCATGAAGGTGACGACGCCGCCGAGTATGGCCATGAAGAAGATGACCAGCGGCACGGAAGAGGTTACCAGCGACCCCACGCTAATATTGCGGACTTCGAGTTTCATGTTCCCTCCAAAAATATGACCTGCGGGCGCGCCAAAAGGCGCGTCCGCTAATATAATACATAATTATTAGTAAAGTTTACCGGCCGGGCCGGCGGGGTTCACATGCTTATGCCGGCCTTGGGATGGAACAGTATCAGCGTGCGGTTCGTGTCGGCGGTCTGTCCGACGTGAAGCACCTTCACGTTGAAGTTCTGGTTCCTGAAGACCGTCTCGCCCTCGACCGCCTGGTCGGGCATCTCGAAGGCCTGGCCGACGAGGCGCAGCAGCGTCTGCTGCTGGCTGTCCACCACGTCCAGCAGGTGGATGGTCTTGGCGTCCATGCCGCGGTTCAGCTCGAAATTGGCGTAGAGGATGTTGTTGTTCTCGTCCACCACTATCACGTAGTTGGTGGGCGGGACTATGATGTTGAGGAGCGAGCGCCACCAGCGCTGCTCGGCCTCCTTGTACGTCTTGTCCTTGTTAGAGATGGCCTCTATCTCGGTCTTCATTTTGCCCATCAGCCTGGTTATGGAGCCCGCCAGCTCGCCGATCTCGTCGGAGCGGGGCGGGAAGCGCAGGTCGAAGTTCTTGAGCGACACGCCCTCTATGCTGTCCCGCAGGGTGTCCATCGGGGAGATCACGTAGTGGTGGAAGAAGAAGTAGAGCGGCAGCCCGAGCAGGAACAGCACGCCTATCGCGCCGAAGACGTACTTGCGCATCGCCGAGCCTATCAGCACCTCGGCGCCGGCGCGCGAGACCAGCAGGTCCATGATGCCGATGATGTCGCCGCGCACGGAGAAGGGTATGGCTATCTCGTAGAACGGTTCCCCCTTCACCTGCCGGACCTTGGGGAGCTTGGACATGTAGGCCTGGCTTATGGCGTCCGTGGGCGGCGGCACCTGCGCCTTGAACTCGTCCCAGGCCATGCCGATGAAGCGGGATTCCTTATGCCAGCGCACCTTGCCCTGGCGGCTGAGGTACAGCATGGAGGTTATGCGCTCGTCCTTCGAGAGCTCCGACATGATGTCGTACTCCTCGAAGGTGATGGCGGTGGCGTTGTTGAGCAGGCCGACGCGCATCGTGGGGGCGTAGGTCTTCACCTTGTCTATGACGTCCTGCTTGAGCTTCTCGTCGAAGGTCCACTTGAACAGGTTGTAATAGAAAACGCCGCCGAGGAACATCACGTAGATGCCTATGCCCACGAACCACATCAGCCACTTCATCGTCAATCGCATATGTCCGCCTTGTGCGAAAATCTGGTATCTCCCACGTAATTATTCTACAAAACCACGGTTGCCGAATTGTTACAGAAGGGTTAAAAAACGGCGGCCGCCCGGAAGGGGCGGCCGCCGCCGTTGACGCACGCCTGGCCTACTGCCCGCCGGCAAGGATCTGCTCTATGCGCTTCAGGCCGGTGGCCGCGTC